>CAZYZM010000001.1:0-60535 GCA_964651935.1 uncultured Candidatus Saccharibacteria bacterium
AACCGGAGACCTCATCCTTACCATGGATGCGCTCTACCAACTGAGCTACATCGGCTTATGAAGGAACCTCTGTAGAGTACGGTATCTCGTGAAGTTTTTCAATCCGCAGCTTTCTGCAGGTACGCCACCCAGTAACTCCGCCGGTACCGCCGTCCTGCGACAGTCGCGTAGTGCTCGACGCGCTCGAGGGAACGGATGGCGAGGTACGGCGCGTACGCTGCCGTGAACGACGCGCGCGAGAAGACCTTCTCTATGAGACCGAGGTCAGGGTGCACGTAGGTATCTGGGTCAGGCCCCGGAAACCGCTTCACGAGCTCGCGCGCGTTCGGGTCGCCTTCCGAAGACAGCGCGCGCACGAAGAGATGCCCGCCAGGCGCGAGCACCCGCTGCAGCTCGCGCAGGCATACCTGACGCTGCCTATCGCTCAATGAATTGGAAGACGTTACGTCGAGCGCGATATCCACGGACGCGTCCGGCAGCGGATACGGCGCGCCGATATCCTGCAGGCAGTAGTCTATGGAAAGCCCTTCCTCCTGCGCATGCGCCTTGGCGAGCGCGAGCGCCGTGGGTGCGAACTCGAAGCCGGTTACCCGAGCGCCCTCCCGTGCGAAGTACGCGCTGTTGCGGCCCGTGCCCGAACCGAGGTCGAGCACGCGCATACCCTCAAGATCGAGCCGTTCGCCCGCCTTTCGGCGCTCCTTCTTGAGCCAGCGCACGAAGCGCATCACCTCGGCGTGCGGCACCGTGCTCGGCGAGAGCAGCTGTTGCGCCGTATATTCCCGCTCCCATGCGTCCTGCTGGTCCATATATTAGCCTTGTACCACAGAACCGCCGCTTACGGCAGCAGGACGCGCACCGCATCCGCCGTAACGCGGTACGCGCGCACGAAGGAGTCGTCCACATGCGCGTAGAGGACGCTCTCCCCGCTTCCGGTCTCGATGAACTGGCTGGCGAACGTGATCGTCGTCGCCTCAGGATCCTCGATGACCGGCAGGGGCGAGACCCAGCAGATCTCGCCATGCTCGTAATCGTATAGGAAAAGGCCGACGGCGAAGGTGCCGAAGACGACCTGCTCGTTATGCACGCGGTCGTGGGAACGTCCGTTCAGGAATCCGGCCAGCCTACCCTCCCCCACGTCGATGAACGAGCGCGGCAGGAAGGGCCCGGGCGAGGCGTGCCCGCCTGTCCACGGGATACCCGCCTTCGCCGGATGCAGCAGCGTCGCGCCGTATTCCCACGGCAGCCCGTGCCCGCGCGCCTTCGCCACGCGCACCGTCGAGTACGCAGAGCGTTCCGTGCCGGAGGCGTTCGATTCGATGAGGTGGCGGTACAGGCCGTCCGCAGCCTGCGGAGCGAGCGAGACTTCCTTCGCCGTCTTGCCCGGATGCATGAGCGCCGGCTCGGTCATGCACAAGCGCGCGAGGTCAGGTCCTTCCGCATGGCCAAGATATATCCGGCTCTTCCCACTCGCGCGGTTCACGAGCGGGATAGTGCAGTACAGGTGGAGCATCCCGTCCGCGCCTATGGCGAGGTCAGGGTCCTCAAGGCCGAGGAACTCATATCCGTCCGGCAGCAAGGGGCCGATGGCGCGGTCCTCGTTCTCTATGAAGAGCCGCTCCCCGATATCGTATTCATAGGCGCCGGCGGCGCTCACCAAGTGCAGTTCGCTCCGGTCTATAAAGCCGGATACCGCCACGCTCCCCTCACGGCTCGTGATGCAGCGGATGACGCCGTCCCGGTACCCTGTCTGCGGATTGAGCGCCAGCGCCATGACATGCCGGAACCGGCCGCGCGGGTGCACGGCGCGCCCGGGGAGCGCAGGAAAGGGGCTTTCACGATCAGCGAGCGGCATACCGGAGAAGAAAGACAGTATCCGCAGGAACGGCTTAAGCTTGCGTGAATGCGCAGCGCTGCGCCCTACTCTTACTGCCGGGCGGTGAACGCCTCTTCGGCGAGGATCTCTTCCGTCACGAGCTCTTCCAGCTCTTCTTCCCGCTTTTCTTCCGGCGTGATGCCTACCGTGAGACGCTTCCTCTTCCAGTCGCCCTTCGCGAATACGGCCATGGTGATGAAGGCGGTGATGGCGTTGGCGAGCGGGAAGGCCAGCCAGAGGCCGAAGGTGCCGAGCGACGTATGCTTCGAAAGGAGGTATGCCAACGGGAACTGCAGCACCCACTGCGACACCATCGTGAGTATCATGGTCGTCACCATGTTCCCTGAGGCGCGCAACACGCCCGAGAGCGCCATCTGCACGCCGATGAATCCCCAGGCGAGCGCCATGGTACGCAGGAATACCGCGCCTGCGGCGACGATCTCAGGACTGTCCGGGACGAAGAACCCGACCAGGTACGGGGCGGCTATGAAGGCGACGAGGCCGACGGCCTCGAGCACCCAGAAGCCGAGCCAGGCGCCGACGCGGCCGATGCGCGCCGCGCGCTCGATGTTCCCTGCGCCGATGTTCTGTCCCACCATCGCCGAGATGGCCATCGAGAGGCCGAGCGCGGGGATGATGACGACCTGGAGCACGTTCGCGCCCACGCCGTACGCGGCGACCGTGAGAGTGCCGAAGCTCGTGATGAGGAAGGTCATTACCGTGAGCGACAGCGCGCGCATCGACATCTCGATGGACGACGGGAAGCCCAGGAAGAAGGCGCGCTTCACGTAGGAAAGGTCCGGCGCGAGGTCCTTCAGGTGGAGCCGTATGCCGTACCGGCCGCTGAAGAGCAGGCCGACCCCTATGAGCGCGGCGATGCTCTGCGTGATGAGGGTCGCGATGGCTGCGCCCATGACGCCCGCCGCAGGGAACGGGCCCCAGCCGAAGATAAAGAGCGGGTCCAACAGGAAGTTCAGGAGCACCGTCCCGAAGACGATGTAGACCGGCGCGTTCACGTGGCCGGTGCCGCGCATGATGGACTGGAACATCGAGAATGTGAAGACGAAGATGAGTCCGACGAAGGAGACGCGCATGAAGCCGAGCGCCGCGGCGTACACGGCCGGCGTAACGCCCATGAGGTGCAGGAACGTCGGCGCCAGGAAGAAGCCGAGCGACCCGAGCACGGCCGAGGCGAGGAATATCATGACGATCGTCTGACCGGCCACATGGTCGACCATCTTCTGGTTCTTCGCGCCGACGTACTGCGCGATGAGGGTCGAGCCGGCGATAGCCAGGCCGGCGCCGAGCGAGATGGTCAGGAAGGTGAACGGGAACGAGACCGAGACGGCGGCGACAGCGTCGACGCCCAGGCGGCCGACCCAGAAAGCGTCGATGAGCTGGTATCCGGCCTGCAGGATGTTCGCGAGCACGATAGGGATCGCGACCTTCACGAGCGAGCGTAGGATAGGCCCTTCGAGGAAGGGGTTGTGGGCGCGTGCGGTATCCATAGCTAGCGCTTATTCACAGCGATATCGAAGAGCTCGCGCATCTCGGTGAGGCGCTCTGCCATGTGCTCGAAGCGCGATGCCGGGATGAGCGTTACGCCCCCGCCGCGCGCAAGCGCGACCAGCTTCTCTCCTTTCTCGAGCTTGAGCGTGTCACGGATGTCGGCAGGGATGACGACCTGGCCGCGCTCGCCCATAGAGGTAACGCCGAACGTGCCCGGATGGCTTCCCTTCTTGTGTTTCGTGTTCTTTTCCATATGTATGAATAATCATACTATTCATACTTCTGAAATGCAAGCCTGCGGATGCGGATGCAGCGAAAAAGGGAGCCTTCCGGCTCCCTTTTTCGCGTTCGGCGCAGTCGACGGGACTTGAACCCGCAACCTCCCGCGTGACAGGCGGGTGCTCTAACCAGTTGAGCTACGACTGCATTCCGGCGCCAAAGCGCTTCATCGAATATACCGTCTTATGCCTCCTGAAACAAGGCTCCGACTCCCTATCCGACTGGTGTCGGGGGTGGGGAATGATCCCACGACCTTAGCGTTATGAGTGCTACGCTCTAACCAACTGAGCTACCCCGACGTATTGTGAAGCGTACTATCTTTGCGCCCTGTTTTCAAGACAATCAGCCTCTTTCATTTGACATGATGGATAAATACTTGTATTTTCTTACCAGCTTCTTCTATCCCCGCTCTTTGAGAGAAAGGACATCACGTGAATCACTGCATCGTACACCGCGGCCTCGTCGGCTGCTCGCTCGCCGTACTGCAGGAAGCGTATCTTCCAGAACTTCTGCAATTAGTGAACGATCCGAAGGTGACTGAAGGAGTCCACCTGACGCCGCCCATCGGCATGCAGGAGGAGCTTGATTGGATTCGGAACCTGCCGAAGAGCAAGGGTATCAATTCCATCTTCGCGGTACTTCGCCATGACCAAGATGGCGAGCATTTGCGATATACGTACATCGGCCATACAGGAATTCACGGGATTCGCTGGCCGAGCGGCGTCGGGATAACAGGCTCTCTATTAGGCAGCCTGGATAACCTGAACAAAGGGTACGGGACCGAAGCGAAGCTCCTGCTTCAGTACCACGCCTTCAAGATTCTCGGGCTCCGGAAACTCATTTCCAGCGTGAATGCGTTCAATGCGCGAAGTCTCGGGCATCTTATTAAGTGCGGATACCACATCGTAGGCCGCTATACCGATCAAGAATCTTATAATGGCGGGTATGCGGACGAAATCCTGCTCGAGATATTCCGCAAGGACTGGGAACCGATATGGGAGCAGTATCAGACTACTCGTACACTGCCGAAGCTCACGGAAGCGCAGCGCGAACTCGTCCGTAAAGAGACTGTATAAGAATGATATTGAACCTAGCCGCCCCTTCGGGCGGCTTTTCTTTATGAATGTGCCAACCGGACGACATACTCCACCAGCAGGAGCGGCGTGAACACGGCCATATAGAGGACCGCGGCCTTCCGGAAGAAATCGTTCACCAGAAGGTACATGATGCGGTCGAGGAAGCGTTCGAACCGCTCGCCGAAGGGCATGACGAGGCCGCCGAGGTGGTTCTCGAGCCACTGAGGTCCGCCCCCGCCTGAATGCGCGTCGTGATGCTGAGACATGCCGTGCTTACGCGATCCTTAGCTCGAACGTACGTATACGCTTTCCGTGGTCGATGAGGGTGACTGAATTGGCGTCGACCGCCTGCGCAGTATCGCCCAGCAATTCCTTCACGTCCTCCATACCTACTTCGAGATTCCCTACCCGCCGGTTCAGTTCATGGGTGACGGACTTCAGCTCATGAACATCAAGCTTCAGCTCGGGGACATCTGCTCTCAAACTACTGGTATCAGCAATAAGACGCGCAAATCCGTTGCGCATCTCAACAACCAGATTTGCCACCGTATCAGTAAGCGTATCCAATCTGCTCTCAATTGTCATAAATCGCGCCTCGCTCATAAAAACAGTATATCACCGCGTACTTTACGGAGGTCTTCCGTCGCTATCCACAACAGATTCTTTTTCTCTATCTACTCTCTATCTACTCCTCAGCCTAGCGTCATGCGCGACCCAGCCTATGCCGCGCCCGCCGGAAGCTCCACGATGAACCGCGAACCCTTCCCCTTCCCCTCTGACTCCGCCCATACCTTGCCGCCGTGCGCCTCGATGATGTTCTTGACGATGTAGAGACCGAATCCGGTGGAATCCACGTTCACCTTCTGGCTCTCTGCACCGTGGCCGCCTTCGGTGAAGAGGAGCCGCATGTCTTCCGGCGTGATGCCGACGCCGGTGTCCTCGGTCATGAAGCGGATAGTCGTGCCGTCGGTCGAGAGCGTCGCCGCGATACTGCCCTGCGGCGTGTACTTCACCGCATTGTCCACGAGGTTCTTTATAGCGTTCTCCATCTGCATGCGGTCGCCCGTGAGCATGATAGGCTCGGACGGCTCGGAAAGCGTGAACGCGACGCCCTTTGCCTCGGCGACCGGCTTCTGCGCCGCGACGATGCCGTCTACGAGCTGCTTGAAATCGAACGGCTCGTTGGCATACGCGACCTTTCCGCTCTTTATGTTCGCGGCATTCAGGATGTCCTGGATCGTATCTGCGCCCTGGGTCGAAGACTTGAACCCTTCCTCGACGATGTCCTTCATGCCCTGCGGCGTCGTGCCGAAGTCGCCTTCCAGGATCATGGAGAAGATGTTGCGCGACTTGGTCACGAAGCCCTTGAGCTGGTGGGTGATGAAGCGCAGGAGCGCGACCTGCTGCTTGTTGGCGGTCTCGAGGTCATGGGCGAGGAGCTCGATGCGCTGCCGCTGCTCTATCTCGCGCTTCACGCTGCGGACGAGGACAAAGCCGACGATTATAGTGAGCAGAAGCGTGACGCCGATGAGAATCAGGTTCGTCGGATTGCGCGTGAAGGTAAGCTCGGAAGCGATGAGGATGACGAGTGCGATGACGAGCGCTTGCGAAGCGATGAGGCTGGCATGGAATGTCTTGAAGCGTACAAGGAATATGCCGATAAAGACCATGAACACGATCATGCCGAAGTATCCGTACACTTCGAGCTGTGAATCTGGCAGGAAGCCGATCGTTGTAAGGTACGCGCCCAAGAACTCAACTGTATAGAAGGAGAAGAGGAACAGCTCGATGCCGATTCCCATAAGTACGATTTCCTTCTTCATCCCCGGCTCCGCCTTGCGGTACTTCCAGATGAGCAGCCCCAGTATCCATAGCATCGCGAGCGCGCCAAGCGAGGAGTAATAGGCTTGGAATATAGGGTTCTCAAATCCGAATGCGTCGCAATTCGTGATGTTGAATCCATGCAGGCTGAGCTCCGTCGGGGCAATCACGATAGTGGCGCCGACAAGCGCGAGGAAGATAAGCTTCAAGCCGACATGCACATCCTTCTTTTCAAGAAAGACGTAGATAAAATATATACTCAGCACTGATATGAGCGCCTGTAGCGGACCGAAGAAGGACCACGAAAAGAGGATGAGATCGCTGTGGATGTTGGTCCAGCTTATAAGGTCGAAGAATATCCAAAGGGAGAAAGATGCGCAGATTCCCAAAAGCAGCCGGTTGAGCAAGGACTTTCTATCGTTCAGAAAGACGAAGATTCCCACCAGAAGCGGAATAATGATTGCGGGAATGTGCGAGTAATAGATGATTCCAGGCAGATCCGAAACATAAAAGAGGTACAGTGGTTCAGCGAAGTAGTTGCAGATCATACGTGTGTCATATGCCTATTCATCTTCCGATACGGCCGCATTCGGTCCGATACATTCCCCATCGCTCTCAGGATCGCAGTATGAGACAGAGCAGCCGGTATCGCCCTCAAGACAGCTCTGCGCGGCCTCGCAGTCGGTTATGTCGACGCCGCACTCGCGTTCGATATCGGGCGCCCGCTTCTGCATGAGCGCGTAGGCGTACGTGCTCGTACATTCGTCATCGTCGCAGCCTGTGAAGCACGCCTGAGTCGCAGGATCGCAGTCGACCTCGTACTCGACCACGTAGTCATCGGCCACCATGAAGCGGTAATAGGAATACCCTGCGGCAAGGACGATGAGCAGGAGAACGGCGTATAGGAGGAAATGGCGGCGAAAATCCATGAAATAGGTGCCTTACTAAAACTATAGCAAGTACCGGCCGACACAGAGGCGGGGGTGTGTATAGGGGCCAGCTAGGGCATGAACAGGATATACGTGCCGATTATCGTCACCAGCAGCGCGAATACCTTCTGGAAGATGTGCTTCTTGTACATGCGTTCCGAGACCAGTTCAGGAAGGGCGATAAAGAGATAGATGCTCAGAAGGAACGTGAAGACCGGCTGATAGGACTCTGCCAGGAGAACGAGACCGATCGGGGCCAGGAGGTATGCGAACGAGAACGCTATGTTGCCGAGCATGTACAGGCTCTCATTCGCCACGTTCAAGAGCAGGATGCCCTTGGAATTCTCCCGCAGGGCGATGATGAAATGAGTCCGGTACCTTCGGATGAAGAGGAATATGCAGACACCGATGGCCGTGAGCATGAGGTGTTCCCAGAAGAGCGACCTGACGACGTTCTCTTCTAGAGCGACCGCCTTGAAGATGACCGACTCGAGTCCCCAAAAGAACGCCGCCATGAGCATGAGGACTATAGTCTTTGCGCGCAGCTTGAAACGGCTCTCGACATCGAGCTCGAACGAAACCACGGCGGTACCCGCGATGATTATGGCCATAGCGATGACCTCTCGTGCGCTGAGCGTCTCGCCCAAGATGAAATAACCTAAAATAGCGGCAAAAACCGGGACAAGCTGATAGAAGACGACCGTAATAGACGCTTCTTCGTTCGCAAGCGCAGCAAGGTAGCACCAGAGCACGAGCGCGTTCAGGAGCCCGACTCCCGCAAGCGCGAGGATGTGCAGGCCGCTCACCTGGAATACGGTCGGGTCGACGAGAAACAGGAACGGCAATGCCAGAGCCGAAAGAAGAGCGGAAAAGATAATCAGCGTCCCTACTCCGCCCTCTTTGAAATACCGCTCAAGGAGAACCTTGTCGATATGGTTCGTCATCGCGTACAGGAAGGGGCCCACAAGGGCGAGGATGAACCAGGGCATAAGATATTAAATTGTTAGCTTTCGCTTCACTATATCAAGGACTTCCTTCGGGTAGGAAATCCAGTATTCAGGGGATTCTATGGACGTAGGCAGGAGCCGTGAGATGAGCGGGCGATATCCGAAGGTTTCTTCAACGAACTCGCAGGCAGGGCGCAGGATCTCCGTCACGAACCGGCGTTCATGCGTGTCGTCGACCTGGTAGTCCTCGAACAGGACGCCATGCACGAGAAAGAGCGCGAGAAACTTCTTGTAGTGCTCGAGCAGGTCGCCGCGATGATGCCGGTCTATCCATTCCGCGTCCTCCCGCACCTCGACGCGGCCATCGACGAACTGCGTCAGCAGCTCGCCATGGAAGCCTGCCAGTGATTGCCCCCAGAGGGTGCGTATAGAACCGATCTGCTTTCCATTCGCCGTATTGAAATCAATAACTGATATCTTCTGATACCGTTCCCTGTATGCTCCGTCCTTCTGAGCTATGCCTAGGCAGATAGGGAGCTTCCCGAGCGCTTTCTTGAGCGGGTTATGCGACACAAATTTGTCTTTCGTGTCCTGCCCGATGACGATCTTCATGCCGCTCGCCTCAGCAAGGTGCACGAAGCGGAGCGTCTCGTAATTCGGCGTGGCGATATGCCGTGCGAGGTACAGCACCGGCTGGTCCATGAAATACGGGGGCAGGTCCCCGTCCAGGAACTCTTCGACGCGGGCTCGCAGGTCCGTATCCTCGGACCTGCGCCTGATTTCCTCGATCACGTCCGGATACGGCGTCAGGAGATCGTCCACGAGCGGCGCCAGCGAGCGGGTGCGGGCGAAGAACGGCCGGAACACTTTGTACGTCTGGCTACGTAGCCAATTCATGGAGATATATACATACTACCACTTCCCTATGGCGAACGCAGGAACGGTATTGCCTACACAAGATTATGCTCTGGGTATCGGGTACCGCGCTTCACGAAGTGCGTCTCGATGTCTTCCAGTTTGAACCGCTCCTTGAAGAAGCCTGTTATCTTCTCCGTGTCTATCCCATTCTGGCACGTGTATACGTCGGCACTCACGAAGCGGCGCTTCGGGAAGGTGTGGATGCTGATATGGCTCTCGGCGATGATGACGAAGCCGCTCCAGCCGCCCGGATCCTTTATCTGGTTATCCGCAGCCGATATGACTTCCGGGCCGAGAAGCGCGTGCATGCCGAGAGTCGACACGAGGTCGGTGAGGCACGACCGGACTGCTTCCTCGCTGTCGAGGGCGGCAGGGTCTCCCCCGTATCCGTCAATGGTCACGTGTTCTCCAAAATGCATAGCAGTGAGCGATGATTGGCAATAAGTTCACTATAGCAATCATGAGGCGGGTGGTGGAGTTTATTCACTATGCTTGCTTATTAAGCTCTTCTATGGCTTTTTTTTGCTTGCCAATACTAAGAACACCGTACTTCTCCCTCTCTACATCGGATATGGAGAGGTCAGTCTTATATAACTTCCATTTTGCATTTTTTCCTGCCTTATAGAATTGTGTGCCGAATTTTTGCGGTTCGTCCTTTCTCATTAATAATCTATCTGTGCTAGCAGCATATAACCAACCAGCCTTCTTAAGGCCTTTATTAAAACTTAGGAGAGCATATCTTTTCGCATGTTCAGAATCTGAAATTGTTACGCCATGATGAAAGATCCACGCGATATAATATAAAGATTTTGAAGACAATCTATTTATATCGCTTCCAACATCAGCAAGGATATCTTTAATAATTTTTCTCCTTTCCTTATCATGTTTAATGATAACTTCTGGCACTTTTGTACTGGATGACCTCTCTTTAAGGTCCTCCTTATAGAGAGAGGCTATTTTGCGCTCGAATTCCTTCATCTGAAATATTCTACCAAATTAAAAAGGCAGTCTGTATAGACTGCCTCTAGTTAAGTCGTAAGTAACTTTGCCATGGCCCTGGCGAGCGGGTAATTAGTACAAGCTTCAATCCAGGCCCATTGACCATTAGCATTGATTTCAAGGAAGGTATACCCTTCGTCGTTCTTGATGAGATCAATTGCTCCAAATTTCAAACCAAATCTCTCTACAATCTCGATGCACTTAGCTTCGATTGCTTCCGGTAAATTGTAGGCAGTGTGCCCTATAATTCCGTCATCGTAGTGCCTCCAATCAATGCATGTTTTTGCGTTGACTTGGGAATCAATTTTCGCTGAGAAAGCAGATTTTCCGATGACCGTGACCCTTACCTCATATAATTTCTTTATACAAGGCTGGAATATCCCCGGAGCAAGTCGAAATTCGTCCGAGTAAGAAGAATCTAACAAAGCAGTATCTAATATCTGCGTATAGATTACCTCACCACTATCTCTGCTTATTTCACCACTGTTCAGAGCTTTATAAACGAGGCCGTCTGAGCCAAACTTGCCATTGAATGCTCTTACCTCATCTTGAGAATTCGTCATCAGTGTGGGAGGAATGGTAAGCCCAATTTCCTGAGCCACTTTTAACTGTGCTAACTTATTGGAAGCAACTTCAATTGCTTCTGGATTACTGACCCATCGAGCATTTCTCATTGAGACCCACAGATTCTTTAAAAAGCTTTTCCATTCGGAATGGACAAAGCTCTCATACTCAGAATCAATGGGTAAATCGGGAATGGATCTTCTCCGCAAGTAAACTGCGGAAATATTATTTGTGTCCATGCGCCGTCTTGATGCAATATGAAGCAGCTCCGCACCATCCAGCGTAAGAGCTATTTCATACTCATATATCGCTTCAGTATTGAGGCGAAAGAACGGCACCCCTAACTTCTCTAATTCCATGGCCACGAGATCAGCATGAACATCATCTTTCCTCGTTACTATAAGGATCATAGCGCCCTCCATATTGAACTTCTTAAGAATAGAGGCGGATTCAGTAATGAATCCGCCTCACTTTAATGCGCCTCGTCGCCGACCTGGTCCCCTCTCGGGGTATATACCGTAGTTGGTGACATATACATCGGATTCACGAGATCCTGTGGATCTCGCAATGACCTTTGCATATCATCCGAGTAAGTTAGAGGCGGAGTTGGTACCTCATACCTCTTCTCGGATAGGCGCGCAGCTAAAGGACCCATTACTTCTCTCCTTAGACTGCGTGGAGGCCGATTCCTCCGTGAGGAATATTAACTATAGAATAGTAGATTGTCAAGTATTCGTCATTAGCATCTCTTAGGTATCGGCCTGAAAACTCCCCGCCTGGATGCTCCACAGCTTGTGGTAGAGGCCGCCCTGCTGGCTCAAGAGCTCGGCGTGGGTGCCCTGCGCCGCGATAGCGCCGTTCTCGATGACGACGATGCGATCCATGGTCATGATGGTGGAAAGGCGGTGCGCGATGACGATGACGGTCTTACCTTCCATAAGCGTCCTGAGCGCCTCCTGGATGAGGTGCTCGCTCTCTGAATCGAGCGCGCTCGTCGCCTCGTCGAGGATGAGTATCGGCGCGTCCTTGAGGATGGCGCGGGCGATGGCGACGCGCTGGCGCTCGCCGCCCGAGAGCTTTACGCCGCGCTCGCCCACGTGCGTGCCGTACCCTTCCGGAAGCTGCGAGATGAACTCGTGGCAGCGCGCCTTCTTGGCGGCTTCCATGACCTCCTCGTCGGTCGCGTCTTGGCGCCCGTAGCGGATGTTGTCCATGAGCGAGCGATGGAAGAGTATCGGGTCCTGCGGCACGAAGGCGATGCTCCGGCGCAGCGAATCCTGCGTGACCGAGCGGATGTCCTGCCCGTCGATGACGATGCTGCCGCTCGTAACGTCATAGAGGCGCAGGAGGAGCTTGGTGATGGTCGACTTGCCGGCGCCCGACGGCCCGACGAGCGCGACCTTCTCATGCGGCGCGATAGCGAGATTGAAATCAGCGAGCACTGCGCTTTCCTCGGTGAACGTGAAGGTAACGTCGCGGAGACCTATCGCGCCCTTCTGAACAGCAAGCTCCGTGGCGTCGTACGCATCCTCGACCTCGACCGGCGTGTTGATGACGACGATCATCTCATAGGCATCTGCGAATGCCTGGTACAGCCGCCGGAAGCTGTTGCCGAGATTCCATACGCGGTCCATGAGGCCGATAACGTACACCTGGATGAGCAGGAAGTCGCCGACGGATATGGCTCCCCGCTCCCAGAGGAACACGCCGCCGCCCAGCAGGCCGACCTCGATGAGTATCGCGAAGAGGCCCTGGATCGCGAATATGATCTCGTCCGCGTTCCACGAGCGGAGTATCGCCTTCTTCCAAGCGCTCACCGCCGTGCGATAGAGCGAGCGCTCCCACCCTGCCGAAGCGAACATCTGCACGGTCGAGTGGTTCGATACCGCGTCAGAGAGCAGCCCGCCCACCTTGCTGTCCGCTTCCGCCGCCGCGATGCGGAGCGGCTGGCGGATGCGCGCCATGACTACCTGCAGGGATATGAATACGACCATCCACACCAGAAGCGCGAGCGCGAGGAGCGGGCTGCGCTGGCCGAGGACGTACATGACGCCGACCGCGAAGATGAAGGTGGAGAAGAAGCCGAAGACGATGACATCGAATATCTGCTCGAATGCGCGCGCATAGCGGTTCACCCGCCGGGTCAGCGTGCCGGTGAAATTGGAGATGAAGAACGAGTGCCCGTGCCGAAAGAGGTTCTCGAAGGCGTTGTCGGAAAGGTCTTCCATCACCTTCGCCTCAAGGGCCTGGTGCGAGAACATCTGGATGCGGCGGCCAGTCCAGCCGACGAGATTCATGAGCGCGAACATCCCTATGAGGAAGAACGCGGCATGCGCTATCGGCGTACCCGGGTCTGCTTCTGAAAGCAGGTCGATGAAGCGCTGTATGTACAGCGGGGCGCCGATGGCCCCTGCTTGGATGATGATCGCGCCGATGAACGGGAGGGTCAGGAGGAAAGGGTGCTTCCTCAAGACCTGCGCGTATGCGGTGAGGACAGCCCTGACATCGGTCTTCTTTGCCTTCGTAGGCGCCGGGCTCATGGAAGCTCAGTGTACCACGGCCCCGCCGCCGCGCTGTTTTTCTGGTAGAGTACCTTCTATATGGACCTCGAAGAGCTTGCCGGCATAGAGCCGGAGTCGCTAGAAACGGAACATGCCGTCTACGAGCTCTTCAAGTGGAGCGTCATCCTGAAAGGACTCATCTCGCTGGCCGAGGTGCTGGCCGCGCTCGTGCTCATCCTGGTACCGGAACGGCATATCGTCGCGCTGGTGCAGGCCGCCGCCGCATGGCTGTCGGCCCATCTGGGCGCTGCGCCCCTGGCCGGGCACGTTATCGCGGAACTTACCGCCTTCAGCGGCGGCGCGGTGCTCTTCGTCGCCTTTTTCCTTTTCTCGCGCGGGCTCATCAAGTGCTTCCTCATCTGGGCGCTGCTGCGCAACATCCTCTGGGCGTACCCTGCTTCGCTCGCCGTCATGGGCGCGCTCGTGCTGTACCAGCTTTACGAGATATTCCTGACCGGCTCGGTCTTCATCATCGGAATCACGGCCTTCGACCTCGTCGTCATCTACTTCATCTGGCGCGAGTGGCGCATCGTGCTGCGGCATTCGCGCGAACGCCTACGCGCGCCGGTCTTCGCGGCGTCGCGCGGCGAGGAAGAGAAGGAGCGCGAGCAGGAGCAGCGCGATACCTAAGAGGTACGGCCAGGAGAGTGAGAGCAGTCCTGCGGCGGCGGCCTGGTCGCCCGCTTCAGCGGCATGAGCGACGGCTACGCCCGGGAATACCGCTCCCAGGACGCTGCCCGCGTCTGACGAGCCGTCGGAGCCCGAGCGCGTCATGCTTTCGAGGGCCTCGCCCGTCTGCCCTGCATCCGGCTCGTCTCCGATAAGGATGACCCTCCCGTTGCCTGCGAAGGTTCCCAGCCGGTTCCCGGCTTCGTCATATACGACCGTAGAGAGCATATAGGTGCCGTGCGGCGCGTCCGCGCCGAACGACAGGTCGTATGCCAGCGCCACGCCCTCTCCGGAGGAGATGCTGCCGACATCCCATACCTCTTCATGCGCGAGCGTCCCGTCAGGAGCGGAAAGGACGTCATGGACGACGATCGGAACCGACGCAGTGCCGTAGTCGTTGACTATCGTGAGGCCCTGGTGGACGGGCGCGCTGCCGTCCGAAGTAACGGTTTCGGCTGCGCGTTCGACCGAGAGATACGCGAAGGCCGCCGCGCCATTGCCGTCATCGTCGCCGGGCGCCGTGTCTTCACCGTCGTCCTCATCGTCATGATGGTGCGATTGCGGATGCGGCACGGAGACGGTCGCGGTATCGGTATTGTCGTCATCGTTCGCGTCGGTCTCATGCTCGGTAACCGTGACCGTATTCGTGATGTCCGTACCCGGCGGCGCGTCAAAGACGGTGCCTTCGTAGGAAACCTCTACCGCGCCGCCGGGCGGTATCGTGCCGAGCTCCCACACGGTGTTCCCGTCTGAATCGGCGGCATGCGCCGATGAGGAGTCCCCGACCCGGATATGGTCCTGGTCATAGTCGTCGATGAGCGTTACGTCCGTGGCAGGAGAATCCCCGTTATTTATGACGGTGTACGTATAGGTAACGGTATCCCCGTCGCCGACGTCGCTCGGCACGGAGACCTGCTCTCCTACCCAGAGGTCCGGCCGGCCGAAGGCGATGTTTCCGGTGAAGTCGCCGAATATGTTGATGATCGCCATGATCCAGTTCTTGCCGACGACGTTGGTGTTCGCGATGTTCATCACGTTCGCGCTCGCGAGCGCGTCGCCCGTGGTTATGAGCGTGGAATGCGCGGCATCGACCTTGTTCTGTCCGGTCAGCGCGAGGACGTCTACCTGGTTGTCGATGTTCGCCGTCGAGGATGCGCTCACCTGCGTCATGGACTGCGTGCCGCTTCCCGACCCGCCGGCATCGAAGAGCGCGATGGTGCCGTCCGGCCCGTGCGTCCATTGGAGGCCTTCGGGCGCGCCGAACACCTCTCCGGCCCAGTCGCCCTGCACGCGAAAGAGGATGGATACTGTCGAGCCGCCCAGCATGTCGGTATTTATCTGATTGAAGACGCTGCCGCGCGACGCGCTCTCGCCGGTCTGTACGGTGCTGGAAGCGGTGCCGCTCACCTCGTTCCCGCCCGATTCGGCATCCGCGTTCACGTCGTTCTGGATATCCGCGCTGCCGGCGCTCGTAAAGACGCCGGGCGCGAGATTGTTCGCCAAGGAAGAAAGGAAGTTGCTCAGGCTCGGGAAGACGATGTCGCCGTCCACGCCCTGGAAGGCGTTCATGGTGACGAGGAGGTAGTCGGAGTCGACGATATTCGTATTCGCCAGGTTGATGAGGTTGAGGCCCGCGTACGCGTCGCCCGTGGCGATGACCGCATCGCCGGCGTTCTCTATGAGGTTTCCGCCCGAGGTCGCGTTCAGCACGACGGCATTGTGTATGTCCCCTTCGCCCTCGAGATTCACCGATACGCCGTCCGTTCCTGCGCAGGCGAAGAGCGCGCATGCGGCGCCCGTAGAGGACGCGCTGCCCAGCGCGCGGAGGTCGATCGTGCCCGTTACCGGATCGACATAGTTGAGCATGAGCGCATTGCCGCTCGAGTTCACGAGATTGGTATTCACGATGTTGAGGATGTTGGCGAGCGCGACCGCTGTGCCGGATTCGATGACCGGGCCGCTGCTGGTCGCGGTCTCACTCGTCGAGGTCGCCTGCGTGGAAGACGCTGCTGCAGGCTCGTCAGGAGCGGCAGGCGGAAGCGGCGTGTCGGGAGTGGATGATGCGGTGTCGGAAGTCGGCGCGTCTTCTGCAGCGGCCGTGCTGGTCGCGGCCTGCGTCGTGGTGCCGGTGAGCTCGATATCGGGAAGGTCCGGGGTAGACGATGCGGCCGCATCTGCAGGCGTGCTGCTCGCCACAGCGATATCTTCGTTATCAGTGCCTTCCGCGGCAGGCGTGCTCGACGCTGCGGATACAGCCGCTTCAGGCTCTTCGGCATACGCGACGCGAGCGCCGGACAGCGCCAGAGGCTCCAGGACGAGCACGCCTGCGAGCGCGACGGCGAATATATTCTTCAGGGAGGGGTGCATAGGCGTGGGTGATTAGGGCGGAGAGTTCTGTCTTCGGGCGCGCATTCGTCAGTCTGCCGGACGAACGCGCGACCGAAGGCAGGAATGCTCCTGTCTTCGGATAATCGGCTACATGCTGCCGTTGTCTGCCGTGCGCGTGATATGCGTCATGGTGTGGCCGGAAACCGTCACGAACTCAGCGTGCGTGAGCGAGCCCCCGGTAGTGATCGTGCCGCCTGCGCCGCCATTGCCGCCATCGCCTCCGGCACCGCCCGTGGAGGAACCCGAACCGTTCCCAGTGGTGCTGCCGGAACCCGAAACTACGGCGGAGCCGCCCACGGAACCGCCTGCGCCGGTCCCGCCCGTCGAGTGGTTATCGCCCGTTAACGCGTCGACCGTGATGCCGTTGGCCGCATCCGAGGAACCCGTATTCGAGACCGTCACGTCATTGCCGCCGGTATACGTGCGGGTGTAGTGGATATCGGTGTTGTAATGCTCGTCGGACGACTGGAACGCCGTATCGTGGTACCAGGCGTCGAGCATGTTCTGGAAGCTGCCCTCCGAGTTGTCGTAGCTGTCCGCCGAGGAACTGTCCGCAGAGCTCGAGCTCTGGGACGAGGAATCCGACGTGGACGAGCTCGAGTCGCTGCTGTCGGCGTTGTCCGTATCGGTCCCGTTCGAAGCGTCGCTGTCCGTGCTGGACGAGCTGTCGCTGCTGTCCGAGTCATCGGAACTGCTCTGGGACGAGGAATCGTCCGACGTATTTGACGCATTCTCGTTCGAGTGCGAGCTGGTGGTCGATTCGGAGCCGCTCGAGTGGTCGCTCGCGCTCGCCTCCTCATCCGTTCCTGACGAGGACGATGCGCCGGTATGGTGCGCGTAGTCGAAGGTCTCGTCGTAGTCGCCGCCGACCGTATCCTCTACGTTCGTGGAGGTCGTATTGAGGTCGTTCGCGATATACGCCTCGGCGATGGCGTCGCCGGTCGAGATGGAGCCGCCGTTGCCGCCCCAGCCTCCCCAGCCGCCTGCGCCGCCCGTGGCGGAGCCTCCGTTGCCGTTGCTTCCGCTCACCGTACCGCTGCCGCCCTGCGCGCCCCGGCTGCCGGAGCCGCCCTCGGAAGAGTTGCCCCCCGTCGTCGCGGATACGTGTACTGAATTAGTAACGCTCGCGCTGCCGCTGTTGGTCACCGTCACCGTGCCTGCGAATGCTGCAGGTGCGCCGAAGGCAAACATGCCGGCTATCGCGAGTACTGAACTGGCCTTTGCGAGTAGTCTTGTTATCATGTTGCGTGTGTTAGTGGTAAAGAACTGCTAATGCACGTGCGATCGAGGCACGTATGCCCGGTGATTGCGAGCACCACGGTAGTATCGGCGCGAGGCGCTGAATTGAAGGTGAATCGCCGCCGTAGCGGCGCATCATTCGGGAGCGTGCAGGGATAGATATAGGAAGAGCGCCCGGCTTCGCCGGGCGCTCTTTCCTAATTTGCGTACGGTCAGGTGCGGGACAGGCCAGGGTCCCCTAGCTTGCGCGACCGTCCTCCCTTTCCGCCGGCGATGCTCGCGCGCAACGGATGGTGCGCGAAGTTCGCCGGATTGTTCCCTTTGCCCTGGCTCTTCCCTCCTTTGGAGGAAAGGAGCCGCTGGAGCTCTGTGCTCATCGCGGCGAAGCCGCGCTTTTTCTTAGGAACGTCCATGATATCGGCCATACTACGGGCTTCGTGCTGAAAAAGGCGTTAAAGCGGAACCGTAGCGGCACGCCTTACCGCGCTAGAAGACGACGCGTATGATGACCGTCCCCGATGCCGGCGTTATGGTCTGCACCGGCAGTTCGCGCACGGGCGCGGGCCGTGTCTCGGCTTCCCGGTAGCGGCGCTTCAGGTCGCGCAGGAACTCCTTCCCTTCCGACGTCTCGAGATAGCTGACCGCGAAGCCGTCCCCGTCGAGCGCGCTCGGTGTCGCCTGAACGGAAGAGTGCGAGCGGTCCATCAGCACCGGCTCCGCCGCCTGCGATGAGATGAGCTTCGAGAACGGGATGACAGCTCCGCCGGCTGTCGTCGCGGAAGCATCCGTGAAGCTGACCGTGCCGAAATCGCTGAGCGGAAGGTACCCTTCATCGCGGTCGGTTATCGCGAACGGCCGTTCGACGATCCATTCGGCCGATGCGTTGTTCGAGACGTAGTAGACATAGGTCTCGTACTCGATGCCGGTCGTATCGTTGCTGAATATGAGGTGCCAGAGGTTCGGCAGCTCTTCCTGCAGCGACGCCGATACGGCATCGCCCGGAGAGACGGCGACGGGCAGCTCGCGTGCGGCATCGGGAAGCGTCTCGTACCAGGCATGGTACGTCGTGGCGCCGTTCCTCGAGAGCGCCTGGGTGCCGAGCTGGATGAGGTCGCTCGCCCGCGAGCCGCCGATCCCTATCCATACGACGTTCGCCGAGAGGTCGTCGTCCGCAGGCGAGGCTTCCGGCACTACCCAGCTGCCGCGCACGCCCGCATATGCAGTATCGTCGGCGACGTACCCTGACCAGTTATGAGAAAAGTGGACGGTATCCGCCTGCGGGAGCGCGACCTCCTCGGCGGCGAAGGCATGCGGCGCGCCTGCCGCGAGGCTTGCGACGAGAGCCGCGCTGAGCAGGAAGGAGGCGGTGAAAAGTCTCATACGCATAGGATAGCAGAGGCGTCAGAACGGCCGATGAAGCGGGAACCGCGTGAGGCCCCAGCCGATGCCGGCGACCGCGATGAGGAAGAGGAACGCCCACCACGGCACCGGCGAGCGCGCAGCCGACGGCGTCGACGAGGAGGCGGGAATGGCCGAGACCACGTCGCCGCCGGCCGTGGCGACGCTCACCGCAGGCATGATGCCCTGCCCCGGCGCGCCGATGCCTTCCGGCGAGAGCGTAACGAGATAATGATATGACTGAGCGCCGTCCGCGCGGGCGGTCAGGATGAAAGTGTAGGCGTGCGAGGAGGAGAGCTCGTCGACCGTGAAGAGATGGTCGACCTGCGGGACAGAATCCGTAAGGGTGATTTCCGACCCGTCGACGGCCGTATAGTCGAGCATGCCGACGGCGGGAATGTCCGTCGTGAAGGAGAGCGAGACCGTGCTCGTCGAGATGCGTATCGCGCGGATGAGCGAGAGCGATACGTCCGAAGACGGCGCCGCCTGCGCCGGAACGGCGCAGGCGAGCAGCGACCCTATGAACAGGAAGGATATGAGCCGTGCGCGCATCCCCTCCACTATACCGCACTTCCCTTCAGGCGGGGCGCCTCCGGCGCCCCGCCCCGCTATTTCGCGCGCGCGCCGAAATGGAAGCTCGCGTACGAGAGGTAGCCCGCGCCGATAGCGCCGAACCACGAGAGCCAGAGCGGCGCCTCGACGTTCTCGAGGATGATCGTCCAGCCGAAGGCCAGGCGCGCCAGGTGCACGAGACACACGACGAGGAAGACGAGCCCGACGACGTAGAGGAGCGTGCGCTCGCGCGGCGAAGCCGGCACGCGCGTGCGCCATGCGTAGTGCGAGAGAAGGATGATAAGCGCCAGGTCGAAGGCGGCGATCGGCAGTATCGCCGATGCGGTCCAGGTTACCCCGAGTATCGTGAGGGGGAAGAATCCGGCGCTTCCGAACCAGAGGACGCTCACGAGGTCGGCGATGAACAGGCCGACGCCGATCTTCGCGAGCTCCCTGAGTACGTTGCGGTGCTTCATGATGATGCGTGATGGTTAGCTATGGATACCTCTCAAGTATACCGCTCTGCGCGCGGCTCGCGGTGCGGCATGTGCGCAACCTTCACGAGCTCTGCGACCATCATGAAGCCGATGCACCAGATCCAGATGAACAGCGCGAGCTCCCACGGCAGCGGCGCGGGCATGAGCCAGCCGGTAAGCGCGAGCAGGGTCGCGAGCGCCTGCGTGCAGCTCGTGGCGAGGATGACCGTGCGGCTTGGGAGGTACCGCCACCAGCGCTCCTTCGTATGCGCGACGTAGATGAGCAGGTGCCCCGAGACCGTGAGCTTGAGGAAGAAGAGCGTCTCGATCACCGGCAGCGAGAGCTGCAGGAAGTGAACCGCCATGAAAAAGATGATGAGGCTGTTGGCGATGCCGACGCATCCGTAGAGGAGGCTCTGCTCGAACTGCTTCCGCACGTCGAGCTTCGCAGGCCGGTTCCCTATGCGCACGCGGTCGGTAGCCAGCGAGATGATAGGAATGTCGTTGAGGAGCGCGAGCAGGATGAGCTGCAACGGCGAGAGCGGATACGTGCCGGTAACGATGCCGAGGATGACGATCGTGACGATGAGCCGGAAGCTCTCGGAAATACGGTACAGGGAGTATGAATACAGGCGCTCGAATATCTTGCGCCCTTCGATGATGGCGTCCTTGATGACGCCGATGCCGGAAGAAAGGAGCACGATGTCGGCCGCGCCCTTGAGCGCGTCGACGGCGTTAGAGACCGCGAACCCGACATTCGCCGCTTTTACTGCGGGAAGGTCGTTGATGCCGTCGCCGTTGGAGGCGACGACGTAGAACTTCCGGGCGCGCTCTACGAGCGCGAGCTTGTCTTCGGGAAGGATCTCGGCGAAGGCCTGCGCATCGCGGAACGTCCGCGCGCCGACCGCGTTCCAGTCCTCCTTCAGGAGCTCGTCGCGCGAGATGATCCTGTTGCCCGGCAAGGAGAGCTTCTGCGCGATCTCGCGCGCGATAGCGCGGTTATCGCCGGTCACCATCACGACCTCGATGCCGTTCTCGCCGAGGAACGAGACGACATCCTGCGCATCGGGACGCAGCTCGTCAGAGAGCGCGAAAAGGCCCAGCAGCGTCATGCGCGCCTCGTCCTTCCCGTCGGCACGGGCGAGCGCGAGCGCACGGTATCCTGCGTCGGCGAGCCGGTCCACGTCTGCCGCGAACTGCGCGGCGAGCGTGTCCGGAAGGTCGCACAGGGCGGCGATGACCTGCGGCGCGCCGAGCGAAAGCGTCTGCGTGCCGCCTTCGCCCGTACCGTCCTGCGCGACGGTGAGCGTCGCGCGCTTGCGGGAAGAATCCGCCGGAACATAGCGCACCGCCGTGCGCTGCGCCGGCGTCGCGCCGTGCATGACCGCCGCATTGAGCGCCTCCTCCGGCTCCTGCAGCGCCACGAGGGCGCCGAGCGCGCGCACCTGCGCCTCATCCGCGCCGTACGCAACGACCTCGTTCACCGTGATGCGGTTCTGCGTGAGCGTGCCGGTCTTGTCCGTGAGCAGAAGGTCGGTATTCGCCAGCTCTTCGAGCGAGGAGAGCTGGCGAACGACGACCTGCTTCTTCGCCAGCGCGATGACGCCGAAGGCGATGATGAGCGAGATGACCGTCGGCAGCGAGATGGGGATACCGGCGATGACGAGCGAGAGGTCCAGGCGCAGCACTTCCAGCCACGACGCATGGCCGAGCAGGAGCGTAAGGGTGAGGATGCCGACCGCGAAGAGGCTTATGACGGAAAGGAACTTCGTGATGCGCAGGATGTCGCGCTCGAGCGCGCTCCTCTGCGGGCCTACCTCCGCTTTCGCGAGCGTCTTGCCGAAGGATGTCTGATTTCCTACGGCCGTCACGCGCGCGGTGATGACGCCGGACGCGACGAAGGAACCGGAATAGAGCGTATCGCCTGCCTTCTTCTCCTTCGGCAAGGATTCTCCCGTAACCGCCGCCTCGTTCGCGCTCGCGCTGTTCGCCTCGAGCGCCTCTGCATCCGCGGGGATGACGCTGCCCGACCGCAGCTCGATGACGTCGCCGGGCGCCAGCAGGCGCGAAGGCACCGTCTTCCACGCGCCGTCGCGCAGCGTCTTCACGGACGCTGCCAGATGCTCGTTCAATTCTTGTATCGCCGTATCCGCCTTGCGTTCCTGCCAGACTGAGATGCCGACATTGAGCACGAGCAGGAAGAGGATGAACGAGCCGTCGAAGGCCTTTCCGCTCACGTAGGAGAGGACGGCCGCCAAGAGCAGCATGCCCGTTATGGGCGATACGCTCTTCCTGAGTATCTTCTCGGCGAGCGTCTGCCGGTGCTCATCGATCTCGTTGTATCCGTGGGCGGCGTGGTATTCCTGCGCGGCCTGCGTGCTGATGCCGGTGGTGTCCACTGGAAAAAGTATAGCAGCAGCCGCGCGTGCGCGCAGGTCGCTGCCGGTACCGGATGACCTTAACGTACCGCCTCTATGGCTGCGGCGCTCTGGGGCACGACGGGCTCGAGCGTATGCGTCGCGTTGTATGCCAGCACGCTAAGCGCGAAGACGATGACGACGAGGCCGCCGGAAAGCACTTCAAGGTACCGCACGCGCGCATGCGCGAGGAGCGCGAACAGGAGGCAGAGCAGCAGGAGCGCGGCAAGTCCGCCGAGCGCATAGATGCTGGTGTTCAGCGGCGAGGCGGCGAGCTGCGCGAGGAACTGCAGGGTGGGCGACTCGCCCGCGTACGTCTCGCCGTTCTGTACGCCGAGCACCGTCGTCGTACCTGCCTCTGCCTCGCTCGCGATACCGCCTACCGCATCTTCTGCATCCGTCGCCGCAGCTCCCGCCTGTTCCGGCGCAGGCGCTTCGCTCTGCGAGGTCTCTGCATCCTCTCCGCCCGGCAGCACATCCTTCACCGCTGCGGTTATCGGGCCGTCCGGCTTCTCTTCCTTCGTTACTGTCTCGTCCGCGGGCGTCGTCGCGAATTCCTGCACCACGAAGGTCGTCTCCTTCCCTTCATAGATGCCTTTCGCGACCGCGTACCCCACCCGCGTGTACTGCGGCTTCACGATGTTGGCGCGGTGCGTAGGCGAGTTCATCCACGCCTCTTCCACCGCCGTGGAATCGTCGAAGTTCACGGCGAGGTTCTCGCCGGCATAAGTGTAGTCGTAGCCGACCTGGTCGAGCCAGTACCACGGCGTCTTCCCTTCGGGGCTCGTATGCGCGAAGTATCCCTTCGCCGCCATGTCGTCAGCCTTGAGCTGCGCGGCCTTCGCAAGCAGCGGGTCGTTCGCCAGGGGTGCCACGCCCTGCGCGTGCCGGTCGGCGTTCGTAAGGCCCAGGAGCGTCGCCGGAAGGACGGACGCGAGGAAGGACTGATGGTCCTGGGCGATCTTCGTGTCCAGGATGTAGGCGCCCTCGAATATGAGGACGGCCGCCAGGAGGGCTGTTACCGCCGTGCGCTTGAAGAGCTTCGGATGGTAGCCATTCCCCGTGTGCGGCACGAAGAAGTCCTTGAGCGGCGAGCGGGATGCCATTGGGTTCAGAATACAACGCTTTTATAAAACAGCAAGCCCGCGCGGTGCGCGGGCTTGCTGCCGGTCCGTTTCCCCGCCTATGGGCTAGAGGGATTCGGTCGTCGTGGTCGTAGACGTCGTGGTAGTTGATACCGGCGTCTGCGGAACCGCGACCGGCTGGCCGAAGCCGCCGTTGGCGAGATACTTCGCGCGGCTGAGCGGGCCGAAGTAGCCGGCCGTCGGCATCACGCCGTTGGATGCCTGCCATGCCGAGACCGCGGCGCGCGTCTGCGGGCCGAAGTAGGTCGTCGGGCCGTCAGGGATGCTGTATCCTGCCGCGATGAGCTCGGTCTGAAGCTCCTTCACGTCATCGCCGACGACACCGAAGTAGAGGTCGCGCGTGAAGTTGAAGGTCGCGGCACCGAGGACCTGGCCCACGGTCGTGCCGGCAGTCGGCGTCGTAACCGCGGTCGTTACCGTCGGAACCGGAGCCGACTGACCGGAGGAGCCGTGGCGGCGGGAAGAGCCGCTGTCGTCATCGTCGTCGTCATCCGACGGTGCCGGAGCGAGATTCCACCAGACCTGCGTTCCCGTAAGGACCGGGTCAGAGAGGAGGTCGGCGCTATCCGTGACGAAGTCGTCAGCGTTAGCGGTTACGTCCGCATCCACCCATGCTACCGGCGTAGTGAGGAACGCCGGGTCTGAAGACGGAGAGAACGAGAGCGTCGCGCCGTCGGCGAACTCGACGTTCGCGCCTGAGACGTTCTTTACCTCGACGCCTCCCCACGTGTTGCCGTTCAGGGCGATGTCTCCTTCGAGCACGAGCTTTCCGTCGAGTACGGTGATGCCCGCCTTCTTGCTGTTCGTGACCGAGACATTCTCGAAGGTAGCCGTTCCTGAAGGATTGGCTACCTCGACAAGGTTATCGGCGAGAGCAGACGTGGTGATCGCAAGATCCTTGACCGTCGCGTCAGCCTGTACGCCGAACCCGAGCGAGGTGCTTCCGCCGGTCGTATCAGGGCTCTCGAGCGTGAGCGTGTGGCCGTTGCCTTCGATCGTTACCGCCTTTGTCAGCAGGACGCTCGTCGTCGCGGTAATATCTGATTCGAACGAAATAGTATCGCCATCCTGCGCAGTACGCAGTACAGAATCAAGATTTCCGAGAGCATCACTGACTTCGTAGGTTACTGTCGGAGTGCCCGTAATATCTGAACCGGATGTATTGAAGCCAGAGCTGTAGCGATAGCTATTGATAGCATCAATCGCCGTCGCGTTGACGATATTCACATTGTCGAAGGTGATGTGCGTACCATCCGGAGAATAGCGGAATGAGATTCCTGCATTCTTGATAGTTACGTTGCGCACCGTGTGATTGCCTGCCCCGTTGAAGTAGAGCGAACCGCCCCACTCCTTCGAGAACTGCTCGTCGTCAGGTTTACTCGACATATTGTCGTATATGTCATCACCGACCTTGGTGTTCGGTTCGATCGTCATATCTTCGATAGTCGCGTCAGAACCTATGACTTCCAGGGTCTTGTTGCCTTCTACCTTAGACATGAGCGTGAGGCCTTTTATGGTCACGTTATCGCCGAAGACTGCGATAAGGTCCTGACTGCTCCATTCACCGTTAGCGGAGTACTCGTGACCGTATATGACCGGATTCCCTTCTCCCTGGATAGTCAGGTCATCCTTCGTAATCGGGAAATACCACCCCGTCTCGTTGCCGGCAGTAACGTCATCCATGCGGTCAAGCGCGTAATCGCCAGCCTCAATGGTCCAGGTCTGGCCAGCCTGCTGGTTTCGAATCGCGTCCTGGAGCTCTGATACGTTATGTATCACTATCGGTGCTGCCGGAGTGGGTTCGTTCACTGTTAGGGTGGTGGTAACAGATGTGATTACCGTGGCGTCGCTCACATCTACGAGATTCGTAGTGAGCGTATACTCGCCTGCCTGATCTGAGACAGGATATATGTCAGTCGGACCGTTCGAAGCACCGTATGGAAGCGGAAATCCGGTACTCGGACCCCACCCAGACTTCGCAACATCGAACCAATCGCCATTCGTATCCTGCGCCCACAGCTGCACATGCCCTGACGGCGTTACTGACGTTGCATCAGTACGCACGGCAGCGTAGTCGGTCGTGGTGCCTGCGCCGTTATTCGCAAGAGTAACGCCTATAGGTGAGATTGAAGCAATCGCAGCGGCTACTGCATCATTATCAATTGCCGCACCGGTCGTCGCGTCTTCGTCAAGAAGTGCCGAGACATCCACCGAAGCCGCGCTCGGTGCAGAAAGCTGAACGTTAGGATCGTCCTCGATAGCGAGAACGCCCGTCGGAGCCATGCTCGCGATCATGGCAAGAGCCACGGCCGAGCTGGCAAGCTTGGTAAGAGTGTGTTTCATGAGTCAAATATAGTTAAGAACCTTCGATTCATTAAGGTACGAACGTATATCAGGAATCGTGTTCCTTGCCCCGAATAACTAGTTTTGACTCTACTCCTCGAGTTCAAGCTGTCAACATCTCGTGTTCACGTCTTCTTTAACTTTTCTTTATATTTATTTTATGAGCCCGTACCTACAAGCTTCATTCCGGACACATGCGTCCGGTCATTTCCCCTCTGCCGGCATGGAATAGATGCGGTAGCCGTCGAATTTCCCTTCGTTCATACGGGAAAGGATGCAGCTGCGGATGGCGCGCGGCTTGCCGTCTGCGAGCGTGAGCGTCGACGAATACAGCTCGTACGCCTCCCTAGCGCCGGTACGCGGAGCGGCAGTCCCTTCTTCCGCATCGGCCTTCTTCGACGGCAGCGACAGCACAGACGTCGCATCCTGTCCGAGCAGTTCCTCTTCTGAGCGGCCGAAAACCTGAAGCACATCCCCGTACGCGCGTACCACGCAGCCGGACGCGTCGCACTCGATCATCGCCCAGGGCGTCCGCTCGCCCGGCGTCCACATCGAGAACGAGCCGCACCGACGGCACTTCACTTCGACGACGCTCGAAAACAGCAGTCCTTTGAAAAGGAGCTTCCCGCAGGGGCATCGGTATTCGATAAGGTGGGGAGAACTCATAGGGTGGAGGGCCGGCCGCGGAGGGTCGTTCCTTTATATATAAGAGTACTGAACGAGATATAAAGAAATCCTCAAGAAATCTTCATAATCAGCCGGGACCTGTTGATAACGTTCAGGCGATTTCCCGCAGGAAATCGACGCTTTTGCGCTGTTCGGCGAGGGCTTCCTGGGCGACCCGCTCGTTCCGCGCGACGAATCGCTCGAGCGGAGCAGGATCCTCGACGAAGGAGAGCGCGCGCAGCGCCGCCCGCGACTGCCGGGCATGCGCGAGCACCGACTCGCAGATGGGCGCGAGCGTCTCGAACCAGAAGAGCCGCTCGAGCTCCGGCATGTCCTTTTTCAGGTCGATAGCCTTCCGTTCCGGATGGGAATCCTTCCATACCGAGAGCAGCTTCGCGACGACGGTCGATATATGGCCGCGCGCGAGGTCTTCCTTCCAGTCGTGCGCGTCGTCGTTGAGCTGCATGGCCACGAGATAGTGCGCGAAGTAGCGGATGAGGCCCGCGACTTCAGGGCCTTCGAGCGCGTAGCCGAGCTCGAGCAGCATAGCTACGGGGCCGAGCACATGGCCGGCTGCAGGAAAGAACTTTATGTCGTATTCCCCGTATGCGGGCAGCTCTTCGGGAACCTGAAGACGGGAGCCGCTGCGTTTGAGACGGCAGGCGCGCATCTCCCACTCGTTCGCCGCGTCCAACTGGTCCATGAGGCCATGAAAGAACGCGGGAAAACCGGAAGCTTCGGGCGCGGCATGCTCGAAGAAGGCCACGTAGTGCCGGGCGAAGAGGTTCGCGACCGGCAGGAGCCGCGGTTCGGCGGCTTCGTCCTCGTCCCAGAAATCGTCGTAGACGATGAAGGCAGTCCAGAAGAAGACGTTCGCCAGGCCGAGCTCAGCGATGCGCCGATCGCCGAACCGCTGACCGACGTTTCCGAGCGCCTGACGCATATAGAGCGGCATGAGCGACATCTGCTTGTCAGGATTCCCGCGTATCGTACGGCGTATCACGGCGCGCGCATTCTCGGCGAATGCCGGCGAGAGGCCTTCGAGCCGTTCGTCGGCAGCGCGGAACAGCTCCCTGAAGAGCCGTTCTTCCTCGGAAGTAACCCGCTCGTCTGCGTCAGGTCCTGCTGCTACTGCGCCGTCGCTCGCCCGGTACGCGCGCAGCAGTTCTTGGAACATCCGCGCGCCTATGAACGGCGATGATACGGCCCCTGACACGGGGAGGCGCTCTGCGAGGAATGCGTCCAGCTTCGGAAGGCGCACATCGTGGCGTCTCAGGAAGACCGCGACGGCAAGATTGATTCCGGTATCGACATCCGCGCGCGTGCCGCCTACGGTTGCCGCATACGGGCCGCCTTCCTCTGTCTCGTGCGCGGCAAGACCGGCGAGGATGCGGGCCAGCGCCGCGCCGTCGGCATCAGCATGCGGGCCGCGCGCGAGGGACGCGAGGATATCGGCGAGGAACGGAGGGAGTGAGGGAGTCCGCATGGGAAAGCGTATGCCGAGCGCGCACGCGCGGCGGAACTCACGGTTCTCGTATAGGTAAGTATAGCGTGAATAGCGACCCCTCCCCTGCGGTGCTGTCTACAGCGAGCGAGCCGCCGAAGCCCTTCTCGACGATGCGCTTGGCGAGCGGGAGGCCGAGACCGAGCCCTTCCTCGTTCCCTTTCGTCGTGAAGAACGGTTCGAAGATGCGCGGGAGCGCGTCCGTATCGATGCCGCGCCCCTGGTCGCGGATACTGACCATCGCGGCATCCGGCTCGAGAACGAGCGTAACGGCGACTTCGCGCGGCGCTGAAGGCGCGGCGTCCTGCGGCGGCGGGTACGACTGAATAGCATTGCTGAGCAGGTTCGTGAGCGCCTGGGTGAGGGATACAGGGTCGCCGTACAGCTGCGCGTCTTCCGACGCAAAAAGGCGGAGCCGCACGCCGCGCTGCCGGGCATACGAGGAGAGCACGCCGGTCGCCTCTTCGAGCATATGGCGCAAGGAAAAGAGCTCCTGGGTACCCTCGCGCGCCAGGTGCTTGCGCATGGAATCGAGCAGGGACTGCATATGCGCTGCGGCGCGCTTCGCGCGCCGCACGTCCTCGGCCAGCGCCGTCCGCGACGACGGCGCGTCCGCGATGCGTCCGATATTGAGCGAGAGCGCGGCGAGCGGGTTCATGAGGTCATGGAAGACGCCGCTGGCGAGCCGGCCGAATTCCACGAAGCGGTACGCCTCGCTCATCCGTTCGAGCTGCGCCTGGCGCAGCTCGAGGGTGCGCTCCTCTACCCGCACTTCGAGCAGGTCGCGCTCTTCCTTCAGGGCCGCTTCCGAACGCCGTGCACGATCGAGCGATTTCCCTATCTCGCGGTTGCCGAGCCAGGCGACCGTCGCCACGATCGCATAGATGAGAGCGATCATGATCACGTCGCCCCAGCTCCATATGTCTGAGCGCCAGTACGTATCGGTCGCGATGAGGCCCCGCTGCTGCGCGTATGCGGTCGCGCACATGACGACGGCGATGAGAGCGGTGCCTAGGAACGCCATGCGCGTGCTCAGGAGTATGCCTGCCATCACGATGACGAGCGGGTAGAAGACGATCTCCGCCGGAACGTCGACGCCCCAGCGGAAGCCCATGTATGCCGTGAGGAGAAAGAACGCGCCGACGAGAAGATAGGACGGAAGACGCACCATCCGGTTCCGCGAGAGCGCGTACAGGCCGGCGAAGAATATGAAAACGAGATAGAGCGTCAGCTCAGAAAGCGATTCCGCTTCATGCGCGAGCGGATCAGAAAGGATACGGTGCACGCCATCGATGAGCACGCCGATGCCGAACAGCGCCAGCAGGCTCAGGAGCAGGACGTTGAGGATGAACTCCCGACGCGCCGTATCCTCATCGCGAGACTTCGGCGCCGTCGCGGCCGTAAAGAGGTCAGGAAGCGCGGAGAGCAGGTTCATGAGATAAGTACGGGCATCGGCGCGCCTCTAAATTTGAATCCTGAACTATCCGCTCCATGGGCTGCCGACCTGCACGGCCGACACCAGAAGAGCGGTGAGCGCGGCATTGCTCCGCACGGTCTTGCTGCTCAGGAATGCAGCTATGGCTTC
This sequence comes from uncultured Candidatus Saccharibacteria bacterium, assembly GCA_964651935.1. Classification (GTDB taxonomy): domain Bacteria; phylum Patescibacteriota; class Minisyncoccia; order Phycocordibacterales; family Phycocordibacteraceae; genus C7867-001. Next base: position 29,859 of record CAZYZM010000001.1, read on the forward strand.
TTTCATAGCGCGATGAAATAAATTGCCTTGTAACGCATCGACCTTACGTAAGTATACCGGCGTTCACTCCTCGCCGATCACATATCCCCTCCCGTGCACCGTCCGTATCAGCTGCCCCTTCCCTATCTTCTTGCGCACGTTTGCAAGATGCGTCTCGACCGCGTTCGAGAACAGGTCCGCCTTCGCGTTCCAGACATGCTCGATGAGCTCTTCTTTGGGAATCACCGAACCGTGGCGGCGCACCAGGTATTCCAGGAGCGCGAATTCCTTCCGGGTGAGAGGCAGCAGCCGCGAACGGTACCACGCCAGCCGCTGCTGCGCGTCCACCTTCAGGTCGCCGACGTAGAGCAGGTCGGGGATGACCTCGTGCGAGCGGCGCAGGAGCGCGCGCATGCGGGCGACCAGCTCCTCGAATGAGAACGGCTTCTCGAGATAATCGTCCGCGCCCGCCGAAAGAAGGCGCACCTTCATCGCCGGATCGCCGACGACCGTGAGCATGAGCACCGGAACGGTCGGCGATTCCTCGCGGATATGCCGTATCACCTCTTCTCCGTTCATATCGGGAAGGTTCAGGTCTAGAATGACGAGGTCGTAGCTGTGGAGCCGGGAAAGCCGTGTACCCTCCTCTCCTGTATCCGCAAGATCGCAGGCGAACCCGTGCGCCGGCAGATGCGCGTCAAGAAAGCCGGCTATCTCCTGGTCGTCTTCGATGATAAGGGTGCGCATATCGGTGCTGGATACGGGGGTTCCGCTCCTACTAAAGATAGCACCGGAAGGCCGTCTTCATGAAGCATATGCGGGCCTTCGAGGCGGATTTGACAATTTTCACTGCATGTGCTATATGAATATAAGAGGGTTTTCATCGTTCATCAGAGGAGATTTCAATAATGCGTGTTCTTGTCCTTGGTGCGGGTGCACTGTTCGCCGCGATGTGTTTCGGCGGCGCAGCGCATGCTGCGCCGCAGGAACGCCCCGTCGTCGTGCAGCATCCGCCCGCAGAATCCACGGCCATCGAGCCGGAAGAAGCGGTGCCGGCACCCGTTGTGGTGCGCGCGGCGCCTGCGCCGCAGGCGTCTGAACCCGTGCCGCCGAAGCCGGTCGCACAGGTTCCCCAGGCGTCGCTCTCGCAAGGCGACCCGCGCTGGAAGAACAAGCTGCTCGCCTATGGAGTAACCATCGGCAAGGCAGGCTGTCTTTTCATGTCCCTCTTCACCTCCGTGGTGGAGCTGGGATACCGCTTCGACGTGCTGGACTTCCTTGACCTGCTCAGGGATAACCGGCTCTTCGATGCGCGCGGCAGGCTGTTCTGGGACATCGGGAAGGCCATTCCCGGCTTGTCCGCCGAGCGCCTGCGCCTTTCGGGCGAAGCGGCGCTCAAGACGGCGCGCGATAGCATCGCCGCCGGCAGCCGCGTGCTGATCGAGGTCGCCACCTCGCACGGCACGAAGCACTGGGTCGCGGTCGTGAAGACCATCGGCGACTCGCTGCTCATCGCGGATCCGGACGGCGGCAAGGTCGGCACCCTGTCCGACCTCTACAGCACGAGCCGGGTTACCGGCCTCGCGGTCCTGACGCAGAAATAATCTAAGATACGGCCCGATACGTTCTTACCCTTGCGATGCCGCAGGTCCTCCGGACCTGCGGCATTTTTCTATCCCGTATGCGGTATCATGAGAGCATATGATCAAGCTGAAACGCGCATACGAAGAACCTAAGAAGGGCGACGGCCTCCGCATCCTCGTCGATCGGCTCTGGCCGCGCGGCGTCTCGAAGGAAGACCTCGAGCTCGACAGCTGGGAGAAGGATCTCGCGCCCACTTCCGAGCTGCGGCGCTGGTTCGGCCATGACCCGAAGAAGTGGCCCGAGTTCAAGAAGCGCTACACCGCCGAGCTGCGCGCGAACAAAGAGGCGCTCGCCGCGCTCAAGAAGCGCACGAAGGGCCGTACGGTAACCCTCATATACGGCGCGAAGGACGAAGAGCATAACAATGCCGTCGTGCTCGCCGCGCTCCTGCGGCGCTGACCGCTTTGACATTGAGCGTGTTTGATGGTACAGAAAACACAGACCCTCGTTCACTCTCATACACGAAAGGAGCATCCTCATGGCAGGATACCTCGAACGTTCGCTGCGAGCGCAGCTGCAGAAGGCCGGGAACGGCGAGCCGGTACCGGCATTCGCCATCCATACCCCCGGCTTCCTGCTGCGTCTCCCTCTTGAAGGCACGGTCGCCATCGGCGACGCGTACATGGCCGGAAAGTGGGATGCGCCCGACCTTCCTGCGCTGCTCTCGTATGCCTTTCGGCACGACCTCCCGCAGCGCTTCAGCAGCGTCCTCACGCGCGCGCTGCGCGCGAGCTGGAAGCTCGCGAATCCGCAGAGCGTACGCCGCTCGGTGCGGGTCGCCCGCGAGCACTACGACCTGGGCGAGCGCCTGTACAGCCTCATGCTGGGGCCGTCGCTCGCTTACAGCTGCGCGTACTGGAACGGGGCGGCGTCGCTCGACGAAGCGGAATACGCCAAGTTCGACCTCGTCTTCCGCAAGCTCCGGCTCACGCCTGGCATGCGGCTGCTGGACATCGGCTGCGGCTTCGGCACCTTCGCCAAGTACTGCGCCGAACGCGGCGTGAAGGTGGTGGGCATCACGCTCTCCGAGAGCCAGATGAAGGTCGCGCGCGAAGAATGCGCCGGCCTTCCGGTAACCATCCAGAAGATGGACTACCGGGACCTCCCGAAGGTGTTCGATGCCCACTGGTTCGACCGCGTCGTCTCCATCGGCATGTTCGAGCATGTCGGGCCGCAGAACTTCCGCACGTTCATGGAAGTCGCGGCGCGCATGCTCAAGGCCGACGGCCTGTTCCTGCTCCACGCGATCGGGAAGCCGCAGAGCGGCGGGTTCGATCCGTGGATCAACAAGTGGATCTTCCCCGGCGGATACATTCCGTCGCGGGCAGAGACCGAGCGCGCGTTCGCGACGCCGACGCTGCTCTTCCATGAGGTCGACTTCCACGCCTTCGGCGGCGAGCACTACGCGCGCACGCTGGCGGCCTGGCGGGAGAACTTCCTGAAAGCGTGGCGCCATCTCGCCCTCGAGTACGGGCCGCGCTGGAACGGCACCTTCTACCGAGGCTGGCTCTTCTATCTTGCCTCGTGCGAAGCGGCATTCCGCTACGGCGGCCTGGACGTGTACCAGTTCCTGCTCTCTCCGCGCGAGGTCGCCGACACGAAGGCGTACGTGGTGCGGTAGCGGGCGCGAACGTGCAAGACAGTAATGCCCGACCTGCATGCAGGTCGGGCATTTTTTCAGATGCACGCATCGCCACGCCACCTTCAGCAGTCCTTTAGGGACGCCGTGCTGTACTGCTAGTGCTGAGCATTAGCAGCGCTAACCTATACACGTATGAACGATTTGCAACAGGTATACAAGATGAAATTGAGGAAGATGCTGAACGTCGAGGAGCAGATTATCGCCGCCCTTCCGTCCATGATCGCGAACGCGACGGACGAGGGCCTGCGGGAAGGCCTTGAGCAGCACCTTGAGGAAACGGAGGGCCAGCGCGACCGGCTCATGGAGATACTTCTCCGCCACGGCGATGCGAGCGGCGAGGAGGATGCCGCCTTCAAAGCGCTCCTCGCGGAATCCGAGAAGGCCATGCAGGCCATCACGGACCCCATGACGCGCGACGCGGCCATCATCGCCGACGCGCAGGTGGTCGAGCATATCGAGATCTCGCGATATGGCACCCTCATCGCCTGGGCGAAGGCCGTCGGCGACGATGAGTCGGTGCCGGCGCTCGAGGAGACGCTCGCGCAGGAAGAGAATGCTGACAAGACGCTCACAGGAGTCGCGGAAGGCGGCCTCCTCACGACCGGCGTGAACGAGGAGGCGGCATAGCGGCTTCGATGCCGTTCACCGGGCTACCACGAAGAAAGCCGCCCTCGGGCGGCTTTCTTCGTTCATTCGTGTTGCGGGGGCCGGAATCGAACCGGCGTCTGGAGGTTATGAGCCTCCCGAGGTACCTCTCCTCTACCCCGCTATGTTCATAGTATACGCCATTTTGCGGCGACCGCAACCCTAGATCTCCCCGTGCTCGCGGAAGACAGCCTCGTAGTTGGCGATGGTGCGGTGCGCGAGGCGCTCGGTCAGCTGGTAGGCGGAACCCTGGTGCGCTATCTCGTTGCGCACCTTGTGCGCCTCCCACGCGTTGTTGAGCGTCTGGAAGTGCGCGGAATTCACCGCGCGCAGCTTCTCGCCTACAGAATCGCCCTGGTAGCCCAGCTGGGTCAGCACTTCGTCGAGCATGATGTCCGCCTCGATGATGGCGTTGCGCCAATCGCTCTCCTGCCCCGTCTCGACGAGCTGCATGATGTACGCCCAGCGCGCGTGGTCGACGCGGCGGTCCTCTTCCTCGAACGTGCGGGTCGCGTAGCGCGGTTCCTCCTCGCGCCGCACCTGGTAGTAGCGGATGGTCGCGTAGGTGAAGACGCCGATGGCGGCGAGCGAGAACAGGTACGCGAACAGCGTGAGCGCCAGCCAGAGGTGGCTCATGAAGACGAGGAGCCCGTTCGCGGAGACATCCGCTGCGCCGGTGCCGTGCAGCAGGTTATACAGGAGCCGGAAGAAGTACTCGACGTTCAGGAAGTGGACGGGCGGGCCCTCGCTTTGCATTACCTCTAGTATAGCGTCTCGCCGGTCACGGCTGCGCCGATTTTGAACAGTGCCGCCTCATCGCCGTGCGGCGCCGTGAAATGGATGCCGACCGGAAGCTGCGCGCCTTCCTTCTCGACGCTGCCCATAGGGACGGAGATGGCGGGCATGCCGGTAAGGTTCGCGGTTACCGTGAAAATGTCCTCGAGGTACATAGAAACAGGATCGCTGCTCTTTTCGCCGAATCTGAAGGCGGGGTCGGGCGTGGTCGGGAAGGCGACGACGTCGCAGGCCTCGAACGCCTTCGCGTACTCATCGCGCAGCACGGCACGTGCTGCCTGCGCCTTGCGGTAGTAGGCGTCGATGTAGCCGGAAGAGAGGACGAAGGTACCGAGCAGAATGCGGCGCTGCGTCTCGGGCCCGAAGCCTTCGGTCTTGGTCAGCACGTAATCGTCGAGAAGCGTATCGCCGCGCTCCGCGAGTCCGTAGCGCATGCCGTCGTAGCGGGAGAGATTCGTGGAGGCTTCCGCCGGCATGATGACGTAGTACGCCGGCAAGGCGTATTTGCTGAGCGGGAGCTCCACGTCGACGAGCGTATGGCCGGCCTCCTCGAGCGCCGCGAGCGCCTGCTCGAATGCCGCCTTCACCTCCGCGCTCACGTCCTGTATGAAATCGCGCGGCACGCCGATGCGCAGCGTCTCTGCGTGCGCGCGCTCGGGGAATAGGCCGGGCGGATTGGTAGTCGAATCCATCGGGTCCTGACCCTGGATGGCTTCAAAAAGCGCTTTCGCGTCAGCGACGGTCTTGGCGAGCGGGCCGATCTGGTCGAGCGAGGAGCCCAGCGCGATCGCGCCGGAACGCGAGACGGCGCCATAGGTGGGCTTGAGGCCCACGAGCCCGGTATGCGCTGCCGGCTGGCGGATGGAGCCGCCGGTGTCGGTACCGAGCGCGGCGACGGCGAGGTGGCCGGCGACTGCCGCCGCAGAGCCTCCGGAAGAGCCGCCCGGTACGCGCGACAAATCGTGCGGGTTGCGGCTCGGCCCGAAGGCCGAATGCTCTGTCGAGCTGCCCATGGCGAATTCGTCCATATTCGCCCGGCCGAGGAAGAGCGCGCCGGCCTCCTTCAGTTTCTGTATGACGGTCGCGTCATAGGCGGCTTCATAGTTCGCGAGCATCTTGGAAGCAGCGCTCGCGATACGGCCCTTGATGAGGATGTTGTCCTTGATAGCCAGCGGGATGCCGCAGAGCGCCGGAGCCTTCTCTCCGCCCACTGCCTCCGCATCGATGCGTGCCTGCGCGGCGGCGATGGCAGCAGGGTCGGCATCGAAGAGCTCGAGGTAAGCGTTCAGCTCAGGATTGCGCAGCCGCGCAGCGGCTGCGCACGCATCCCACAGTTCCTGCACCGTGCACTCTTTCGCGCGCAGGGCGCGCGCGGCGTCGGTCAAGGAACGCTCGTTCAGGGGCGCGTCAGTCATGCGACAGTATCTTCTTTACGGAAAGCGCGTCGCCGGCCTTCGCGGGGAAGGCGTCGACGATGCCTTCGGTCCACGTACCCGGCGCGTACGGCTCCGCATCGTCGCGCAGCGCGTTATGCAGAGGCGGCAGCTCAGGCGCCTTCCCGACCGAGAGCGAGAGCTCGTCGAGCTGGCCGATGTAGGCGAGGATGCTCCCGAACTCAGCCGCGAGCGCTTCCTTCCGGCCATCAGGAATGGCGATGCGCGCGAGCGCGGCAAGGCGTTCGACCGTCGCTGCCGGCGCCTCATCCATCTTATCCATGGGGACAGCGGAAGAAATCATACGAGCACTGTATCACACCTCGCTGCGGCGTATGAACTCGGCCTCGTCGATGACCTCGACGCCGAGCTGCTCCGCCTTGGCGAGCTTGGAACCGGCATTCTCCCCTGCCACTACGAAGGCGGTCTTCTTCGAAACGGACCCGCTCGGCGTGCCGCCGGCCGCGCGCACGCGGCTCTCGGCTTCCTCGCGAGAGAGCGCAGGCAGCGTGCCGGTCACGACGACGGAACGGCCCGACAACGGCGCGCGGCCGCTCGGCGCTTCGACCTTCTCTATAGAAAGATGCGGCAAGAGCCGTTCCAGGAGCGCCTGGTTCTCCTCGTCCGCGAACCACGCCGCCGCCTCGCGCGCCACGATGTCGCCGATGCCCGGAATGCGCGCGAGCGCGTCCTCGTCCGCCGCGCGCAGCGCCTTCATCGTGCCGAAATGCACCGACAGCAGGAACGCCGTCTCTTCGCCGACGTGCCGTATGGAAAGGCCGACCAAGAGCCGGTCGAGCGGCACGTGCCGCGCGCGCTCGATGGACGCCATAAGCTTCTCCGCCGATTTCTCCTTGAAGCCCGGGAGCGCCAGCAGCTCGTCGCGCGTAAGCGTGAAGAAATCGTCGAAGGACGAGACCAGCTCGTGCTCCATCAGGAGCTTCACCCGCTTGGCGCCCATGCCGTCGATATCGAGCGCGGCCCTGCCCGCGAAATGCGCGAGCGTACGGGAGAGCTGGCTGAAGGAACCGGCGACGACGCACCGATGCCGCGCCTCGCCCGGCACGCGCTCGATGGCGCCGTCCCCGCCGCACAAGGGCGACCGCTTCGGGAATTTCCACTTCTTCTCCTTCCCCGTACGGAATTCCGGCAGCACCTGGACTATCTCAGGGATGATATCGCCCGCCTTCTGCAGCACCACCGTGTCGCCGATGCGCAGATCCTTCTCCTTGATGAAATCCTCGTTGTGAAGCGTCGCGCGCGCTACGGTCGAGCCCGCGACCGCGACCGGCTTCAGCTGTGCCACCGGCGTCACGGTACCCGTCCGCCCTACCTGCAGCACGATGTCCTCGACCATGGTCGTAACCTGTTCGGCCGGAAACTTGAGCGCGATAGAGAAACGAGGCCCTTTGCCCGTGTACCCGAGCGCCTCCTGCTGCGTCCGGCCGTCGATCTTTATGACGATGCCGTCTATCAGGTAATCCTCCTTCTCGCGCTTCTTCCCTTCCCATTTCTTCCAGAAGGCGAGCGCATCCTCGACGCTCTCGCAGCGCGCGCTGTGCGGGTTCACCGGCAGGCCGAGCTCCTTCAAGAGCGCGAGTTCCTGCGTCTGCGTTGCCGGAAGCTCCTCGCTGCTCCTGTCTATGTCGTACAGGAAGACGCCCAGCGGCCGCGCCGAGGCGATGGCCGGGTCGAGCTGGCGTATGGAACCGGCAGCGGCATTGCGCGGATTCGCGAAGAGCGGCAAACCTGCCTTCCCGCGCTCCTTGTTCAGCTTCTCGAAGCCTGAACGGGTCAGGTACACCTCGCCTTCCACGATGAGGGACACCGGCCGCGAAAGCGCTTCCGGCACGCTCCGTATCGTGCGGATGTTGTGCGTTACGTCCTCGCCGACGACGCCGTCGCCGCGCGTCGCGGCCGTAACCAGGCGACCCTCTTCGTACGTCAGCACGATGTGCAGCCCGTCTATCTTGAGCTCGCAGTCGTAGCGCGGCGGCTCTTTGATGCCCGCCTTCTCAAGGCCGCGGCGCGCGCGCTCGTCGAAGGCGCGCAGATCGGCTTCAGTGAAGGCGTCGTCGAGCGACCACTGCGGCACGGCGTGCCGCACCTTCTTGAGCCCTGCGCGTACGCCGCCGGCGACCGTCTGCGTCGGCGAGCCGGCGGCCTTCAGCTGCGGGTATTCTGTCTCGAGCTCTGCGAGCTCGCGCTTCAGGGAATCCAGCGCTTCGGGGGATATAGGCGACTCGTCCTCCTGATGGTAGAGGTCGCGGTATTTGCGGACAGCGTCGCGCAGGTGCGCGACGCGCTCGGAAACCTCGTGCGGAATGCCGGTCTTCCCGGCCTTCTTTCCACTCCCCTTCTCGCTCATCCCCCCATTCTACCGCGCGCGGCGCGCTTCTAATAATGCGCCTTCAGGCCGCGCTCGATGCGGGTGAGGTCGTTGTCGCGGCAGGAGCTGAAGCCGTTCGCGTAAATGTTCGTCTGGCCGGTCGACTGCTTGTATATCTCCACGTGCGCCGAGACGCCTGACGACGGGCAGGAAAGGTCGAACTTCGTGATGCGCTGGCCGCTTGCCATGGGGTTCGTGAAATTGACCACCGTAACGTTGTCGCATTTGATGGTGCTGCCTGACTTCGGCGCGCTGTAGCTGAAGGCGTTGCTCTTCTGGTCCCAGTAGAGCGCGCATTCCAGGGCCGAATCCGCGTTATAGAACGCGATCTGCGAGTTCTTCGCGCTCGAGGCGAGCACTATCTGCTTGTATGCCATATCCAAGAGCGCGATGCCGACCGCCAGGACGACGGATGTCAGGATGATAGCGATGAGGAGCGCGAAGCCGCGGGAAGTATGCATCATAGCCAATTGTACAGGTTCTCCGTAACGGTAACCGTGTAATCGCGGTGCGACGTCTCCCAGGCAACCGTAACCGTAACCCGGACCTGGGTCGAGGAAACCTGGTCGATCTTCACGATACGCGTGAAGCGGGTCTCCGTCCCCGTCGAGTAGGTGTAGAGCTGCGTCGCGCCGTCGAGCTTGAGCGGGCGGCAGGCTGCCGACGAGCAGTACTGGAGCGCTGCCGCCTTCGGATCCACCGTGCAGCCGTACGCGTGCAGGTTCGTAAGGCACGAGTTCATGCCGTAGAGCCAGTCGTGCCCGCCGAGATAATTGCTGTCGCGGACGTAATAGATGTATTCAGCCGCCTCTTCGGCCAGCGAGGTCGCGATGAGCTGGTCGCGCGCCGCGTACGAGGCCATGATGGCCTGCTGAACCGAGTAATAGGGGCCGACGATGGCGATCATGAGGATGGCGATGGCCACCAGCGTCTCGACGAGCGTGAAGCCGCGGCGGGCAGGAGGCAGGGCGGATGCGTGAGTGGCGTTCATGGTCATAGGTCGATTATGCGCTGCGTCGAGCCGCCTTCGAGGGTGAAAGTAACCGGGTCGGAGTTCGCGTCCGGCGTTATCGACCCCGAGACCGTGAACGTTACGTGCGGCTGGACGCTGTCGGTCGGCGAGAGCCCCTGCGCGTAGAACATGAGCTTCGAGATGTGGATGCGCGGGTCCGTGAGCGTGGACGCGCTCGAATTAGTGCAGGCAGTGGTCTGGTAGCACAGGCCGACCGTGCCGTCGGTCTTCAGCATATATGTGTTCTCATGCCCGCTCTCGTCCGTGAAGGTGAACGAGGTCCCCCCGGTGCCAACCTCGTAATCCAAGCCTGTGCGCATGGAACGCGCCATCGTCTCGACCACGAAGGAAAGGTTCGCGACAAGGTCGTTCGTCGCGCGCGCCTTCCGGTCGAGCGCGATGAGCGAGAGGTACGCCCCCACGGCGATGGTGATGACGATAGTGAAGATCGCGATAGAGACGATGAGTTCCACGAGCGTGAAGCCGCGGCGCGGGCGAAGGGTCGGGTTCGTGGCGTACGTATGCATAGGTTAGGGGCAGGTCCTGCCGATAGATATCTCGCCGAGCATGGAAACGCGCACCGTCTTCGTCGCCTGCTTCGTCTGGTCGGCGATGGTGATCTGAGCGCAAGAGAACTGGGCGGAGGAAGGGCTGCCGTTGATGTACCCGCTGATGGTCGTGGTTACGTTCGGGCGGGTGAAGGCGATATCGAGCGCGGTCAGCGAGCCGTCAGAGCAGTACAGCTGCTGGCCGTACTTCGCGCAGAACTTCTGTATGGTGAAGCCGCGCGTGAAGGAATACGTCTCGACCGTGCCGTCCGAGGAACTGAAGCGGCAATCTCCGTGCTTCTCTTCCGGGGTGCCTGCCGTTCCGAGCGGGCATGCGCCCGTAGGGGTCGCGGTACGCGCCGTGTCGGCGAACAGCGTGTACTGCCCGGGGGTCGCATTGCTGAAATGGAGGCCGTACCCTGCGTTCTGCACCGTGCCGAACTGGCGGCTGGCGAGCCCGTACGACTGCGCCTGGCGCGCCGAGAACGCGACATTGTAGGCCGTGTCGGTGAGCAGGAGCGTCTTGTTGAACGCCGACTGCCCCGTAACGGCGATGGCCGTGACGATGACGATGATGGCCAGCACCACGAGCATCTCGATGAGCGTGAAGCCCCGCGGCGGGCGGGCCTGCGGCGGGGACGAAGAGGCGCGCGTAGCTAGAACGGGAGTGGATTCCATTGCGTGAAGAAGGCGAGGAGGAAGCCCGCGGCCAGGAACGGCGCGAACGGCACCTCTATACCCATTCTAGGCCCTCCCTTCCGTAATACCAATATAAGGATGCCGATAACTCCCCCTATCCAGAATGAGAACAGGAAGCCTGCCAGCGCGCGCTCCCCTGCCAGGAGCGCCAGCCCGAAGGAGAGCGGCGTATCCCCCAGCCCCATCGCCCGTCCGCGCGAGAACGCGTAGAGGCAGAAGAAGAAGAGCGCGATGCCGGCCGCGTACGCGGCCGGCACGATAAGCGCAGGAAGGCTCGGCGCGGCAGAAAGCGCATAGAGCGCAGAAAGCGCGATGAAGAGCGTCGAGGCCGGCGACGGGACGAGCGTATGCCGCAGGTCGTAGACGACGATGAAGGCCAGGACGCACAGCGCGGCAAGGAAGAGGAGGAGCGGCAGCCCGATGCCGAGCGCCGCGTATGCCGCAGCGAACAGGAGCCCGAGCGCGAGCTCATAGAGCGCGTAGAGTCCCGGCACGCGCGCGCCGCAGTGCCTGCAGCGGCCGCGGTGCATGAGCCAGGAGAGTGCGGGTACGAGATCGCGGGGCGTAAGGGTCGTGCGGCACGAGTTGCAGCGCGACCTCCCCGTCTTCCATGACTGGCCGGTATACGCACGTTCCGCGGCCACGCCTACGAAGCTGCCAGCAAGGGCGCCGAAAGCGAAGAAGAGCGCGATGAGGCTGACGGTCATGGGCAGTACGCAGGCAACAGGTTAGGAACACTTCGCGTCGCCCGCTGCGAGCCGCGTTCCGCTAGCGGTCAGCACGTCGTATACCTTCGCCGTTCCCGAGCTGTCTATGCAGTACATCGGGTACGCTATGCCGTCGTACTCGCCTTTGAGCGGCGCCTCGATAGCCCATGCATCCAACGGGTTGTACGAGCCGGAGGACGGCGTCGCATGGCAGGTCGTCTTGCCGAAGGAACCGGCCGAATTGGAAGCGTTAGGCGTCGAGTTCGATGCCTTCGCCGCCGCTTCGATGAACGAGTAGATTCCCTTCACGCCATTGGCGCTCGCCGATGCGTTGCACAGGTCGTTTGCTGTTCCGATCGTCCCGACGTACTTGTTGCTGTTTGCGTCATAGAAGAGCTCCGCTTGCGCGCGCGCATTGTTCAGATTGGACTTCACTGCCGCGTCGTTCCCTTTGGAACGCGCCGTGTTGAGGCTCGCGAGCACGACGGACGAGAGGATGCCGATGATGGCGATGACGACCAGGAGCTCGATGAGGGTGAAGCCTCCGGAACTTCGATGAGTCTGCATGTGAGGGCAAGAAAAGAAGTAATACCTGTATGCTAGCACGCGGCCTGCCGCATACTGCCGCTATGCACAAAGGGAGGAAAAGGAAAAAGCCGCTCCCTTCGGGAGCGGCTTTTTCCTTAGTTTAGTCAATTACGACTTAGTGCACACGGTTGTCCCATCTGCCAAGGCCGTGGCAGTTATCATCGAGGCGCCCGTGCTATCGACACAATAAGAATTGCCGCTGTCAGCCTTGAGCTTTCCCGCAGCTGCCCACGCGGTAGCGCTTGAACCGCACGTCGCATTAGCTGCGCCGCCGGCAGCGCTCTCTGCGCCTTCGACCATGGTCTTGATACCGTCAGCAGCGGTGCAGAGTGCGTTCGAAGCGCCATAGCCGCCGTGGTCGTCATAATACAGCTCGGCCTGCGCGCGCGCATTGTCGAGGTTCGACTTGATAGCCGCATCAGCGCCCTTGTTACGCGCCGTGTTGAGGCTCGCGAGCACGACGGACGAGAGGATGCCGATGATGGCGATGACGACCAGGAGCTCGATGAGGGTGAAGCCTCGGCGAGCTGAGGAAGATGATTTCTCCATAAGTAATAAGGGTGAATGTGATGCGGGGTTAGTAATGTCCGCTCCTTCTATTCTACGTGAATATTCCGTGCGACGTGCGTACGATGTGGATAAAAGCTCAAGAACTTATGAGATCGCGCCGGCGAGGTTGTAGATAGGGATGAGCACGGAAGCCAGGAGCGTACCGACGCCGAGGCCCAGAAGCACGATCATGAGCGGTTCGATGAGGTCCACGAGCGTATCCACGGCCGTGGTAACCTCGCGCTGGTAGAACTTCGCGAGCGTGGAAAGGATAGAGCCCAGCTCGCCGGTCTCCTCTCCCACGCGGATCATGGCGGTCATGATGCCGGGGATCTCAGGATGCTTGGCGAAGGCGTCAGAGATGGAGGAACCGCCCTTCACCGCCTCGCCGGTATCGGCGAGCACGCGCTCGTAGGTCGAGCTTCCCACCACAGAAGCGGTTATCTCGACCGCCTCGACCACCGGCACGCCCGAGACGAGCATGGTCGCGAAGTTGTCCGAGATGCGCGAGAGGTAGAGCTTCTGGTACAGGTCGCCCAGGTACGGGATATCGAGCTTGAAGCTGTCGAAGAAGAGCCGCCCTGCCTCGGTGCGCGCGTAGCGGTAGCCGAACACGCCGGCGACGATGAGCGCGATGAGGAAGAAGATGCCGTAATGCACGAGGAACTCGGAGAGGCCGATGACGATGCGGGTGTATACCGGGACCTCCTGGCCGGAGTCCGTGAGGATGGCGCTGATCTTCGGGATGACGATGGTGAGCATGAGCACCATGACGATGACGAAGACGCCGATGACGAAGGCCGGATAGATAAGCGCGTTCTGCGCCTTGCTCATCACCTCGTACGTGCGGTCGAGGTAATCGGCCAGGTAACCGAAGGTCTGCGAGAGCTTTCCGGATTCCTCGCCGGAACGCACCATGTTCACATAGAAGCTCGAGAATACCTTCGGGTGCCGCGCCATCGCCTTGCTGATAGGGCTGCCGCCCTGCAGGTCGTCGGCGACCTGGGTGAGGATCTCGGCGAGGTACTTGTTGTCGACCTCGGCGGCCAGGAGACGGAAGATGCGCAGCGCGGAGACCTGCGCTTCGAACAGCGTGGCGATCTGACGGGAAAGGATGACGATCTCCTTGTTGGAAACGTGCTTGAAGATGGAAATCTCCATCGAGAGGGCGGATTTCACCGTCGCCGGCTCGAGCGAGGAGACGATCAGGCCGCGGCGCTGCAGCGTAGAGACGGCGACGTCCATGGAGAGCGCCTCGACGGTGCCTTGCCGTTCATGTCCGTCCGGATCGAGCGCGTGGTAGGTGAAGAGCATAGGTGGCTAGATATACCGCTCGAAGGTCTTCGGGTCGGTGGCACGCTCGTAGGCATGCTCGACCGTAACCTCCCCGCGGCGCACGAGCTCGGCCAGGGAACGGTCCATGTCGATCATGCCTTCCTGCGAGCTGGTCTGGATGACGGTAGAGATCTCGTGCGTGCGGCCTTCGCGGATGAGGTTCGCGACCGCGCTGTTATTGATGAGCAGCTCGTACGCCGGAATAAGGCCGCCCTGGATGCGCGGGATGAGGCGCTGCGAGAAGATGCCCGCGAGCGAGCCGGCCAGCTGCACGCGCACCTGGTCCTGCTGGTTCGGCGGGAACATGTCGATGACGCGGTCGATGGTCTGCGCGGCGTTGTTGGTATGGAGCGTCGAGAGCACGAGGTGTCCGGTCTCGGCGGCGGTTACGGCCGAAGAGATGGTCTCCTGGTCGCGCATCTCGCCCACCATGATGACGTTCACGTCCTCGCGGAAGGCCGCCTGGAGCGCGCTGTGGAAGTCAGGCGCGTCCACGTGCACCTCGCGCTGATGGATGAGCGACTTCTTCGGGTCGAAGATGTACTCTACCGGGTCCTCGATGGTAACGATATGCTCGGCGCGCGTCTCGTTAATGCGGTCGATGATCGCGGCCATGGTCGTGGACTTTCCCTGCCCCACGGGGCCGACGATGAGGAAGAACCCTTGTGCGCGCTGCGTGAAGACCTCGAGGATGGACGGGAGGTTCAGCTTCTCGAAGGTATGCGTCTCGTGCGGGATGAGGCGCATCGCGAGCGCCGCGGCGCCCTGTACCATGAATCCGTTCACGCGGAAGCGGTATTTCTCGGTATGCGCGTATGAAAAGTCGATGGACTGCTTTTCCGAGAACCGCGCGAACCGCTCCTCGGGCGCCATGAACTTCAGTATGGCCATCGTGTCCTCAGGGCTGAGCACCGCCTGCTGCACGAGCGGCACCAGCGTGCCGGAGACGCGGATGATAGGATGGCTCCCTGCCGAAAGGTGCAGGTCGGAACCGCCCTCGTGCACGACGATATCAAGGAGCGCGCTGATGGCCGCCTTCGCGTCAGTCATGGGGTTTCTCGATTATGCGGATAGTCTCGGTGAACACTTCGGACGGTATGGCCGAGGCCTTGATGATGTAGCCGTCCACCTTCAGCTGCGTCGCGCGCTCGATATCGCTCGGCTGGCCCTGGTTGGTGAGCATGACGACCTTCATCGTCGGCTCGCCGAGCTTCTCCTTGCGTATCTCGTCGAGCGTCTCGAAGCCGTCCATCTCCGGCATGACCACGTCCAGGAGGAGCGCGTCGGGCGGATTGCCCTTGCGGAGCGCCTCGAGCACGTCCTTCCCGCCCTTGAAGGCGGTTACCTCGTGGCCGGCCGCCTTGAACTTCACCGCGTACATGTCGAGCAGGAACCGGTCGTCGTCTACTAAGTAAATTCGGTACGCCATACGAGGGATAGAGCTTATATAACCTTCTCTTCAGGGCTTTCTTCGGTCTCCGCGCCGGTTTCGTCGCTCGTCGGCGCTTCCTCATCCGCGAGCAGGGCGCCGCCGAGCGTGTCGACCTCCTGGAACGGAATCTGGCCGGCCAGTGCTTTCATGATAGCATCCTCGCGCATCGTGAACATGCCTTTTGCACGCGCCGCTGCGTACACGCGCTCCTCGACCGGGTTCTCGAGCACCACTTTCTCGAGGTCCTTGTCCATCATCATGATCTCGAAGACGGCGAGGCGGCCGCGCGTGCCGTTCGGGCAGTCCGGCGTCGAACTCGCCTCGTAGAACGTGTCGAGCGACGGGAGCGAATCCTGCACGTTCTTGGGAAGGTCGGAGAAATCCTGCACGAGATGCTTCTTCATGCTCTCGCTGACCGGGAACGGCTTCCCTGCGCCCGGGCACAGCTTGCGCACGAGGCGCTGGCCGATGGCGGCGATGAGCGTCGGCGCGATGAGATACGGGTCGACGCCCATGTCCACGAGGCGCGGGATCACGCCCGCGGCCGTGTTGGTGTGGATGGTCGAGAAGACGAGGTGGCCGGTGAGCGCGGCCTGGATGGCGAGCTGCGCCGTCTCCTTGTCGCGGATCTCTCCCACCATGATGATGTCCGGGTCCTGGCGCAGGATAGAGCGCAAGCCGGACGCGAAGGTGTAGCCGATCTCAGGATGCACCTGGCTCTGCGCGACGCCGGGTATCTCGTACTCGACCGGATCCTCGACCGACACGACGTTCGACGACTCGCGATCGAGCGCGGAAAGCATGGCGAAGAGCGTCGTCGACTTACCCGAACCGGTCGGGCCGGAGATGAGCACGATGCCGTACGGCCGCTCGATGATGGCGCGGATGGTCTTGAGGTCGGCTTCCGAGAAGCCGAGGCTCTCCAGCGTCGCCACCGACTTCGAACGGTCGAGGATACGCATCACGACCTTCTCGCCGTACTGCGTCGGGAAGGTCGAGACGCGGAAATCGATGCGGCGGCCTTCGACCGTCGCCGAGAAGCGGCCGTCCTGCGGCTTGCGGCGCTCGTCCAGGCGCATCTGCGAGAGGATCTTGATGCGCGCGACGACCGCGGCATGCACCTTCGCCGGAAGCTCGAGCGAGGTATGCAGCTCGCCGTCCATGCGGAAGCGCACCTGCGTCTTGTCGGGCGTCGGCTCGATGTGGATGTCGGACGCGCCGCCTTCCACCGCATACCGCAGGATGGTCGCGACGATCTTCGTGACCGGCGCATCCTCCTTGATGACCCGGTCCTCCTTCTCTTCCAGCACGACGTCGTCCTTCTCGTCGGGCGGCGGCTCGAGCTCGGAAAGCGCCTCGCTCACCTCGCCCGAGAGGCTGCTGTACTCGTCGAGGACCTTGTTGAAATCGTCCGTACTGATGATGAAGAGCTTGTACGGGAGCCCGACGCGGCCCGCGATGAACTGGAGCGCGTCGAGCGCTTCGATATTGTCAGGGTCCGTGATGCCGACCTCGAGCGCGCCGCTCTCCGCGCCGATGGGCGCGAAGCCGTAGTGCTTCGCGGACTCTTCCGGAATATAGCTGAGCGCGTCCTTGCCGATGGGCGCGGCCGAGAGCATGCGGTACGGTATGCGGTACTTGTCGCTCGCCGCCTTCAGGATAGCCTCCTTGCCGATGCCCCGCTTGTCCAGGATCGTCTCGACCGGCACCTTCGTCGACTGCGCCTCGGCCGCGATGGCGGTCGCGTCATCAGGGCTGAGGGAGCCGTTTTCCGTAAGGAGCGAGAGGATGTTCATGCGTCAGGATACGGCGAGGCCGTTAGTCGTATCATATACTACCCGGCGCGCGCCCTGCGGCGCGTGCTGCTTATTTCCCGAGCGGCGCGAACGGATCCGTGCGGCCCGTGGCTTCGGGGACGATAGCGGTGCGAATATTCTCGCGCGTCATGAAGCGCGGATCGGAAAGGAGCGCCGTATCGAAGACGATCGGCTCGAGCTTGCCCACGAGCGTGATGAAGGAGAGCTCCGCGTCGGTCGCTGCGGCCGGCTGGGTCACGAGGGTCGCGTCCGTGCCGGAATCGAAGAAGAAGAAATAGTACGCGAGGCCGCCGGCGACGATGACGAGACAGATGACGAGGATGAGCGTATTGCGGTTCATGGTGCGTACGGAAAGGTTACCGGAGCCAGTAAATGCGGACGGTTACGGCGTAGGTGTATACGCCGGTTTCCGACTCGTCGACGCTGACATCCATGACGTCGAGCGGGCGGAGGCTGTTCTCCATGCCGGAAAGGAAGGTGCGGAAGGCGTCGTAGGTGCCGGTCGCGTTGAACGTGAGGTTCAGGGAATCTATCGGCGAGCTCGACGTAAGGACGCCGTCCGCCCCGACGAGCGGCTCTCCGGGCATGATTCCGGCGTCGGGGCTCGCCGCGGCCGCGCCGTTCTGCGCCGCATCGTCGCTCCCCTCCCCTTCGATGCTGAAATCAGAGAGCGTGACGCCGGAGCGCGCGGCGAGCGCGTCCATGTCGAGGATGAGCTGCACGTTGTCCACGCCGTCGGGCAGGAACTCCTTGAGGCGGTCGAGGCTGTCGGGAGAGATCTGCGTGCGCGCCTGCGTGAGCTGGGCCTCCTTCTGCTGGAAGCGCTGCGCCGCCGCGAGCGCGTTGTCGAAGCTCTGTATCTGCGCGCGCGTCTGGTGTATCGGGCCGGAGTACGTCGGCTTCACGTAAAGAAGGAAGAGCGCGACGGCGAAGATGAGGGCGATGAAGGGGATGAGGCGTGACATACGTTATGGCGTTAGCGGGGTGCTCGTCGTCGCGGCAGCGCCTTCGACCGCATCCCCGGCGGCCGGCGGCTCTTCCGTCGTTACCGGCGCTTCCGGCTCAGACTCGGGCTCGGGCCCGGCGGTGATGCCCGGGTCCTTCCCTTCGACGACGAGCTTCGAATCGACATCCGCGGTGAGCGTGAAGCTCACGAGCTTGTCGTCGCTGAGCGATATGTCAGAGAAGATGGCCCGCTTTATGCGCTTGTCCCCTGCGAAGAGGTTCGACTGCGCGGCGAGCGCGTTGAAGTTCTTGGCCGTGCCGCTCATGATCAGCTGCGCCGTACGGTCTTCCGCGATCGTGAGCTTGAGCGAATCGAAACGCACGTTCTGGAGCGTCAGCGACTCGAGGGCGTCGAAGAACTGCGAGAGCTCGACGTGGTTGTTGAGGAGGTCCCGCCCGTTCGAGAGGCGGTCGCGCAGGCGGATGAACTCCTCGACCTGGTCCTCGTCGACCTGGCTCTGCGCGGCCGCGAGCTGCGTCTGCTTGCTGGCGAGCGTGCTCGTCAGGTACTTGCTGTAGAGGAATACGCCGACCGCCATGACCACGGCGATGAGCGCGACGGCGAGCGACACGAAGAGGAAGATGTTCGTGCCGGAACTCATCGGCCGGTGCGTCGGCTTTACCGGCTGCTTAGGGACGAATGACGTCGGTATGGTTGGAGAAGGAGCCACGTGTAGAGTATACGCTACCGAAAGAACCCCGTGCCAGGGCTTATGCACAGATGCGCGCTCCCCTCCCTACTGCATCTCCTCGAGCTTGCGCAGCGCGAGCCCGACGGCGACGGCGAACTCCGGGCCGATCTCCGCGAGCACCGGCTGCATGAAGGCGGGCGCCTGCACCTTCGAGAACGGGTCCGCGAGCTCGACAGGGATGGAGAAGAAATCCTTCGCGTACGCCGCGAGGTCCTTCGTCACGCCGCCGCCGCCCGTGAGCACCAGCGCGGCCACGCTCTTGCTGCTGCCGGTCTCGTACTGCGTGAGCGCGCGCTTCGCCTCCTCGAAGATGCGCGAGTAGATGATCTCTATCGTGCTGCGCGCATACGGCGCGTTCTCGCCGCCCACGGAGAAGCCGTGCTCCTTCTTCTTGAGCTCCGCCTGCTCTATCGAGAGGTTCGAAGCGGCGGCGATGGTGCGCGTTACGTCCTGGCCGCCGTTCGGAATGTTGTGCGAGAAGGCGACGACGCCGTGCTCTACGACGTAGACCTTCGTGGCGGACGCGCCGATATCGAGCACGAGCACCGGCTTGACCGGCTCGTTCACGACCGAGCGGATAGTGCTGAATATCTCTATCTCGAAGAACGTCGCGGCGAGGTTCGCGCCCTGGACGACGCCCTGCAGGAGCGCGAGCACGTCGTTATGCACGGCTACCAAAAGCACCTTCACCTTGTCAGGCGGCTCCTTCCCTTCCGGAATCGGCTCAGGCACGACGAACCAGTCCAGCTGCACCTCGCTTACCGGCACCGGGATGTACTTGCGCGCTTCCAGCTGCACCATCGTCCGCTGCTCGTTCGGATCGTCGCGTCGCGGCAGGGTGATGAGGCGCAGCAGCGAGCGGGAGAACGGTATGGAAAGGCCCGCGTCGTTGGTCGTCACGTTCGCCTCGCGCAGGAGGTCGCGGAGCGTCTCGGCGACCTTGTCCGCCGGCAGGTTCGTGGCCTGGCCGACCTGGCCGCCCGCATACGGGCCGAGCGCGAGCTCGCCGTACGTCTCGAGCACGGCCGTCTCGCCTTCGCGGCGCAGCTGCACCACTTTCAGCGACGACGAGCCGATATCGATGCCGACGACGCTCGCGCTCTTTTTCTTCCCAAAAATACTTGAGAGGAAGCTCATGTGCGGAATTGTAGCATGCAGACTGCATGTTTAACCCCTTGTTTCAGGTGCTTGTAGACGCCGTATTCCCGCCGCGCGGCACGGAGCAGATCGTGCGCGCGCTGGCCGCGCGCGGCGAGGGCGCGCTCACGGCATTCATGCGTCCCGTATGCATGGAGGAAGCGGCCGCGCCGTTCTCCGCCGTCGCGCTCCTGCCCTATGCGCAGCCTGAAGTGGCAGCATGCGTGCGTGAGGCGAAGTTCGGCGGCAGCATACGCGCCGCGCAGCTCCTGGGCAGCGTGCTACGCGACTTCCTGCGCGAATATCTTGCAGAGAGCTTCCTCTGGGATGCGGAACCGCCCTGCATCGTGCCGCTTCCGCTCTCTCCTGGCCGCTTAAAAGAGCGCGGATACAACCAGGCAGAGCGCATCGTACGCGCCGCGTTCGGCGCAGGCGGGCAGAAAGCAGCAGAGGCCGTCATAGACACGACGCTCTTGGCGCGCACCCGCGCGACGCGGCCGCAGACCAGCCTCTCGGCGCGCGCGCGTCGGAAGAACCTCGCCGGCGCGTTCGCGGCGCGCGCCTGCGATCCGCACCGCACCTATATGCCGGTCGACGACGTCTATACGACCGGCAGCACCATGGCGGCTGCCGTGGCCGCGCTCCGGCAAGCCGGAGCGCGGCACATCCTCCCTCTCGCGTTGGCGTATCAGGCGCGAAATGATACCGTAGGGAATACCGGAGACGTGGCTGAGTGGCCGAAAGCGCCTCACTGCTAACGAGGTAGGGTGTAAAAGCCCTCGTGGGTTCGAATCCCACCGTCTCCGCCCGAAATATCTGTTATCGGCAGACCTGTATGCCTCGATAACATAAGGAGGCCAAAAAGGCCTTAGTTCGATATTATAAGTTTATGAACATCTACGTCCTCGCAGGAATCGTCATAGTTCTGCTCATCGCTCTTGCCATCCTCAGAGCGGTCGTTGATCGTGGCGAAGAGCACGAGAAGCCGAAGTATCGTTATACGCGCAAGCAGTTCTTCCTTAGCCGTGCCGAGCATGAGTTCTATGATGCGCTCATTGCCGCCGTTGGCGACAGGTACCATATATTCGCGCAGGTGCATCTTCCAACCATCATCGATAATAAAGTGAAAGGACAGGATTGGCGTGCCGCGCTCGCGCATATCAACCGCAAGTCCGTTGACTTCGTACTTTGCGACAAGGCGTATATCTCCCCGAAGCTTGCTATCGAACTGGATGATAAGAGTCACGAACGACCCGACCGACAGGAGCGGGATCGTGAAGTCGAGCGCATCTTGGCCGATGCGGGCGTACCGCTACTCCGTATAGAGAACAAAGGTCGCTTTGATCCGGCTGAATTGGCGCAGCGGGTAAATGGATATGAGCAACGAAATCACACCTAGTACTGAACCCGAGGACATACACTTCAGGATTTCTTCATAAAGCGTTCAGTATGCTCGGAGTTACGGTTCATTACCCGGCCATGACACGCATGATACAAGAATAGGCATATGGGAATCCGCAGGTCACGGTCAGCAGGCGGCATAGTGATAAGCCCCGAAGAGAGCATCGCCATGGTCCAGCACCGTGTCGGGAACGGAGCCTGGCTCTTCCCGAAAGGACACGTCGAGCTGGGAGAGAGCGACGAAGAAGCGGCGCGCCGGGAGATAGAGGAAGAGACCGGCCTCAGCGGCCTTACGCTCCATGACGACCTCGGCAGCTATGAGCGGCACCCGTGGCTTCCCGACGGCACGGAGGACCGCACCGAGCTGAAAGAGATACATATGTTCCTTTTCACGGCGCCGGATAGCGACGCGCTCGCGCCTACGCTCGAGATAGAGTTCGCGCGCTGGGTCCCGTTCGAGCGCGTCATCGCCGAGAGCGGCAACGAAGCCGACCGCGCGTGGTTCGCGCAGGTTACCGGGCGCATCCGGCAGGCGCTCGGCGTCAGCGGACGATGAAGAACAGGTAGGCGGCCAGCGGGACGCCCCAACTGAACCAGTCGGTAATGCCCTTGCCGATGCGCTGCTGGTAGGTGCGCGGCTGGACCACGAATTCCTGGTACGTGATGACGAGCATGGCCAGGATGAAGACGATGGGCAGCGCGCGGTCGCTTCCCACGAGGAACTGCGATATGACCGTACCGCCGCCTATGACGATTCCCGCGCCGATGATGTGGAACAGCTCGCGATACGCGCCGAGCCGCAGTCCGTATCGTCCTGTGCCCAGCATCTCCTGCATCTGCGCGAGCGAGTGCTCGTATGAACGGCGCCAGCGCACCCGTTCCCCGTCGATATATGAAGAGAACGGATACACGCGGTCGGGGAATGTGACGAAGAAGTGGTAGAGCGCGAATCGGCGCGCGGGCTCGGGCGTTTCCATACCGGTACAGTATACCTTTCCCTGCCGTCCTCCTAGCGGACGGCCTTGGCGATCGCCGGCACCACCCGTGCGTCGAATATGCCGGGGAGGAGCTTCCTGGCCGTCGGCATAGGGACGAGGGCGGCGAGCGCCTTGGCCGCGCGCAGCTTCGTATCCGTCGTTATCTTCTGCACGCCCTTGTCGAGAGCCCCGCGGAAGACGCCCGGGAAGACGAGCGCGTTGTTTATCTGGTTCGGGAAGTCAGAACGTCCCGTGGCGACGATCGCTGCGCCCGCAGCGTATGCCTCGTCCGGCAGGATTTCCGGCTCAGGGTTCGCGAGGGCGAATATGATAGGGCGCTCGGCCATCGTGCGCACGTGCTCGGCAGCGAGGAGACCCTTCCCCGAAAGGCCGACGAACGCGTCGGCGCCTGCCAGCACGTCTGCCAGCGCGCCCTCGGCCTTGCGCGGGTTGGTCACGACGGCGAGCTCCTGCTTCACGTGCGTGAGGTCAGGGCGGCCCTGATAGATGGCGCCGCCGCGGTCGAGCACGACGACATCAGGGATGCCGGCAGCGACGAGCAGCTTCGCGACGGCCGTGCCGGCCGCGCCCGCGCCGGAAATGACCACGCGCATCTTCTTGAGGCTCTTCTTCGCGACTTTCGCCGCGTTCGTAAGGCCGGCGAGCACGACGATGGCGGTGCCGTGCTGGTCGTCATGCATGACGGGAATGTCGAGCGCGTCCGAGAGGCGCTCCTCTATCTCGAAACAGCCCGGCGCCTTGATGTCCTCGAGATTGATGCCGCCGAAAGAAGGCGCGATGGCGAGCACGGTACGGACGATCTCGTCAGGATCCTGCGTGTCGAGCACGATAGGCCAGGCGTCGATGCCGGCCATCTCCTTGAAGATGAGCGCCTTCCCTTCCATCACCGGAAGCGCGCCGTACGGGCCGATGTTGCCGAGTCCGAGCACCGCCGAGCCGTCAGAAATGACGGCGACGGAGTTCTTCTTCACGGAAAGCTGCCGCGCATCCTCCGGATGCGCGGCCAGGTGCGCGCTCGCGGCGCCCACACCCGGCGTATAGAACAGCGAGAGGTCATCCTTCGTCTTCAGCCGTACCCGCGCCTTGGTCTCGATGCGCGCGCCCGCCTTCTTGTATTTCCCGACGATTCCCGACGATTTCATATCCATAGGGACTCAGTATCCCATACCCCGCGCGATCGTGCGCGGGGAAAAGCGGGCGCAGGCGTCAAGGGTTCGCGTAGCAGCCCGGCGCTTGCCAGTTCGATCCTGCTTCCGTGTCGCTCGTCGCGCCGCTCGATCCGACGCAGAAGTACTTCCCGCTCGGCAGGCGCGCCATGACCGAATACTGGCCATCGTTGCTGAAGCCTGCGCCGCTGTTCACCCCGGTGTACATGTAGCCGTTCGTGATGGGATTCGTCACGAGCCCCTTGAGCGATTCGCAGATGGCGCCCGCGTTCGCCGCGTACGTGCCGCTGTACTTTGTCGCGCAATTCGTCGTCGATTTCGCCCAGCCCGTATTGAGCGCGGCGTAGCTGCCGGTATCGGCGTACTCAAGCTCCATGAGCGTACGGAACTGCAGCACCTGCGCCTCGATCGCGCTCGTGCGCGCCTTCGCCCGCGCCGTGTTGAGGCTCGCAAGCACGACGCTCGAAAGGAGGCCGATGATGGCGATGACGACCAAAAGCTCGATGAGGGTGAAGGCGCGGGGTGCGCGGGAATGAGCCATTACTTTTCATACTACACCGAACTGACCCCCCCCCCCCCGAAACGGGGCGGGGGGATAAAAAGAATCACACAATTAATACCACAACTAGTTGTGGTATTAATTGTGTGATTCTTTCGAGAGGCTTACCGGCTGCGCGCGGAGGGCGCCTTCCCGACAAGATGCACCGTACGCTGCGGGAACGGCATCTCGATGCCTGCCGCATCGAAGGCTATCTTCAGCCGCTTGCGCAGCTCGCCCGCCACGCCCCATTGCGCGCTCGGCTGCGTATCGCCGGAAATCTTTATCACTACCGCAGAATCAGCGAATTCTTCCACGCGCTGGAATGTCGGCGGCGCGATGATATCCGCGCTCCATTCAGGGTCCGCGGCGAGTTCCGCGCCCACGCCGTCCACGAGCGCGATAACCTCCTCGAGCTTCGCGGCGTAGGGGATGCGGATAGCGAGGTTCACCCGCGAGAACAGCTTGGAAAGGTTCGCGACCCGGCGCACTTCCCCATGGGGAACGTGGTGTACCGTGCCGTCCTCGTCGCGCAGCGTGGTCATGCGCAGGCTGATGTCCTCCACCGTGCCGCAGGTCGCGTCGAAGCACACCACGTCGCCCGTGCGGTACTGGTTCTCGACGATGAAGAACATGCCCGCGATGAGGTCGCGGATCAGGTACTGGCCGCCGAACCCTATGGCGACGCCGGCGATGCCCGCCGCCGCGAGGAGCGGGACGATATCCACGCCGAGCTCCGCGATGATCATGAGGGCGACGCAGACCCAGATGATGATGCGCAGCGTTCCGCCCACCACGCGGATGAGCGTGTCCTCGCGCTTCTCTTCCTCGCCGGAGGTATATCGGCCCTGGGTGACGAGCTTCCGGACGAGCCGGGTAACGAGCGCGCGCGAGAGGCGCGCGGCGACGAAGCCTCCCAGGAGCAGGAAGATGATGATCAGCCCGTGCCGCCCTGTCCGTGCGAGATACTCATGCACGGCGGCGTCCAGAGGAAATAGCATACCTCAACAGTAGCGAGGATACGCAGGAACGCAACCGGGGATATCCGGACTATCTCACCCGCAGAGCGCGCCGAGCGCCGCGAGCGTCTTAGGGCCGACGAGCCCGTATCCGGCGCCGCCCTCGTGCGCGATGCCGTGCGCCTCTTGGAACCGTTCGACGGCCGCTTCCGTCGCCGGGCCGAAGTAGCCGGTTACGAGCTGTTCAGGATAGAGCGCCGGGTCGCGCGCAAGCAGGCGCTGCAGGCGCGTTACGTCCCCTTCCGCATCCTGGTCGTGCGCGTCCTTCGCGAGGCCCTGTTCGGGGAGGAGGCATGCCGCGCCGCTGGCAGACGGCGCGGCCGGAGCTGCAGGCTGGTCGCTGAAAAGCCGGTTCAGGGTCGCGACCGTCTTCGGGCCGAGCGTTCCGGTCGTCTCCCATCCGTTGGATATCTGGAACGCCTCTATGCCGTTCGTCGTGCACGGGCCGATGACGCCGTCGATAGGGCACATCGTCAGCGTGGGCGGCGCGATACGCGCATTCGCCGGGGTCGTGGACGCGTAGGCAGGATAGAAGCCGAGCGTATGGAGCGCAGCCTGGAGCGCATAGACGGCCGGGCTCGAACTCGCTTCCGTGGGGATAGAAGAGCTCGCGAACGTGAACGGGAGCGATGCGGTCGGATACTTCGCCGCCGCCGGATCCTTGAAGAAATCCTGGATGCCGAGATAGGTCTCGTAGGCGTAATCCTTCGTCACGACCTGGCGGACCTCCGGGTGCATGAAGCGCGGCTCGGTGAGGTAAGCGTATTCCATGAGCACGCTCGGCACGGAAAGCGTGTCGAAGGCGCCGAGCGCGATGAGCTCCTGGTCCTCGACCACGCCCCTGTTCTCGATAGGCAGCGTCGAGGTCGCGCTCATCGCGGAGAGGCGCGCGGCGACCGCCTCGCCGACCGGGCGCGAGGTATCGGCGTTCCCGTACTGGGCGTCAGGGACGTAAACGGCGTATCCAGAGTACGCGCTCGGGCTGTCCGGGCCATGGTCGGTCGTGTCGTTCACGTGCGCATGCACGACCAGGTCGATGTCGTGCTCGTTCGCCCAGCGGTTTATTCCGTAAAGGCGCAGCGCGACATCGCTGGGCGCGGCGGCATGATCCACCTGCTCGGCATCTTCGCGCTCGGTAACGCGCCCGTGCCGCACGTCCTTCTCGAAATCGTCCTTCTTATCATCGACAAAGTCCTCGATATCGTCCCATTCGTCTTCGAAATACTCCTGCAGGCCCTCGTTCCATGCCGTGTTCGAGCGCGCCTCGATGACCTCGAAGCGCGGGTTCTGCTGCAGGTACGCGGCGAGCTGGTCGGCTATCTCGACGGTTATCTCGCGCTCGTACACGCCCTGGTACACCGCCCCGCCGAAGCCGGGCTCATGCCCGGGGACGACGAGGATGCGTACCTTCTGGCCGCCGTTCCCCGCGTCCGCGTATGCCTGCACGAGCTCGGCGACGGTCGCCGTCTTCCGGTCATCATCCTTCTTGGTCTTCGCGAACGCATACGTCGCCGGCACGACGAAGCTCACGGCGAGGATGAGGGCGAGTGCGGCAAGGTACGTGCGCTTCATACCGCGATTGTACCGCATCTGTTCCTGTTGCACGTGTGAAGAACGTTCCGTGCGCGGCACCGGGCGGCGCGCAGAGCGCGAACGCGCGCCGAAGCGTATACTTATATACGTGAACGCGGACGACCTTCTGACCCAGCATCTTCCCCGCCTGCGCGCCGACCAGAAATCGGCGCTTGCGCGCCTGGGCATACGCACCGTCCGCGACCTCCTTTATCACTTTCCTGCGCGATATGAAGCCTCCGGCCCCGCCGGCACTATCGCGAACGTCGCATCCGGCGCGGACGTAACCTTGTTCGGCACCATCCGCAAGCCCGAGACGCGCAAGGCATGGAAGAGCCGCCGCCCCATGGCCGAAGCCTGGCTCGAGGACTCTTCCGGACGCATAAAGATCATGTGGTTCTCGCAGCCGTACATGGCGAAGATGGTGCGCGACGGCATGGTCGTGAAGGCGACCGGCCGCATCGCCGGCACGGGAAGCAAGCGCTACCTCGCGAATCCCGAGATAGACCAAAGCCCCGTGCGGCCCGACGAGGTGCACGAGTCGCTCTTCTCGGCGCCGGAATCCTCTGCCGCTATCATCGAGGACACGCTCTACGCCATCTATCCTGAGAGCCGCGGCGTCTCCTCGCTCTGGTTCCTGCACGCGATGAAGCGCGTCTTCGAGGCGCGCGTGCACGAGCGCATTCCCGACCCGCTTCCGGCCGAGATACTCGAGCGGTACAGCCTGCCGCCGCTCGCCACGGCGCTCGTGTGGATCCACGCGCCGCGGCGGCAGCAGGATGCCGCCGCGGCGAAGAAGCGCTTCGCCTTCGAGGAGATCTTCACGCTGCAGCTCGCGCTCGCGCGCGAGCGGGCGCAGGCGGTAAAAGAGAGAGCATTGCCGGTGAGCGTCGACCGCTCCTCGCTCAAGGATTTCATCGGCACCTTCCCCTTCCCCGCGACCGAGGCTCAGGAGCGCGCCATCGGCACCATCGTGGATGACTTCGAGAAGGCGCACCCTATGCGCCGCCTTCTGGAAGGAGACGTGGGCAGCGGCAAGACCGCGGTCGCCGCAGCCACCAGCTATCTCGTCGCCACGAGCACGCCGCCCGGACGCAGCTCCGGCACGCTCCAGGTCGCCTACATGTGCCCCACCGAGATACTCGCCAAGCAGCATTTCTCTACGTTCGTCTCGTATTTCAAAGACCACCCCATCCCTATCGGCCTCATCACCGGCAGCGAGTGCCGCAAGTTCCCGAGCAAGGTGCCCTATGAGGAATCGGCGAAGATATCGCGCGCGCAGTTCGCCAAATGGGTGAAGAACGGCGAGATTCCCATCGTCATCGGCACGCACGCGCTCGTCTACAAGTCGCTCGAGTTCCAGAACCTCGCCTACGCCATCATCGACGAGCAGCACCGCTTCGGGAAGGCGCACCGCCAGAAGCTCACGAAGAAGCACGCCGTCTCCCCGCATCTTCTTTCCATGACGGCGACGCCCATCCCGCGTACGCTCGCGCTCACCATCTATGGCGACCTCGACCTTTCCGTGCTCGACCAGATGCCCGCTGGCCGCAAGCCCATCATCACGGAGGTGCTCGGACCGGAAAAGCGCGAGAAGGCGTACGACCGCGTGCGCACGGAGCTCGCGGCCGGCCGCCAGGCATACGTCATCTGCCCGCGCATCGACGAGCCTGATCCGACGAAGGAGCTCGCCGTGCAGGCGCGCTCAGTGAAGGCAGAAGCGGCGCGCCTCAAGAAGGAGGTATTCCCTGAGGCGACAGTCGGCATCCTGCACAGCAAGATGACGCCGGCCGAGAAGGAGAAATCCATGCAGGCGTTCGAGAAAGGCGCGACCGATATCCTCGTAGCCACCTCCGTCGTGGAGGTGGGCGTGAACGTGCCGAACGCCACCGTCATCCTCATAGAAGGCGCCGAGCGCTTCGGCCTGGCGCAGCTGCATCAGCTGCGCGGCCGCGTCATCCGCTCGAACCATCAGGCGTACTGCTTCGCGCTGCCCGAATCATACGGAAACAGCACGAAGGAACGGCTGAAGGCGCTCACGACCGCCAAAGACGGCTTCGAGCTCGCCGAGTACGACCTCGCGCTGCGCGGCGCGGGCGAGCTTGCCGGCAACCGCCAGTGGGGCGTCTCCGATATCGCCATGGAGGCCATCAAGAACCTGCGGCTCGTGGAAGCTGCCAGAACGGAAGCCGCAGCCATCATCGAGCGCGACCCGGAGCTCGCGACGCTGCCCGCGCTCGCGCCCATCGTCGCGCAGAAGCTGGAACGGCTGTATATGGAGTAAGGCAAAAGCCGCTCCGATACGATGGAGCGGCTTTTGCAGCTAGTCCTGCAATGTCTGCGGAACAACTCTGTCATACATAAAGGTACTACGGATAAGATTCTCATGTCAAGAATCATATTCAGCTATCATGCGCTGGCGGAGGGGTTCGAACCCTCAGGACTAGCTTTGACAGAGCAATTTCCTGCAGCCATGCCGCCAGCACGGGAGAGGATAGCGAATCATCGTTCATATTCCACAAAAGAAAATCTCAAATCGGCCTGATTTTTGCATAAAAGCTGCATGGAACGTACACTCTAGAAAAATTCTATGCTCAGAAAGTACCTTATCCGATTCTTTTTCATACTCGTCTACATCTTCGCCGCCATCGGCTTCTTCCTCACGGCAGGCTATTTCGCCGTGCGCTTCGGCCTCACGAACGAGTCCGGCATCATCGACCAGCAACGCGAGGCCTTCTTCGAGGGCATCGCGCCGCATACCCAGCCGGCGGGCGCCGGGCTTGCCGATTCTGCGCCTTCATATGCAGGGCCGTGGCAGCATTCAGAGGAATGGCGGGTCATGGAAGAGGCGATACGCCGCGACCAGGCGACGCTCGAGCGCGCAGCGGGCGACAGCGGCGTGCCTGCCCGCCTCATCGCGGCCAATCTCGTCGCCGAGCAGCTGCGCCTCTTCTTCACCGAACGCGAAGCGTATAAGAAATGGTTCTATCCGCTCAAGATACTCGGCCCGCAATCGCAGTTCTCCTGGGGCGTCATGGGCATGAAGGAGAAGACGGCCCTAGAGGTCGAGGAGCATCTGAAGAATCCGGACTCGCCGTACTACCCCGGGCCGCAGTACGAGCACCTGCTCGATTTCCCGCCGGATACGAAGGATATCTCCGCCGCGCGCTTCACGCGCATGACCGACCAGCACGACCATTACTGGAGCTATCTCTATGCCGGACTCTATATAAAGGAGGTGGAAGCGCAGTGGGCAGATGCCCGCTACCCCATCGAGGGGAACGTCGCCATCATCTCGACGCTGTATAACATCGGCTTCGCGCATTCGAATCCCAACCCGAACCCGCAGGTAGGCGGCGCGGCTATCGCGCTTTCCGACGGCACGCGCTCATTCGGCGCGCTCGCGGCGGAGTTCTACAGCTCTACGCTCCTTGCCGATATCCTTCCTCAGTAAGGTCAATGACGTCCGGACGCGGGCTTTCTGATGCGGCGAGCCGGGTCTCGGCATCGTGCGCGGCCTGCCGCTGCGCTTCGGCTTCGCGGGCGAGCGCATCGTTATGCTTCTCTAACCTGCGCATATGGAACGCATCGCCGATGGCGCTCGGAAGGACCATGAGGAACGTGATCAGAGCGCCTACCAGGAGGGCGAGCAGGATGAGCGCGGCGATCGAGGACTCGAACTGCCAGTTCAGGAACATAAGGGGCACTACCGCGGTATTCTGCGTTATGAATAAGAGCGCGGCGGCGCCGAGCACGAAGCCGATGATGATTCCCATAGGTCGAACTATATCCTTCGAACCTGAATATTCCCTGAAGCTGGGCGGCATGAGCCGCGAGGCATGTCCACCCTCTTGGACTCGAACCAAGGACCCTCGAGGTATAAGCTCGATGCTCTAACCAACTGAGCTAAGGGTGGGTACGGCCACTATACCGTC
>CAZYZM010000002.1:0-24705 GCA_964651935.1 uncultured Candidatus Saccharibacteria bacterium
CACCCTCGGCGCAGGCCAGGTCATCCAGGGCTGGGACCAGGGCATCGCCGGCATGAAGGTCGGCGGCCAGCGCCGCCTCATCATCCCTGCCGACCTCGCCTACGGGAACCAGGCCGTCGGCGGCGTGATCCCGGCGAACGCGACGCTCATCTTCGACGTCGAGCTGGTGAACGTGCAGTAACGTTCCTATCGGCACATATAAAAGAAACCCCGCGAATGGCTTGCCATTCGCGGGGTTGTGCGTAGTTCGAGGTCGCAGGTATTACATCGGCACTGCCGGCAATACCTGCGGATCGGCGGAATTGGTCCCACGGCGATCGCACGTCTCGTCATCGGGATTCTCCCGACACCAGCGTTCGTCGTCCGTGAGGTGCCGCTGCGCGTTGCCGGGCGCCTGCATGGGCTTGGGGTTGGTCGCCCCTGCCCAGGGAACGACGCCTGCGACGCCTTGGGCACGGCCTTTCCGGTGCGCCCAGTTGATCGCATAGGTCATACAGGCATACTGCGCGAAGTTGACGGCGATCTTGTGCTGCGTTACCGCAGCCGCCGCACCCGCGCCCATGCCCCCGAACAGGCCTTGCAGGCCGCCGAGCTTGGCATAGTCGAGAAAGCTGACGCCGGTGAATGCGGCGATGGCGCCGAGTCCGGAGCCGATCGCATTGCCGATGCCGTTGCCGATGCCCGTACGGATGCCCATGGCGGCGATCTCTTTCTCGGCCGAAGGGAGATACGGCCTGATTTTTCCCCAGCACTGCTGGTCGAGATCGGCGAGGTCGAGATAATCGTCCACGTTCATCGGGACGCCGTCGACTGCCGGCATGCCGTCGCGCTGGGGAAGATGAAAATCGTTCCCGATCACGATGTACGCGCCGCCGACGGTACCGGGCGCCGCCGCGGGCTCGCCCTTCGGGATGCTTGCGCACGCCGAGGTGAGCGCGAGTGCCGTGGCCGAAGCCAGGATCATAACCTTACGCATTGGTCTTCCTCCTTGAACTGTGTTTGGATTGATGAAGATCGAGAATCCTTCCGTGTAGATTTATATCACCTAAGTATACTAATGTCAAGCTTTACAAAGCCGCGCAGAGCTTGCGTAAAAAAGGCCACAATTATAAGCTTTTTCAATGAGTCCGCTCGAGTTCTCCATCCAGGCCCGCGATGCGCGCTCGCGCGCGCGTACCGCGCTCCTTAAGACGCCCCATGGCGTGATCAAGACCCCGGCCTTCGTGCCGGTCGGCACGAAGGCCGGGGTCAAGGGCGTCCTGCCCCAGCAGCTGCGCTCACTCGGCGCGCAGGCGGTGCTCGCCAATACCTATCATCTCTACCTGCAGCCGGGCGAGCAGACCGTACGGAGCGGCGGCGGCTTGGCGCAGTTCATGGGGTGGCAGGAAGAAGGCGCGGGCCTGCCGACCATGACCGATTCCGGCGGCTTCCAAGTGTTCTCCCTCGGCGCGGCCTTCGGCAGGAACGTCACCAAGATAGCGAAAGGCGAAGAGAAAGCGCGCGATGAAGCCGAGCGGCAGCAAGGCATGGCGGTCTTCGACGAGGATGTCGCGAGCCAGCACGGCCAGCTCGCTATCATCGACGACGAAGGCGTAACCTTCACCTCGCACCTGGACGGCTCGCTTCACCGCTTCACGCCGGAACGTTCCGTCGAGATCCAGCACGCGCTCGGCGCCGACATGTTCTTCGCCTTCGACGAATGCACGTCGCCGACCGAGCCGTACGCATATCAGCGCGAAGCTATGGAGCGTACGCACCGCTGGGCGGCACGTTCGCTCAAGGCGCATCGGCAGAACCTCGATGCCGCGCGCAAGCAGGCGATCTTCGGTATCGTGCAGGGCGGCCGCCATGCCGACCTGCGTGCAGAGAGCGCGCGCGAGATAGCGTCGCTCGGCTTCGACGGCTTCGGCATCGGCGGCTCGTTCAGCAAGGAAGACATGCAAGGCGCGCTGCAGGCGGCGATACCCGAGCTTCCGGAAGAGAAGCCGCGGCACTTCCTCGGCATCGGCGAGCCGGGCGACCTGCTCACCGGCATCGCCAACGGCATGGACCTGTTCGACTGCGTCGCGGCCACGAGGATCGGCCGCCACGGCTCTATCTATACGAAGAACGGCATCATCCACCTGAGGGGCGAGAAGTACCGCACGGATTACGGCCCGCTCGATCCGCAGACGCAGGTAGCGGGCACGGAATCCTTTACGCGCGCGTACGCTTCGCACCTTGTCCGGGCCGGCGAGATGCTCGGCTCCATCATCTGCTCTATGCACAATCTCGGCTTCATCCTCCAGCTGGTCGACGGCGCGCGCGAGGCGATAGAGGAGGGAAGGTTCTCCGAGTATCGCGAGGACTTCGTCCGGTCGTATTACGGAAAGTAGCCAGGCAATAAGAAGAGCGCCCATGGAATGGGCGCTCAGTGCATCGAGCAGCATCCGCTATGCATGAGGTGCAATACGTCCCTGCAGGATTCCTCTATGGTCGGGATGGTGAACGGGCAGATCGCCACCCGGCCCTCTTCCTTGAAGAGGAGCAGCTGGAAGAAGGAGAACGGGTCGTCGATTTGTATGAAGTCCCCGTATCTCCCGTCCGTGCTGACGCAAAGTGAGAAGCTTACGTCGCAGGCTTCCTCTTCAATGAGTTCTATAAGAAGTGCGATGCTTCCGCAATGCCGCTTGCGGTATTCAGCCGCAAGGGATACGGGCGTGTAATAGCGCATGAGAACCCCCTCTCTGACCCTGCAGCAAGTATACCGTATATTGACATATTCATGCATATATAGTATGCTAGTCTCCGGTTACTGAAAGGGGAATACGAATGAAGCTCTTTTTCATCAGCGCGCTCGCCGCTGCGGCGTTCATGCCCTCGCTCGCGCATGCGAGCAACGCGCCGACCGCCTCGCCGACATCCGTCACGATCTCGCGCGCCTCCGCCGCGGCCTTCTGCAAGGCCTGGCGCAGCGATGCCGAGAACCGCGTCGACCGCCTCATCGGCACCGTCGCGGTGAACGAGGTCGGAGCGGCGATCGTCGACCGCGTGATCGGCGCCGAGGTCGAGAACGAGCGGTTCTGCCGCCAGCTCGACATCGAGCACGCCGTCATGAGCCTCCGTCCCGAACGCAAGTGAGCGTCGGGCACGGCTCTCAGGCCGCTAGCCATCCGCAGATTCCCTATCTGTCCGGATGCCTAGCGGCCTTTTCATATATCTCGAAGAATAGGGCGGATAATGCGAACTTCACCTCAGCGCGGTACACTGGCGATATGTCAGAAGGGAAATCAGAATTCAAGATGCATGCGCCGTATCCGCCCGCAGGCGACCAGCCGAAGGCTATCGAAGGGCTCACGAAGGGCCTTCAGGACGGCCTGACGCACCAGACGCTGCTCGGCGTGACGGGCTCAGGAAAGACGTACACCGCCGCGAACGTCATCAACAACGTCCAGAAGCCGACGCTCGTGCTCGCGCATAACAAGACGCTTGCTGCTCAGCTCGCGCAGGAATACCGCGAGTTCTTTCCTGAGAACGCCGTCCACTATTTCGTCTCCTATTACGATTACTACCAGCCGGAAGCGTACATCGCCCATTCAGACACGTACATCGAGAAGGAGGCGCAGATCAATGCGGAAATCGACCGCCTGCGCCATGCAGCCACGCAGGCGCTCCTGACGCGCAAGGATGTCATCATCGTCGCCTCAGTCTCGGCTATCTACGGTCTCGGCTCGCCCGAGAACTACGAGAAAGTGCATATCAAGCTGCAGGTCGGCGCGAAAGAGGACCGCGCTTCGCTTATCCGCAAGTTCATCGGCATCTATTTCGAGCGCACTACGGCCGACCTCGAGCCAGGAAAGGTGCGCGCCGTCGGCAACTCTCTTGAGGTCATGCCGGTGAACGAGCGCGCCGTGTACCGCATCGCCTTCGATGCGGACTCCATCACGCGCATCGAATGCCTCGACCCGGTTTCGCGCGCGCTCATTTCCGAACCCGACAACTTGTTCGTCTTCCCGGCCAAGCACTTCGTGACGAGCGAGGATGAGCGCGAGCGCGCGCTCTCCGACATCCGCGCCGAGCTCGATGAGCGGCTTGAGGTATTCAAGCGCGAGGAGAAGCCGCTTGAGGCGGAACGCCTCAAGCGGCGCACCCTCCACGACATCGCGCTCATCCGCGAGCTCGGCTATACCAACGGCATTGAGAACTACTCGCGCCATTTCGACGGGCGCGCGCCTGGCGAAGCGCCGCATACGCTCCTTTCCTATTTCCCGCACAAGAAGGACGGTAGCGCGGATTTCCTGACCGTCATCGACGAGTCGCACGTTACGGTCTCGCAGATCGGCGGCATGTACGCCGGCGACCGCTCGCGCAAGGACGTCCTCGTCGAGCACGGCTTCCGGCTCCCGTCCGCGCGCGACAACCGGCCGCTCACGTTCGAGGAGTTCGAGGCGCGCATCGGCCAGGTCATCTTCACCTCCGCGACGCCTGGCGCGTATGAGAAGGAGAAGAGCGCGTCGCCCGAGGGCCAGACCGTCGAGCAGATCATCCGTCCGACGGGCCTGGTAGACCCTGAACTCACGGTGCGTCCTATCGCCGAAGGCGCAGGCGTGGGCGGCGATATCAAGGTTCCTGAAGGCTATCGCGGCCAGATAGCCGATTTCATAGACGAGGCCGAGGCGGTCATCGCGCGCGGCGGGCGCGCGCTGGCGACGACCCTCACCAAGCAGATGGCCGAGGACCTCGCGAGCTTCCTGCGGGAACGCGGCATGAAGGCCGAATATCTGCACAGCGACGTGAAGACCATCGACCGTATCACCATCCTCACCGAGTTCCGCAAAGGAACCTTCGATATCCTCGTTGGCGTGAACCTGCTGCGCGAAGGGCTCGACCTGCCGGAGGTGGAGCTCGTCGGCATATTGGACGCGGACAAGGAGGGCTTCTTGCGCAGCGAGACGTCGCTCATCCAGACCATCGGGCGCGCGGCGCGCAACGTGCTCGGCCGCGTCATCCTCTACGCCGATGTCATGACCGGTTCCCTGGAACGCGCTATCTCTGAGACGGAGCGCCGCCGTACGATCCAGCTCGCATACAACGAGAAGCACGGCATCACGCCGGCGACCATCAAGAAGGAGATACGCGACATCGCCGAGAGCATGCGCAGCGAGCATGACAAGACCGTGCACGAGCTCCTCGCGCTCGACGCGAAGCTCTACCAGGACGACCCGAAAGCCTTCCTCGTTGAAAAGCGCCGCCAGATGGCCGAAGCCGTCGAGAATCTCGATTTCGAGACCGCCGCCATCCTGCGTGACGAGATCTATACCCTGGAAGGGAAGGACGTGCCGCAGAAGGCTGTGCGGAAAAGCCCGCGCGGACGCCGGAAGCGCTAGCGGGCGCGTGCTACGATACGGGTAATGAGACTCCGCGTCCTGCTCGCGCTCTATCTCCTCTTGGCGCTGGCCGTCCTTGCCGGCTTCATCGGCGCGGCGGCCCGGATATTCTGGGTCCAGTACGGCTCCTATCTTCCGAGCAGCTTCTTCATCGCCGGAGCAGAAGTGCCCATACTCGATATCGCCACTGCCGCAGGCGGCCTGCTTCTCGTGCTTACGGCGGTCATGTTCGTGTTCCTCTATCTGACGCTCGACCGCATCTTCATACGGCCCATCAAGGCGATCACGGCTTCGATGGCCGCCTTCACGCACTCGCAGACATTCACGCCGCTGCCGCGCATGTCGCTTACCGCCCGCGAGATACAGGACCTGACCCGCGCCTTCGTGGATTTCACCAATACGGTCGAGCAGGTGCATGACCGCGACATGGAGATGTCCCGCATCAAGACGGACTTCATCTCGACGGCGGCGCACCAGCTGCGCACGCCGCTCACGGGCATCCGCTGGGCGCTCGAGGCGCTCGCGAAGGACCCGCTCTCAGACTCGCAGAAGCTCCTGGTAGATGACGCAGCGAACAAGAGCCGCGACCTCGTCGCCATCGTCGGTACGCTGCTGGACATATCGAGCATCGAATCGGGCAAGCACGTATATAAGTTCGAACCGGTCCAACTCGAAAGCATCGCGGCACAGGTGGCGCACGACTTCGCTCCGCAGGCGCAGGAGCGCGGCGTGACGCTTCAGTTCGAACCGCCTCAGACGCCGCTCCCGCCTGCGCGTGCCGACCGGCAGCAGGTGAAGTGGGTGCTCAACAACCTCATCGAGAACGGCATCCGGTACACGCCTGCGGGCGGCATCGTGCGTGTGCAGATGGGCCAGATTCCCGGCCGGATCCAGGTCTTCGTGCGGGATACCGGCATCGGCATATCCGACAAGGACCGGAACAACATATTCGAGCGCTTCTATAGGGCGGGGAACGCGGTCGCGAAGGAGAGCACCGGAAACGGCCTCGGCCTCTATATCGCGCGCACCATCGCGACCGACCATGGCGGCGACCTTAACTTCGCGCCCAACGGCAACGGCCCGGGCACGACCTTCACGTTCTCGATCCCGACGGTATAAGGAAATACCCAGCCCATAGCCCCAGAAGGCCTTGCGCTTCCTGGACAGGTGTATAGTTTGTATGTATGGACACCCTCCCCCGCATCATGGTCGTCGAGGACGACCCTATTCTCAAGAACCTGCTCGGCCACACGCTCGCAGGGAAGTACGAGACGATATATGCCGCGAACGGCGACGACGCGCTCACGTTCTATGAGCAGTGCAAGCCGAAGCTCATCCTCCTCGACCTTACGCTGCCGGGTGCCAGGGACGGCTTCGCGGTCCTTGAGGAGCTGCGCAAGCGCGCAGACGAAGGCAAGACCGTGCCGGTCGTGGTAGTCTCGAACACCGGCGAGCAGGCGGCGAAGGACCGCGTCATGCAGCTCGGCGCGAACGGCTACCTGGTGAAGGCGGAAGTCGACGTGGACGAGATCGTCGGGAAGGTGCGCGAGTTCGTGCCGGCGTAGCCGTTCGGGGAAGCTGGCCGGACGTCAAGAATCAAGGTATAATGATACCGTACCTGTCCCGCCGCGGACAGGATTCCGGCATTTCAGCCGCACTATTTTCATGGCGAAAGAACCATCCCCTAAGAACGCGCACGAGCAGCACACGGGCGAGGACTGGATCCGCGTGAAGGGCGCACGCACGCATAACCTCAAGAACCTCTCGGTCGAGATGCCGCGAGGCGTGATGACCGTGCTCACCGGCCTTTCCGGCTCGGGAAAGTCGTCGCTCGCCTTCGACACTATCTTCGCCGAAGGGCAACGCCGCTACGTGGAATCGCTCTCTGCATATGCGCGCCAGTTCCTCAACCAGATGCAGAAGCCGGACGTGGACGAGATCAGCGGCCTCTCGCCGGCCATTTCCATAGACCAGAAGAGCCGGTCGAACAATCCGCGCTCGACGGTCGCGACCGTAACCGAGATCTACGACTATCTGCGCGTGCTCTATGCCCGCGCGGGGCAGCCGTACTGCGTGAACCACGACGTGCCCATCTCGCGCCTCTCGAAGGAGGAGATGATACGCATGGTCTGGAGCCGCGTGAGCGCAAAGACCGGCGGATCGAAGGGTGAGAACGTCGGCGAACCTGCGAGCGGCAAGAGCGATGAGCTTGCGAAGGAGAAGGTAATGGGCGTCGAATTCGACCGCTCCCAGGTCGTCGTCTACGCGCCGGTCGTCGTCGGACGCAAGGGCGAGTACTACCAGCTCCTCTACGACCTTCTCGGCAAGGGCTACGAGCGGGTCATGGTGGACGGCGTCGAGCATTCGCTGCGCGAGAAGATCACGCTCGACCGCAACAAGCGGCATGACATCGACGCTATCGTGGATTCGCTCTTCGTGACAGAATTCCTGCGGAATCCGGACGGCGCGCGGGAGCGCCTTTCCGAGGCGCTCGAGCTCGCGCTCAAGGAGGCCGACGGCCTCGTGAAGATCAAGCATGCTGACGGAACGTTCGAGACGCTTTCCTCGAAATTCATCTGCCCGGATGACGGCATGTCCTTTCCGGAAGTCGAGCCGCGCCTGTTCTCGTTCAACAGCCCTTATGGCGCCTGCCCGAACTGCAACGGCCTCGGTACCAAGTCGTTCTTCTCCGATGACCCGTGCCCGGTCTGCGAAGGGAAGCGCCTCCGTCCTGAAGCGTTGCGCGTCTACCTCAAGAGCGCGCACAAGAAGGCGAACGCGTCCGATCTCGGCTCCAATATCGTGAATTTCACGGCGCTCTCCATCCGCGATGCGAAGGATTTCATGGACAGCCTCGACCTCACGGAGTTCCGTGCAGAGATTGCCGCGCCCATTATCCGCGAGATAACGAGCCGTCTCGATTTCATGCTGAACGTCGGCCTCGACTACCTCACGCTCGACCGCTCTGCCGCGACCCTCTCGGGCGGCGAAGCGCAGCGCATCCGTCTCGCATCGCAGCTGGGTACCGGCCTCGTGGGCGCGCTGTACGTGCTCGACGAGCCGACCATCGGCCTGCATCAGCGCGATAACGACCGGCTCATAAAGACGCTCCTCACGCTGAAGGAGCTCGGGAATACCATCCTCGTGGTCGAGCACGACGAGGACACGATCTACGCCGCCGACTATCTCGTGGACATCGGCCCGGGCGCCGGCACGCATGGCGGGAACGTCGTCGTCTCCGGCTGGCTCGACGAGCTCTTGACCGCGCCTAAGAACGAGAGCGGCTCTTCAACCCTCGCGTATCTGCGCGAAGAGACGGAGATAGCTGTCCCAGAGGAGCGTCGCACGGGCGAGAAAGGCGCCATAAAGATACGCGGCGCGAACCTGCACAATCTCAAGAATCAGAACGTGGACGTGCCGCTCGGCAAGCTGGTGTGCATCACCGGCGTCTCAGGGTCGGGGAAATCGACCTTCCTATACGATGTCCTCCATAAGAACGTCGCGGCGCGCCTGGCCAAGCGCGAGGCGCCGGTCGTGAACGCCGCGAGCGTGACGGGCACGGAATATATCGGCCGTACGGTACTCATCGACCAGTCCGCCATCGGCCGTACGCCGCGCTCGAACCCGGCGACGTATACCGGCGCGTTCACGCACATCCGCGACCTGTTCGCGGCGACGAGCGAGGCCCGCGCGCGCGGCTGGAAGCCGGGGCGCTTCTCGTTCAACGTCGCGGGCGGGCGCTGCGAGGCCTGCCAGGGCGACGGCGTCATCGCAGTGGAGATGCACTTCCTCCCGACGGTGTACGTTACCTGCGACGTCTGCAACGGCACCCGCTACATGCGCGAGACGCTCGAAGTAACCTATCGCGGCAAGAACATCCACGAAGTGCTGCAGATGACCATCGAGGAGGCAGAGGCCTTCTTCAAGGACATTCCTGCCATCAACGACCGGCTGGAAACGCTCAACGCGACCGGCCTGAATTACCTGACCCTCGGCCAACCGGCGACGACCCTCTCGGGCGGCGAAGCGCAGCGCGTGAAGATAGCGTCCGAGCTGTACCGTCCTTCCACGATGAAGACGCTCTACCTGCTCGACGAGCCGACGGTCGGTCTTCATTACGAGGATGTGCGCAAGCTCATCGAGATACTGCAGGAGCTGGTACGCCGCGGGAATGCCGTGGTTGTCATCGAGCACAATCTCGACCTCATCAAGTCTGCCGATTACCTCATCGACTTCGGCCCTGAAGGCGGCGTCGGCGGCGGGAAGGTCGTCGCGAAGGGCACGCCGGAAGAGGTGGCGGATACGGAAGGGTCGTACACGGGCGAATACCTGGCGAAGCTCTTCACGAAGGCGAAGCGCCGCAAGAAGCGGCTGGCGCAGGAGAAGAAGTAAGCGTGCTCATGCATATAAGGAAATGCCGCCCTCGGAAGGGCGGCAGGTTCGTGTCCTGAATCTGACGGTGCGGGGCTCAGGCGGCCCTCATCTGTTCGGTACCGGATTCCGGATCCGGCGGTTTCGCGCATCGCGCGTGGAAGCGGCTCTTGCGCACGTGGTGGAGGATGCTGATGAGCACCGCTCCGAAGCAGAAGCCGATCACGAGAAGCCCGGCTGATTCGACGCTTCCTTCGATGACGGCGAGAACCACCGTCAGGAGCGCGAAGAACATGAGCAGCGGGACCCGTTCTGCGATCGCCGTCTTGTGATGCGCGACGCGGTTCAGATGCATCTCCTCGCGGGTATCCCCCTGAGAACCAGCATCATCCTGGTGGTCGAACCAGTCTTCGATCGTTGATGCCATAAAGACCTCTCCTTTTATTGCTGCCTATTTTATATATAATAATACAATACGCGTCAAGAACGCTATACCCACTATGCAGCGAAGCGACCTGAAAAAATTCGATCTGCCGGACTGCCCGGGCGTGTATCTGTTCACGAAAGGGAAGGGGCGCAGCAAGACGATTCTCTACGTAGGGAAGGCGACCTCCTTGCGCGACCGCGTGCGCTCGTACTTCGATGACGACCTCATCTCGACGCGCGGGCCGCGCATCGTCGACATGGTAACGCAGGCCGAGGGCCTTGATCACGAGACCGTCCCGACCGTGCTCGAAGCGCTCGTGCGCGAGGCTGCGCTCATACGCGAGCACCGCCCGCCTGCGAACGCGATGGGGAAGGATGACAAGACGTTCCTCTACGCGGTCGTTACCGACGAAGCGGTGCCGCGCGTCATCGCCGTGCGCGGCAAGGATATCGATTTCAAGAAGAAGGAGGTCATGGGCGCGTCGCCCACGCCGTTCAAGAATGCCCACGGCCCCTTTCCTTCCGGGCATCAGCTGCGCGAGGCGTTGCGCCTCATCCGCAGGATATTCCCCTTCTATGACACGCCGAAGCCCATAGCGGCAGAGGGCAGAAGGGTGCAAGTGAAGGGCGCGAACAAGCACCTGCAGGCGAACGTCGAGTTCAACCGGCAGATAGGGCAGTATCCGCGGAATATGGACCGCGCCGAGTATCTGCGCTCTATCAGGAACGTATCGCTCTTCCTTTCAGGCCGCGTGAAGGCGCTGCGCGCGACGCTGGAGCGCGATATGAAGCGCGCAGCGAAGGAGGAGCGCTTCGAGGATGCGGCGACGCTGCGCTCGCAGCTGTTCGCGCTCGACCACGTGCAGGACGTCTCGCTTATCCGAGAAAATCTCGGCGAGACGAGATCTGAAGGGCCGCGCATAGAAGCGTACGATACCGCGCATATCGGCGGCACGAACGCCATCGGCGTCATGGTCGTCGTCGAGAACAGCTTTCCGCAAAAGAAGGATTACCGCACCTTCCGCATCCGCGGGTACGGCGGCAAGTCGCTGAACGACGATATCGCCTCTCTCAAGGAAATCCTTTCGCGGCGTCTCGGGCACCCTGAATGGCCGCTGCCGCGCGCCTTCGTCGTAGATGGAGGAAAGACGCATAAGAAGGCCGCGGAGGAGGTGCTGAAGGAGGTCGGCATCGGCATCCCGGTCGTCGCGGTCGTGAAGGACGAGCGGCACCGCCCGCGCGAGGTCATCGGCGGCATGCGTGCCGGCATCACGGACGCTGATGCCGTGCTGGCCAACAGCGAGGCGCATCGCTTCTCGCTCGCGCGCCACCGCGCCGCCCGCACCCGCCAGATGCGGCAGGGGCTTGATAGGAAGTAAGGGTCGGTCCTCTGCTATACTTTTCCCATATGCGCGGCACAGTAGTGGGGATACTGCGGGGCGGCCCATCACGGAAGCACGAAGCGTCGCTACGCACGGGCCATGCCGTCATGAACGCGCTTCCGCGCGAGCGGTACACGGTGCGCGATATCTTTATCGACCGCGACGGCGTGTGGCACGAGCGCGGCCTCGCGGTCGATCCGGTGAAGGTCGTGCACAGCGTCGATGTCATCGTGAACGCGCTGCACGGCCGGTACGGAGAGGACGGCGAGGTGCAGAAGCTTCTCGAACGGTTCGGCGTGCCGTACACGGGGTCTGACCCGTTCGCCTCCTTCGCCTCTTCGCACCGCGTGCTCTCGAGAGAGAAAGCCCGCGCGCTGGGCATCAGCGTGCCCCGCTATACGCTGGTCGAGCATCCTGAAGATGCCGCAGGCGCGGCGCACGACGCTACCCGTACCTATCCGCAGCCGGTCATCGTGAAGTCGGTATGTCGCGGTACGGCGGGCGCATCCGCGCCCGCCGGCTATCAGCCCGTCCATCAGGCGGTAACCGGCCTCTTTGCCGAAGGGGCGGGCGGCGCATTGATAGAGGAACAGGTGCGGGGCATGCCGGCGTCCGTGGGCGTCGTGGAAGGTATGCGCGGAGAAGACCTCTATGCGCTCCCGGCTCTTGAGACGGCTGCCGGCGCTCAGAGCATGGTGCCCGGCCGCTTCCCGAAAGGCACCGCAGCGGCGCTCGAGGAGTATGCGCGCCTCCTGCACCGCGAGCTCGGCTTGCGCCAGTATTCCCGTTCTGACTTCATCGTATCGCCGAAGGGCATCTATTACTTGGGTACCGCCTCGCTTCCGGCGCTCACCGCGGATTCGCGCATGCCGCGGGCGCTCGCCTCGGTCGGCATCAGCTTCGCGGATTTCGTTGACCACGTGCTGGCGCTTGCGCTCGCAGGCGGGAAACGGTAAAGTCTAGAGGTTCCCGTAAGCGCCCATACGGGCCGTTAGCTCAGTTGGTAGAGCACCTCTTTTGCAAAGAGGGGGTCGCAGGTTCGAATCCTGTACGGTCCACCGAAGAAGACAAAGGCGCCTCCAAGGCGTCTTTTGCCTTGAATACACAAGCTACTTCTGCGGTTCCAAAATCTGTTCCATTAAAGACTAGTCCTGAAGGGAATTGGAACCGTGCAAGGTAATGAAGGCGCTCCGTGACAGGTGGCCTGACAGCCCTCTTGACCGAGCGCTTTTCCACGCGCTCATCGCGTATGTCCAGATATTAGGTGAGCATTCCACGAGTAAATAGACTCTTTCTAGGAGCTGCTGGTCCTGGCTTGCTAGTGGCAGAGTAAGGAATAAAATGTACAAATGGCGCGAATCCCTAGATTCTTCTACTCCACCGACACAGAGCGGCAGACACTGCATCGCCGTATTGTTCCGTCTGCAGAGCAACGCGAACTTCAGCAGGAACGTTGGAATGATTTGTGTGACTTCCTCATCGGCAAACTTGAAGAAGAGAGCGGATACAGTGTCTCCTCACGCTTACAGGGGTCGTATAAATTCGGTACGCAGGTGAGGCCTGTTGGGAAAAAGGGAGAGTTCGATATAGATCTTGGAATATATTTCGAATGGTTAGGCTCTACTGACGATGTTGGGACATCGCCGCTTGGATTCAAGAACATGGTTCAGAATGCGCTTGTGGAGTACAAGGCTGAGGCTAAAGATGAGGTTGTAAGCGTCGAGGAGCCACCCAAAGAGCGCTGCGCCCGCATACGCTTCACCCACGACTTTCACATAGACGTTCCCGTATATCACTTGGACCCTAGCGAAGACCATCGTGAGCTTGCAACTGAGAAGGATGTTTGGGAAGTGAGCGATCCTAAGGCCTTTTACCTTTGGTTCCGCGATACCTTTTCGGATGAAGACAGCGACCTAATAAGACGCCTGATTCGATACGTAAAGGTATGGGCTGCGTTAAAGCTTGAGAAACCACCATCGTCAGTATTACTTACCGTACTCGTGGGTGAAGCGTATCAGGTCGCTACTGAAGATGAGATGGAGGGCGATGATACT
Source organism: uncultured Candidatus Saccharibacteria bacterium (assembly GCA_964651935.1). Taxonomy (GTDB): domain Bacteria; phylum Patescibacteriota; class Minisyncoccia; order Phycocordibacterales; family Phycocordibacteraceae; genus C7867-001. Next base: position 13,600 of record CAZYZM010000002.1, read on the forward strand.
GCATTACGTCACGTCGCTGCGTACATTGCAGACCGTCTTGATACAAACGATAGCGTACCCAACCCTGTAAATACTTCAGAGAATCTAAATCGCCTCGAAGAAGAGGAGCTTGCCAGCTTCATTGAAGGGTTACGCCAGTTGGTCGATTGCGCTGACCGAGCATTGGCCGCTACCGATGAACTGAAAACAGCGGCAGTCTGGCAGGAGATGTTTGGCCATTTCTTCCCAGCTCCTGACGTTGATGAGGGTAATAAGGCCTTGGTGCCCGTGCAATTTGTACCTGAAGTAAGTGTCTATGCCCAAAGCATAAGCAACGAAAACGTTACCTACTCAGGGCGTAACAGTGTCGGTCCAATGGTACGTGGCTGCATCATAAGGTTCACTTTGACTAATGCGAATCAGCTTCCTATGGGGGCGATAGTTGAATGGACAGCACGAAACGAAGGCGCTGAAGCAGAGTTCGTCAATGACCTTGGACATCCCGCTGGCCGTGGTACTGAAATTCTGGACTCATCGGCTTATCACGGCCGCCATTTTATGGATGTTGTGGTTAAGGACTCCAACGGCCAGGTGCTTGGCTTCCGTCGCGTCCCTGTGAACATCATGGATATGAAAGCTCCACCACGTAATGCAAGGAAGCCAGGCTACACGCGCTATCGTAATCGTAGACGACGCTAAGCTATGGAAATCTCAAACGAAGCTAAACCAGGAGTGCTACTAGAAGCGTTGAAGGAACGCTACACGTCCATGCACAAGATACGCGACAGGGTTCAGGGTATCGGCATATGGGCGCTTGGAATTCTGTTCGCTGCTTCTGGTTGGTTGCTACAAAGCGATGCATTGGCACACTTCCTGCAGAAGTTGCTGTCACTGATAGCTGTTGCAGTCGGCTTCTACGTGCTCCGTTTCAAGTATCTCCACGACTTACGGAAAGGCTTTCGCGGTCAGCAAAGGGCGGCGGCAAATTTTGAAGAAGCGTTGGGTTTCTATGAGAAAGATGTCTACGTAGAAGGAAAGACACTGTACGAAGAGAAGTGGCGACACGCAGGAGCTAGCGAAGGCGACGGTAAGTTTTTTGAGACAACATACACACTTCTTTACGTTGCGATTGCCTTCTTTGTTGTTGCGATACTCTTTAGCGGTTCGTTTTCAGACTCCAAACACAACCAACATCACCATGAGAGACCATCTGGATGGACGTATTCTCTAATTATGCACGGTTCCAATACACACTAGTAGTAGCCATTGGGACAGAAAGCCAAGAATCATAGGGCGTAGCTTGTAGGGCGCAGTATTGTAGATAGCTGCACGAGCTCTCTAGCAAGGCGGTTCCAAAATTCAACGCTAGAGTCCATCACTCGCCGGATGCGTATGCATCCGGCGTCCTGTTTGATAGAGTCTCTATATGAAAATCCTCATAATCTCTCCAGGAAAAGCGCATGCGCCGGAGCTGCGCGACGCCATCGCCGAATATGAGATGCGGCTGCGCAGTGCGCTGCCGCTCGAATGGGCATTCCCCGCAGCGGGAGCCAAAGAAGGCGAAGGAGAAGCGATCCTGAAGCTCATACGCCCTGATGACCTGGTCGTGCTCTTAGATGAACAAGGGAAGGAGATAGGCAGTCCCGGGCTTGCCGAGTTCCTCGAACGATCGCTGAACGAAGGAACGAAGCGGCTCGTGTTCGTCATAGGCGGCGCATTCGGCGTCTCAGAAAGCGTCAAGGAGCGTGCGAACCGTACTCTGCGCCTTTCCGCGCTCGTATTCCCGCACATGCTCGTGCGGCTCATCCTGGCCGAGCAGCTCTACCGCGCGTGGTCCATACGCACGGGCGGGAAATACCATCACGCATAGCGCGCGGCATGGCAGAGGAACGGCAAGAGCCGCACCTCACGGTGCGGCTCTTGCGCTATCTGGGTCGGGATGCCGAGAATCGAACTCGGGTTATACGCACCCGAAGCGTACGTAATACCACTATACCACATCCCGATGTCGCACGTAGGCACGAATGCCTGTGGGCGGTACAGGATTCGGACCTGTGACCTCACGCGTGTGAAGCGTGCGCTCTAACCAACTGAGCTAACCGCCCAGTACCTGAGTACGATAGCAGAGGCTCACCGTTTCCGCCACATCCTTGTCGGGCCGCCGGGAATCGAACCCGGTCTACATCCACCCCATGGACGCGTACTACCGGTATACTACGGCCCGTTCAGAATACTTACTGAGAGTAGCACGCGGCTTGCAATGAGAGTAGCGGAACAGATAGTTCCGAGACGCGCGGAGCGTGCAGGCCCCGAGCGAGCACGTCGAGGAGCTATCTGCGCGGCTACCGCTACCGCCCCTGCCCGTAATACTTCTTCAACAGCTTCACATGCTCCGCGTACGTCTCCGAGCAGTGGAAATTGCCGTGCGCATCATGGAAATAGAAATAGCAGTCGGTCTTCTTCGGGTTGAGCGCGGCAAGGACGGCGGCGATCGAGGGATTGGCGATAGGCGCGGGCGGCAACCCCGCATGCTGATACGTGTTGTACGCGGACTTGATGTACTTGTCCTTCGGCGATACCGACGGCCACCAGCCGCCCTTTCCGCTCTTCTGGTCGGCTTCCGCATATTGGAGCGTCGCGTCGATCTGCAGCTTCATGCCGGCGAATATGCGGTTCCAGATGACTCCTGAGATAAGGCGCATATCATCCCAGCCGCCCGCCTCGCGCTGTATGAGCGAAGCGACCGTGAGCGCATCCGCGAGCGGCACCTGCTCTGCGGTCGTCGTGCTGTACCGGGAAAGAATCTCGGCATCGAACCGGTCGTGCACGAGAGTGGCGACGTCGTCCGGCTCGTTCACGCTGGCGAAATAGATGCCGGGCACCGTGCTGCCTTGCGGCAGGTCCGGCTCAAGTTCCTCGGCGGCCTTCAGGAACTCGGCGCGCTCTGCGGCCGTCCAGTGAAGCTGCGCGCCGAACGCGCTTGCGACCTGTTCCTGGCGGGTACCTGGCGAGACCGAGACGAAGAGGCTCGGTACGCCGGCAGCGCCCGCGATCTGCTGGTATACCGGCAATGAGGCGACCTTGAGCGCAAGAAGCCGGAACGCGCGTTCTGCAAGCCCGACGGAGGCAGGCAGCGCGGTGGGCGGCTCGGCGAGCAGCGCCTCGACCTGCGGATTCTCGACGATGGTCTTGTTCGCCGGGTCGACCGTAACGGGAAACTCCTTGCCTTCGAGCGGCGCGCGCTGCGAGAGCTTTATGTCCGCAGCGAGGATGAGCGGCAGCGAGAAGACGCCCGCGAGCACGATGCAGAACGCGGCAAGCGCAGGCACGATAGGAAACCTGCGCCTGCGTTTTCGGCGCGCCTTAGGCTGCCGCGGCTTCGGCATGAGCCCGGACGAATAGAACGGGGCTGGCATGGCGTCATTGTAGCATCCCGGCGTTCCGCACCCGACCGGGTAGACAAGCGCCCGTGCGCGGGCTACGTTCTAGATATGAAGCATTCTCCCGCGCCGGCGACGTCGACGGAGCGCATTACCCGCTGGGTAGGCTCGACCGCCTCCCTCGTGCTGCATACGCTTATCTTCATCGCCTCGTTCCTGGCGGTGCTGCTCGGCTTTCTTGAACTGAACACGATGCTCTTGGTTCTCACGACCGCTGTCTCGCTCGAGGCCATCTACCTGGCCATCTTCATCCAGATGACCGTGAACGAGAACACGACGAGCCTTCGCGAGGTCGAGGAAGACATCGACGAGATCCAGGAAGATGTCGAGGAAATGTCCGAGGATATCGACGAGATCCAGGAGGACGTGGAGGAGATGCAGGAGGACGACGAGGAAGACGAGGAGCGCGAGAAGCGCCAGACCGTCAGCCTCGAGCAGCTCACGGCAAGCGTCCGCCAGATTCTCCAGGACCTTGAAGCCTTGAAGGCAGGGAAGTAAAGTAGGGAGATACCAGGGCCATTAGCTCATCTGGTAGAGCGCATCCATGGCATGGATGAGGTGACCGGTTCGAGTCCGGTATGGTCCACCACCGTGATATCCATAGTTAGTATGGAGGTTAGAAGAAAGCCGCATTGCGCGGCTTAAGTGCTTATGTATCTATATGTCGCCCTGCTTTGCTTCGGCTTCTTCGTCGCTTGGTTAATCGCAGGACGATGTTTGATCAACTCGGTCCGGATCTTTATCAACTCGACCTGATTAAGTATCAGTTCACTCTTCAGATCCATGACGCTTAAATAAGCAAATGCCATGAAGAGCGAGAGAGCGACGGCGAGCCGATTGGCTCTGACCTTCTGATTCTTGGCAATCAGGCCGCAATACAAGAACACAGGGCACCCAAGGACCAAGACGACGGCGATGAATATTAGCTGCACGATGCTCACAAATCCCTCCCTTTGAGTCGTAGGCTGAAGCTAGATTACAACGTACTATGCCAATGTGTCAAACCGTGAGCTACGCGAAGGCGTGCTCCAGCAGAAGGATCGCCTCGTGAAGGCCCCACGCGCCGAGGCCGACGAAGACGATGCTGCCGAAGAGCGCGATGATGGGGTTCTTCACGACCTTGATGGTGCGCTCCGGCGAGATGTACAGGAACATGTTGAGGAGCGCGTGCGCGGCGACAGCGCCTATCGTGAATCCGAAGACGTTCACGATAGAGAACAGGGGCACGTAGCCGGCGAAGTCGTCCAGGCCGAGCACGAACGGCACGGTGATGGCGAAGACGAAGAGGCTCCAAAAGCTGCCGCGCGGTCCGGCATTCATGGAAAGCTCGGGCAGGATGAGCCGCAGGAGCGGTCTCGTGAACCAGTTGACGTGCGAGAGGAAGACCTTGAGCCCGCTGACGATCTGCTTGAAGGGCGCAGGGTATTCATGATCCGCATGCCGCGCGTGCTCGAGCCCGTCTTCGGCGAGCTTGAAGAGCACCAGCGCCGCAAGGAGGATCATGAGCGCCAGGAGCCAGTCCACCTCGCTGAATACGACCCATAGGAAGAGCACCAGCGCGGTGCCGAGGCCGTTGCCGAGCGCGGTACCCAGCTCGATGCTGATGCGGTTCTTCCACCCGCCGTTGTCGCGCATCAGGTTCCCGATGAAGATGGCGAAGTCGATGGCGGTCTTAAGGTACACCGTGAGGCCTATCAGGACATCCGGCCAGCGGACGGCGAGCGAGACCTCTTCGCTGGCGAAGAGGTTGAGGAGCCGCACCTCCCCGTATATGAGGGCGATGAGGATGCCGCCGGCGACCAAGGTGAGGGAAATGGGGAGTATCTGGCGCTGAAAGAAGGTGCCGCGGTCAGTATGCATGCTCTCTGTTATACCATGGCGGCTATCCGCTTTCGCGATGCGGGGATTTCCTATATACTGGAACCGATACGGCGGGCAGCCGTGCTTTTTTCATGGAATCCGGCATCTCTGTGGTGCTGAAGGCGGAGCAGATCGGCACCCTCTTCGGCTATACGCTCACGAACAGCCTCCTCACGACGTGGCTGGTCATGGCCATACTCATTATCTTCACGCTCGCTTTCCGGCGGAAGATAGCGCTCATCCCTGGCAAGCTCCAGACCGGCGTCGAGTGGCTGTTCGACGGCGTGCTCAGCTACATGGAAGAGACGCTCGAGAGCAGGGAATACGCGCGCCGTTTCTTCCCGCTCGTGATGACGATCTTCCTCTTCATCTTCGTAGGGAACGAGCTGGCCTTCCTGCCGGGCGTCGGCTCGGTCGGCTTCCACGAGCATGAGGGATTCGTTCCGCTGCTGCGCGCGCCGGGCGCGGACCTGAACTTCACGCTCGCGCTCGCGCTTATCGCCTTCTTCGCGATCGAGATAACGGGCATCGTCGTTCTCGGCTTCTGGAAGTACGCGAGCCGGTACCTCAACTTCTCGTCGCCGATCAACTTCGTCGTGGGAATCATCGAGACCATCTCGAACCTGGGCCGCATCATCTCGTTCTCATTCCGCCTTTTCGGCAACGTGTTCGCGGGCGAGGTGATGATCGTCGTCGCCGGATTCTTCGTCGCGTACGTGCTTCCGGTGCCGCTGCAGGTCTTCGAGGCATTCGTGGGCTTCATACAGGCGGTGGTCTTCGCCATGCTGACCCTGTTCTTCATCAAGCTGGCTATCATGGAACCGCATGGGAGCGAGGAGGCGCACTAGCGCTTCCCGCCTCCGTGCGGCTCCGGGATGGAGCAGACGTATCACTTACTACAACTAACACGTACAACGTTATGGACAGTGCAAGCGCACAACTTATCGCAATGGCTATCGCCGCCGGTCTCGGCGTGCTCGGCCCGGGCATCGGCATCGGCCTCATCGGCCGCGGCGCGATGGAAGCTATCGGCCGCAACCCTGAAGCGTCCGGCAAGGTCGTCTCGAACATGATCCTCGCCATCGTCTTCACGGAGGCGCTCGGCATCCTCGCCCTCGTGGTGTCCTTTATCATCCGCTTCGTCGCCGTCTAGCGCGACGGGCATACCGCACTATGGGACCGCTCTTCTCCGCATTCGGCATCCAGCCTCACCTGCTGCTCTCGCAGCTGGTCAACTTCGGCATCCTCTTCCTCGTGCTCTGGTACTTCCTGTACCGGCCGGTGATGCGCACGCTCGATGAGCGCCGCGCGCTCATCGCGAAGGGCGTCGAGGACGCGCAGGAAGCGAGCGAGGCGCTTGCCGGCGCAGGGGAGAAGGCGCAGGAGATAGCCCGCTCAGCCGAGACGGAGGCCGAAGGCATCGTCGCGCGCGCGCGGGACGAGGCAGGCAGCGTGCGCGACCAGATCATGAAGGAAGCGCACGACCGCGCTGAAGGCGTCGAGCGCGACGCGCAGGCGCGCGCGCAGGAAGCGCACGACCGCGCGCTGCGCGACAGCGAGAAGGAGATAGCGCGCCTCGCTATCCTCGCCGCCGAGAAGGCGATGCGTAAAGCATAATAATCAGCCGCATCCCTATGGAGAAAGAGTACGCGCAAGCCTTGTATGAACTCGCAACGAAGCCGGACGCTTCGGCCGATGAGCTCGTGAAGAAGCTCGTCGCGCACCTGAAGGAGACCGGCCGCGAGAAGCTCCTGCCGGGCATCGCGCGCGAGCTGAATCGCCTCGGCGCGCGCAAAGCCGCCTTCGGCGAGACCCTCGAGGTCGCGTCCGCTGCCGAGGCGCCGCGTGCCGAGCAGGAAGCGCGCGAACTCGGCATCACGGCGGCCGCGCGCGTGAACGGGAACCTCGTTTCCGGCTGGCGCGCCCGCGCAGGAAGCCGCATCATCGACCGTTCAGGGAAGCGCGCGCTCCTCGACCTCTACCGCACCATCGTACACACCTAATCATCTAGCACCCGCACCTATGGAAAGCATTATCAAACGCATCGAAGAGCAGATCGCCGGCTTCGCGCCTGCGAACGTGGACGAGAGCGTCGGCATCGTCCGCGAGACGGGCGACGGCATCGCCGAGATAGACGGCCTCGAAGGCGCCGTCATGTCGGAAATGGTGCTGTTCGACGCCTCAAGCGACCGCAGCCTCGAAGAGGCGCTCAAGGACGAGAAGGCGGTCTACGGCCTCGTGCTCAACCTCGAAGAGGACGGCGTGCGGGCCGTCATACTCGGCGATGCGGATGCGGTCTTCGAGGGCATGCACGTGCGCCGCATGAACCGTCTCCTTTCCATCCCGGTCGGCGACACGCTCAAAGGGCGCGTCATCAACCCGCTCGGCGAGCCGGTTGACGGCAAAGGTCCTATCGCAGGCACGAAGCTCGTGCCGATCGAGCGCCAGGCATACGGCGTCATCGACCGCTCGCCGGTGAATGTGCCGCTGCATACCGGCATCAAGGCCGTCGACTCGATGATCCCGATAGGCCGCGGCCAGCGCGAGCTCATCATCGGCGACCGCGGTACGGGCAAGACGGCTATCGCCATCGATGCCATCCTGAACCAGAAGTCTGAAGATCCGGCGACCCGCCCGACCTGCATCTACGTCGCCATCGGCCAGAAGGAGTCGAAGACGGCGCGCATCGTAGCCGAGCTCACCGAGGCGGGCGCGATGGAGTACACCGTCGTCGTTACCGCGCCGGCGTCGTCGCCGGCCGCCTTCCAGTTCCTCGCGCCGTTCGCCGGCGCGGCCATCGGCGAATTCTTCATGGATGCAGGGAAGGATGCGCTCGTCGTCTACGACGACCTTTCCAAGCAGGCCGTGGCATACCGCCAGATGTCGCTCCTCCTTCGCCGTCCGCCAGGCCGCGAGGCGTATCCGGGCGATATCTTCTACCTGCATTCGCGTCTTCTCGAGCGCGCGGCGAAGCTTTCCAAAGAGAAGGGAGGCGGCTCGCTCACGGCCCTGCCTATCATCGAGACGCAGGAGGGCGACGTCTCCGCCTACATCCCGACGAACGTGATCTCCATCACGGACGGCCAGATCTACCTGCAGGCAGACCTCTTCAACAAAGGGCTGCGCCCGGCTATCGACGTCGGCATCTCGGTCTCGCGCGTGGGCTCTTCGGCGCAGACCAAGGCGATGAAGAAGGTATCCGGCAAGATCAAGCTCTCGCTCGCGCAGTTCCGCGAGCTGGAAGCCTTCATGCAGTTCTCTTCCGACCTGGACGAGGACACGAAGAAGCAGATCGACGCCGGCCGCCGCATGACCGAGGTGCTGACGCAGCCGCAGGGCAGGCCGCTCCCGTTCGAGATGGAGACGGCGGTCATCTTCGCGGCCATCAACGGCTACTTCGACGCCTTCCCGCCGAGCGATACGCGCGCTGCCATGCACAAGCTCCAGGAATTCCTCGAGCGCGAAGGGCAGGACGCGCTGAAGCTCGTGCGCGAGAAGAAGGACATCGACGAGGAGACCGAGAAGGCGCTCCGCACGGCGCTCGACGCCTTTGCCGCGCGCGTGGCGCCGAAATCGTAATACCACAATTAATTGTGGTATTAATTGTGTAATTCTTAAATCACGTACCCTCCGGCATGGCACTCAAGGACATCAAGGCGAAGATAGAGGCGACCAAGCGCATGCACACGGTGACGCGCGCTATGGAGGCCGTGTCTGCGGCAAAGATGCGCAAGACGCAGGAAGCGGCCATCTCTGGCCGCCCGTACGCGCGCGCTGCGCTTTCCATCCTGACCCGCATCGCCGGTACCGACGAGGTGAAGCGGCACCCGCTCGCGCATGCGCGCGAAGTGAAGCGCGTCGCCCTGCTCGTCATCACGAGCGACCGAGGCCTCGCCGGCTCCCTCAACAGCGGCGTTCTCAAGAAGGCGGGCGAAGCCGTCCAGGAATATGCCGTCGGCCAGGTGAGCGTCTACGCATACGGCAAGAAAGGGTACGAGTATTTTTCTCGCCAGGGGTATGCCATAGCGAAGTCATATGAGAACCGCGAGGATGAGATATCTCTCTCGGCGATGGAGGCTATCTCGGCCGAGCTGTCGCGGGAGTTCCTGGCAGGCGGCGTCGACAAGGTGCTCGTCGTATACAGCGACTTCCGCTCGACCTTCGAGCAGGTGCCGACCCTGCGCCGCCTGCTGCCGCTCTCGTTCCCCGCGCTCGAAGAGATCGTCGAGGGCATCCGCCCAGCGCGCGGGAAGTGGAGCCGCGAGGTGGTAGCGGAACCGCCTGCGGGCTATACGGTCGAATCGTCGCGAGGAGACATCCTCGAGCTGCTCGTTCCGCGGCTCATCGGCGTCTCGCTCTACTACATGCTGCTCGAAGCGAAGGCGTCCGAGCATTCGGCGCGGATGGTGGCGATGAAGAACGCCTCTGACAAGTCGAAGGAACGCGTGAAGGAATTCACCCGCACGTACAACAGGCTGCGCCAGGCCGCCATTACCCGCGAGGTCTCAGAAATCGTGGGCGGCCGCGAGGCGTTGGCCACGTAGCGCGAATTTAGGTACATTAGAAGCACTTACCAAAGCATTATGAACACTGGAACTATCACTGAAATAATCGGCCCGGTCGTGGACGTCCACTTCCCGGATGAACGCCCGGCTATCCACGACGCAGTCGTCGTCGAGGCTGCCGAGACCGAGAGCGGAGGCCACGGCCGTATCGTGCTCGAGGTCGCCTCGCACCTCGGGCTCGACCGCGTGCGCACCATCGCCATGTCTGACACCGCAGGCCTTTCTCGCGGCGAGAAGGCTGCCGCTACGGGCGCGCCGATCTCGGTTCCGGTAGGAGAGGCATCGCTCGGCCGCGTCTTCGACGTGCTCGGCGAGCCGATAGACGGCAGAGGGCCGGTCGCCGAAGGCACGCCGCGCCTTCCCATACACCGCCAGCCGCCTTCTTTCGACGAGCAGACCACGAAGGCAGAGATTTTCGAGACGGGCATCAAGGCCATCGACCTCATCATCCCGTTCATCAAGGGCGGGAAGGTCGGCCTCTTCGGCGGCGCCGGCGTGGGCAAGACCGTTACCATCCAGGAACTCATCCATAACGTCGCGAGCAACCACGGCGGCTACTCCGTGTTCGCCGGCGTCGGCGAGCGCGTGCGCGAAGGCAACGACCTCTACCATGAGATGGAGGAGTCCGGCGTGCTCCCGCAGACTGCCATGGTCTTCGGCCAGATGAACGAAGTGCCGGGCGCCCGCGCCCGCGTGGCGCTCAGCGGCCTTACGCAGGCCGAGTACTTCCGCGACCAGTCCGGAAAGGACGTGCTCTTCTTCATGGACAACGTCTTCCGCTTCATCCAGGCAGGTTCCGAAGTGTCGTCACTGCTCGGCCGCGTGCCGTCGGCCGTGGGCTATCAGCCGACGCTCGGCGAGGAGATGGGCATGCTCCAAGAGCGCATCACTTCGACCAAGAACGGCTCCATCACTTCCGTGCAGGCCGTGTACGTGCCGGCTGACGATTTCACCGACCCGGCGCCGGCGACGACGTTCGCGCACCTCGACGGTACCGTATCGCTTTCCCGCCAGCTCGCCTCGCTGGGTATCTATCCGGCGATCGACCCGCTCGCGTCCTCGTCGACCGCGCTCACGCCGGAGATCGTCGGCGACGAGCACTACCAGGTCGCCAACCAGGTGAAGCAGGTGCTCCAGCGCTACAAGGACCTCCAGGACATCATCGCCATCCTCGGCATGGACGAGCTGTCCGAGGAGGACAAGGTCACGGTCGCCCGTGCTCGCCGGCTCCAGCGCTACATGTCCCAGCCCTTCTTTGTCGG
>CAZYZM010000003.1:0-24492 GCA_964651935.1 uncultured Candidatus Saccharibacteria bacterium
TCGGCCGCCTTCTCGATGCCGAGGTTCATCGCCGTGTGCTTGCCGCCGTTCTCCTTGTGGATGACCGTGACCTGCGGGTAGTGCGCGTACGAGTCCATCACGGCCGGCGTATTGTCGGTCGAGCCGTCGTTCACGAGCACGATCTGAAGCTTGTCGGCAGGGTAATCGAGCGCGAGCAGCGACTCGACCGTGCCCTGGATGGTGTTCTGCTCGTTCCAGCACGGGACGACGACGGCGACCTTCGGGGTCGCCGTCGAGCGGGCGCGCGAGCGTCGCTCGCGCGCCGGGCCCGAGAGGAAGGTTACCAGCAGGAACACCTCGAAGAAGACGGCAAGGCAGATGAATGGATAGGTGAGCACCTCGGCAGTCATACAGGTAGAGAGGGTGGCGTTCTGGCCATTCTAGCAAAAAAGCGCCCTTTTTTCTATGCGTCCCGGTGCAGATACGACGCATCGTACCGCTTAAAAAGAGCCTCCGTATGGGGTATAGTGCGAGTACACGAACGCACCATGAACGGCCGCCTCCATCCTATGACCGCCGCCATCCGCGAGATCGCGGATATCTTCGCGCGCATGGGCTTCGGCATCGCGTACGGGCCTGAGCTCGAGGACGAGTGGTACAACTTCGACGCGCTCAACGTGCCGGCAGACCATCCGGCGCGCGACATGCAAGACACGTTCTGGACGAAGGAGGAGACGCCGCGCACGCCGCGCACGCACACGACCTCCGTGACCGTCCGCTGCCTCGAGAAGATGGCGAAGGAGGGCATCGAGGAGATGCGCATGGTCGCGCCGGCGAAGGTCTTCCGCAACGAGGCGACGGACATGACGCACGAGGCGCAGTTCTACCAGCTCGACGGCTTCGCCGCAGGACCGGCAGGCCGCATCACGCTCGCGCACCTGAAGGGCGCATATGCGCAGTTCTTCAAGGAATATCTCGGAGAGAACGCGCAGGTGCGCTTCCGGCCGAGCTTCTTCCCGTTCACGGAGCCGTCGGTGGAGGTGGACGTGTGGTTCGAGCCCAAGGCACGGCAGGGAGAGAAGAGTAAGGAGGGGCGCTGGCTCGAGGTCGCGGGCGCGGGCATGCTGCATCCGAACGTGCTGCGCAACGCAGGGCTCGACCCTGACCAGGTGCAGGGCTTCGCCTTCGGCGGCGGCATCGAGCGGCTCATCATGGTGAAGCACGGCGTTCCGGACGTGCGCCTTTTCCATAACGGGGATATCCGCTTCACGTACGGCTTCGACGAGATGGCGTCCGCGCCGGGTACCGAAGCTGCCGCATAGCATATGAAAGCATCCGTCTCCTGGCTCCAGAAATATTTCGCCGAACCGCTTCCTGCCGCGGACGCGCTCGTCGACGCGCTGACCTTCCATTCGAGCGAAGTGGAAGAAGTCGTCGGGGAAGGCGCGGACGCCGTCCTCGACGTGAAGATCCTTCCGGACCGCGCCTCCTACGGTCTCTCGCATCGCGGCGTCGCCTACGAGCTCGCGGCCTCGCTGGGAGCGCCGATGGCTGAAGACCCGCTGCGCGCGCCGGTGCCTGACTATGCGGATGACGCCGCGGAGGGCGCGGGCGTGGCGGTCAGCATAGAAGATGCTGCGAGGTGCGCGCGGTACATGGCCGCGCGCGTTACGGGCGTACAGGTCGGCCCGTCGCCAGAGTGGCTGCGCGAGGCGCTCGAGCGGGTCGGCCAGCGTTCCATCAACAACGTCGTCGACGCCACCAACTACGTCATGCTCAATATCGGCCAGCCGCTCCATGCCTTCGATGCGGCGAAGCTCGCGGCTGACGCCGGCGGCATGCGCGGCATCACGGTACGCGGCGCGCGCGCGGGCGAACCTATCACGACGCTCACGGGTGAGGAGTACGCGCTTCCCGAAGGGACGCTCCTTATCGCCGACGCCGTTTCCGGCGCGCCGCTCGGCATCGCCGGCGTGAAGGGAGGCAAGGCCGCAGAGATAGCCGAAGGCACGACCGACCTGCTCATCGAGGCGGCGAACTTCGACGGCACGGGCGTGCGCAAGGCGTCGCAGGCGCTCAAGCTCTGGACAGACGCGTCGCTGCGCTTCCAGAACAAGCTTTCTCCCGAATTCGCGGCGTACGGCATGCGCGACGCAGTTGCGCTCATCCTCGAACTCGCCGGCGGCACGCTCGCGGGAGTCGTCGACACGTATCCTTCGCCCGAAGCCGCGAGCGCGCCGGTCTCTGTGACGCACGCGCAGCTCAACGGCCTGCTCGGCACGGATTTCAGTACGGGCGACATGGCAGCGGCGCTTTCGCGCCTCTCGCTCGATTTCGTTACAGAAGGGGAGGTGTTCACCGTGCGCCCGCCCTTCGAGCGGCGCGACCTCGTCCAGTGGCAGGACCTCGCCGAAGAGATAGGCCGCGTGCTGGGATACGACCGTGTCGAGCCTGCGGCGCTTCCTGCCATGCAGGAAGCGCCGCAGGCCGCGCGCTGGCGCGGCATCGAGGCGGTGAAGGACGTGCTCACGGCGCACGGCTTCACGGAGATAAGCACGCCGTCGTTCGCGGCAGAAGGGGAAGTCGCGCTCGCCAACCCGCTCCAGGCTGAGCGCCCGTGGCTGCGCGCCTCGCTCGCGGGGAACATGCAGGACGCGCTCGCGCGCGCCGCGAGCGTCGCCCCGCGCGTGCTGGGCCCTGAACCGGCGCTCAAGCTCTTCGAGCTTGGCACGGTCTTCACGAAGGAGGGAGAATGCCTTTCGCTCGCGCTCGGGTACCGGGCGCTCGCGGGCAAGCGCTCCGCTGGCATGCTTCCTGAAGCGCTCGACGCGCTCGCGCAGGCATACCCGGCGAGCGGCCTGGGGGCGGCGCATGCCGTCCTGCACGGGGACGATGTCTGCGAGATCTCGCTCAAGGACGCTGATTTCGAGGGTATCGGGAAGAGCGCCGGCCCGGCGATGGTCTCGCTCGCAGGGCCCTATCGCCCGTTTTCTGTCTTTCCGTTCGCGCTGCGCGACGTCGCCGTATGGACGCCTGACGGCACGCAAGAATCGGAAGCCGCGCTCCTCATCGAGAAGCATGCCGGCGGCCTCCTGGCGCGCATGGACCTGTTCGACCGATTCGAGAAAGCGGACGACGCGGGGAATACCCGCGTCTCGTATGCATTCCGCCTCGTCTTCCAGGCTGGCGACCGTACGCTCGCCGACACGGATATCGACCCGCTCATGGCTGCCGTTACCGACGCGCTGAACGCGCAGGAGGGCTGGGAAGTGCGATAGCCGCTACGCTTCCTGCAGCTCGTTCTCTTCGAGCTCGCGCAGCTGCTCGTGCGTGTACAGCGCATCGAAGCCTTCCTCGAGAGAGGGAGGCTCGTTCTCAAGCTGCGCATGCATGGAGTCGATGACCTCCTCGCGCACCTGATGCTCGCGGTCGGCGTTCTGCTCCTTGGCGATTTCGGGAGGCGTATCGAACAGGATGCCGACGACGCGCTCGGCGCCGGCGGCGCGCGCCGACGCGATGGTGCCGGCACGCTTCGCGCGCCTGGTGAAGGTGGAATCGAGCACGACCGGCTGCCCGGCCGCGAGCGCGTCCCGCATGCGGCCTTCCGCTTCCTGCCATACCAGCTCCTTGGCGGCCTGCACGTGCGGCTCGCCGAACCATTCCTCGCGTATCTCGTCGCGATTCACGAACTGCAGCGCGTACCGCTCCGCGAGCGGCCGCAGGAGGGTCGTCTTTCCGGCGCCCGGTATGCCGATCGCCAGGAGGACAAGGTGGGGGCGTCGCGCGTTTGACATATGAGGGCTGACCTCGTATAGGTGTACCTAGACTGTACCACAGGAAAAGGAATACGCTCATGGCGAATACCTTTATTTGCGTCCGTCATCCCGACAAGGACGGCGATGCGGAAGGCGTGTACTGGGGCGACCGGGCGCGCATCACCCAGAAGGGGGAGCAGGAAGCCGAGATCCTCTATCGGAGGATCGCCGCGCTGCGCGAGCATCCCGAACTCGTGCTCTCGAGCACGCTGCTGCGCTCGCTCGCGCTCGCGCAGCGGATCGGCATCGACCTGTTCCTCCCGTACCAGCCGAACGCGCTCTTCGACGAGATCGGCAAGCCGGATTTCTTCGAGGGCATCCGCAAGGACGACCCGGTATACCGGGACGTTTCCGCCGCGATACGCGCGCTCTTCGATGACGACGAAGCGCCGGCCGGCATCCCCGTGAAGCGGCGGAGCGAGCTCGAAGAAGAGACGCGCCGGACCTTCGCGTATATCGAATCCCTCACGGAAGACACGGTGCTGCTCGTCGGCCATGCGAAGCGGATCGCCTCGTATATCCATTGGGTCTACTGCGGCGAGAAGACCTTGCGCGGCTTCTACGATACGGCCGACCGGACGATCAGGCTCTCGACCACGGGGATAACGATCTTCAAGCGGGAGGCCGGCCGTCATGGCGAAGCGCCGTACTGGCAGCTCTACTGCGTCAACGACGTATCGCATCAGGAGGGCTTCCTCGATAATCCGCTCGGGAACAGATTCCTGCATGTATGAACCCCGCGCCGAAGGCGCGGGGTCTTTGTATGTTCATAGGTGCGCGCAGCGCCGATAGATTCTACGCGTCGCGGCCAGGTCGCAGGCGCCCGACGGCGCGGAAGAGCAGGCCTGCCGTCGCGTACGCGACGAACAGGGCGCCGAGGCCCAGAAGCATCGCGGCGGCTGCGCCGCCGCTCATGATTGCCGGCTCGCCCTCACTTCCTGCGCGGAGGTACGGTCCGATACGCTGGTATGCCATCATGATTCTCCCTGTGGTGAAAGATGCGCCTGAACGCTCGCGTACTGGGGCTTATAATACAACATACGCAATATACGTCAATGTTTTACGCCCGCAGCGCGGAGGCGGATATGGTATACTGAGGGAAAGCGATATGGCTAAAGAGAACGCGAAAAAAGCGGATACCAAAGCCGCTAAGGGGGGCAGTTACGACGCCTCGAGCATCACCGTGCTCGAGGGTCTCGACCCGGTCCGCAAGCGCCCGGGCATGTACATCGGCACGACCGGCCCCGACGGCCTCCATCACCTCATCTGGGAGATCTTCGACAACTCCCGCGACGAGGCCATGGGCGGCTTCGCCGACGATATCGAGATCGCGCTCCTTCCGGACGGCTATGTTCGCGTCGCCGATAACGGACGCGGCATCCCGGTAGGCATCCATCCGAAGACCAAAGTCTCGGCGCTCGAGATGATCATGACGACGCTCCACGCCGGCGGAAAGTTCGGCGGGGAAGATTCCGGCTACAAGGTTTCCGGCGGCCTCCACGGCGTGGGCGCATCCGTCGTGAACGCGCTTTCCGTGCATACGAAAGTGATCGTGCACAAGGACGGCGCGATGCACATGCAGGAATACAACATCGGAAAGGCGCTCGCGAAAGTGAAGCAGGTAGGGAAGACGAAGCACACCGGCTCCATCGTGCTCTTCAAGCCGGACGATACCATCTTCAAGGACGGCATCAATTGGAACTGGGAGAAGATCGTCGGCCATGTGCGCCAGCAGGCATATCTCGTGAAGGGAACGCGCATCAGCGTCATCGACGCGCGCACTCAGGCAAAGGTCGACTCCGAAGAGATCGCCTATGTGCGCGAGCTCGGCCTCGAGGTGCCGAGCATGACCTTCTATTTCGAGGGCGGCCTGCGCTCGCTCGTCGCCTTCTACAACCAGTACCAGACGCCGGTACACAAGAACATCTTTTACGTAGACGCAGAAGCGAACGATATCGCCGTGGAAGTGAGCCTCCAATACGTGGACGACCTCTCTCCGCGCCTCATGGCCTTCGCCAACAATATCTATAATCCTGAGCACGGCACGCATGTAACCGGCTTCAAGACCGCGCTTACGCGTACCGTCAATTCCTACGCCCGCAGCGCGAAGCTCATCAAGGACAGCGATGAGAACTTCACCGGCGACGACGTGCTCGAGGGCATAACGGCGGTGGTGTCCGTGAAGATGCCGGAAATCCAGTTCGAAGGGCAGACCAAGGCGAAGCTCGGCTCGGTGGAAGCGCAGGGCGCCGTGGCCAGCGTCTTCGGCGACGCCTTCTCGAGCTTCCTCGAGGAGAATCCTGACGATGCGAAGGCGATCGTCAACAAGGTTACGCTCGCGCTCAAGGCCCGCAAGGCGGCGAAGGCGGCGAAGGATTCCGTGCTGCGCAAGGGCGCGCTCGAGGGCATGACCCTTCCGGGCAAGCTCGCCGACTGCCAGAGCAAGAGCGCGGAAGAATCCGAGCTCTTCGTGGTGGAGGGCGATTCCGCCGGCGGCTCGGCCAAGATGGGCCGCGACCGCCGCATCCAGGCAATCCTTCCGCTGCGCGGCAAGATACTCAACGTCGAGCGCGCGCGCCTCGACAAGATGCTCGCCAGCGAGCAGGTGAAGAACCTGGTCATCGCGCTCGGTACCGCCATCGGCGACGTCTTCGATATCTCCAAGCTCCGCTACCACAAGATCATCATCGCCACCGATGCCGACGTGGACGGCGCGCACATCCGCACGCTGCTGCTCACGCTGCTGTTCCGCCATTTCCGTCCGGTCATCGACGGCGGCTACGTCTACATCGCCCAGCCGCCGCTCTACAAGATAAAGCGCGGGAAGGAGGTGCTGTACGCGTACTCCGACGAGGAG
Source organism: uncultured Candidatus Saccharibacteria bacterium (assembly GCA_964651935.1). Taxonomy (GTDB): domain Bacteria; phylum Patescibacteriota; class Minisyncoccia; order Phycocordibacterales; family Phycocordibacteraceae; genus C7867-001. The sequence continues at coordinate 6,634 of CAZYZM010000003.1, forward strand.
AAGTTCAAGCTCGTGGGCGATGCCGAGCCCGCAGCGGAGGACGAAGCCGGCACGGAAGAGGATGCGCCTGACGCAGGGGCGGACGAGGCTGCAGAAGAGGCGGCAGCCGCGGGAAAGAAATCGGCGCGCGTTTCCATACAGCGGTACAAGGGTCTCGGCGAGATGAACGCCGACGAGCTGTTCGAGACGACGATGGACCCGAAGAACCGCGTCCTGAAGCGCGTTACGGTAGAGGATGCTGCCGAAGCCGACCGCATCTTCGACATCCTCATGGGCACCGATGTCGCGAGCCGCAAGTCGTTCATCCAGAGCAACGCGAAGCTGGCGACGCTCGACGTGTAAAGAAAAGCAAAAACACCTCAAGCAAGGGTAAATCTTGGCCTAGCGGCCTCGAGCGCCCTTGCTTGAGGTGTTTTTGTTTTTCTCTCTAATCCTCGATGTCGATGGTGCGGGATGCATCGTTGTTGCGCTCGTTCGACTCGTCTATCTTGTCGTCCGGATCGGCGGTAACCGTGATCTTGCGGTTGTCGCCCTCGCGGCCGTCCTCGAAGCCGAGCACGAAGTCGATGCTGTCGCCCGGCTTCAGGGAGTCCTGGTAGGGGGAGGTGAAGGTCTGGGACGGGGAGGACGGGATGTCCACCTCGAACTTCCAGCGTCCCGTCACGTTCGTGCCCGTGTTGGTGACCGTGAACTTCACGGCGCCGTCGCGGTTGTCAGGAATCCTGTTCGAGGAGACGAACGTGTCCGTCTCGCCGTCATCGCGCAGGTAGCCGACACCGGTGATCGCTACGTACAGGTCAGGATCGCCGTACGGCGCGGCAGGCGCCTGGGTAACGGTCGTCACGGTGTACGTGGAGACCGTGCCTGCGCCGGCAGGGGAGGATGCGGACGTGCCGGCATCCTTGCCTGAATCCGCGGATGCGGTCGTCGTCGCGGGGACTGCGCCGATGATGGGAAGGGTAGAGGTCGAGGTTACTACCTCGAGCGCCGCGTTCTGGTCCCCGCCGTCATGGAAGAGGGAAGAGAGCGAGACAGACGCGCCGAGATCCGAGACGAGCTTCGGCACGTAGCGCACCGCATAGACGGCGAGCATGATGCCGATGATGATGAGCGCGATGAAGCCGACGAGGGCCAGCGCGTTCAGGGCCGCGCGGCGGCTCGGGTTCTGGGTTCGGGTATCGGGACGCGGTGCGCCCTGGGTGGTCACTGATTCCATATGGCTCTTGTTTACCATACTGTTTCGATGGTGTCAAGTCTCGCTGCCGCGCCGCGCGCGGAGCCGTATCAGGACCCGTTTCCGGCCAGCAGGCAAAGACTTGACATACGACCATTTATGGTGTAAATATGAACAAGACAAATATGGCTACGAAATCGACCAGCGTACAGGCGGCCGCAGGATTCGTCCGCGCGTCGCAGAAGGCATATTCCCGGAAGTGGAGCTTCCTGGCCGTTTTCGCGCTGACGCTCCTTTTCTCATTCAGCATCGCGGGCGCGCTCGACCTGCTCCCTGAGCCTTCTTCGGATGAATACGCGAAGGCGGCTTCTGACACGAAGGGGCTTCCGGCCGCGCCGATCGTCGCGATCGCGTCGCCCGAGCTCCCTACGGAGATCGAGATTCCGGAAATCGGCCTTTCTGAGAAGGTCGGCAATCCGGACACCACGAACGTCGCGGCGCTCGACCATGCACTCCTGTCCGGCCCGGTCCGCTATCCTTCTTCATCAAAACTTGGGGAAGAGGGGAATGTAATCATATTCGGGCACTCCAGCTATCTGCCGATCGTGAATAACAAGGCGTTCAAGGCCTTCAACGGCATCCAGAAGCTCGAGAAGGGGGACCGGATCACGGTTACCGGCAGCGCGCACGTCTATGTCTATGCCGTGGAATCAGTAGCGCAGGAGGACGCGACCGTCGACGCTATCCCGCTTTCGGTGGATGGCAGCGTGCTCACGCTCGCTACCTGCGATTCCTTCGGCGAGAAGACGGACCGTTTCGTCGTGACCGCGCGTCTGGTTGAGACCCGCGCGTTGTAGTAAGCTACCTGGCCCAGACCTCGGTCTGAGCCAGATAGCTCGCCGCAATGGGGCGCGAGCAGATCTTTCCACCGTCCGCCCTTAGGGGCGGCGCAATAGGGAGTGTGAAATGAAGAAGATCATGCATATGGTCGTCTGCGCTTTCATTCTTGCGCTGTCCCAGGCACTGGGCGCGCAGGCAGCGCATGCGGCGAACGGGGACCATCGCTTCTGCGATACCCCCATCGCGAATCCTACGGATCTCGAGAATCGCATCTCGGCGTCCCTGGCGGCCGATCCGACCGGATACCAGGCCATGAAGGGATGCCGGGCGAGCCCCGTGCATTTCCTCATCGTCTGGAAGGACGACTTTCCGACGGCGAAGCTCGCCACGGTGCAGGACCTCCTGCCCTTCGTGCGCGAGCTGAAGCCGATGGAGCTCAAGAAGGACATGCAGTACGACTCTGCCTGCCTTCGGGAGCGGCCGGACCGCGTCTATGACGCGATCCGCGACTGCACCCAGCGTCCCGCCCGCGAGGGCGAGACCGTCTATGCCTGGCGCGGCAAGCCGGCGCTCATGTCGAGCTGCGCCAATCCTGGCGTGATCGAGATACCGCCGATCGTCGTGAACCTCCAGTGCATCGAGGTCGACTTCCCGTCCGACAAGGCGATCCCGACGCGCTTCGCGTATATCGGCCCCCGGCCGATACCGAGCAAGTGCGTGCGCCTGCACATCGCAAGCGAATCGCAGAGCCGGCTCGAGATGCCGAACGAATGCCCGAGCGCGTACACGAAGACCATCAACGGACATCTCGTCCAGGTGGTCTGCGACTGGCGCGAAGACGAGCGCGCGGTGTCCCAGCTTCTGGGAGTCCGCGCGGCCGTCCAGAACGTCTCTGGCAGCTTCTATGGCCGGGGTCCGGGCATGAACAAGCTCTACCTGCCGAAGGAAGCGCTCGAGGGCGAGACCGTCGTCTGCTGGGAACTTCCTGACGGGCGGATCGTCACCAAAGGCGTCCGTCGCCAGAACTTCAGGAACGGCGTCGCCGTCATCACCGAACAGGAGATGCGCGGCCGCTGACCTGCGGCGGAGGAACTCTAGAGCTAGCTCTAGAGTTCCTCCGCGCCTTCTTCCTTCACCTTCCTTTTTTGTACGCCCGCAAGGGCAGGGGAACCGTTTATTATCTTATTTACCAGCAGTACGCACTCACGCATATCACTATGTCACGCAAAGAACGCACCATGCACGCAGTCCAGGCGCACCCGGTCCGTACGGGGCTATTTGCCGTGCTCGCCGTCATCGCGACGGGTACCCTCGCCGGATTCTGGCTCGGGTACGCTTCGCCTGATTCTGCCGACGCGGCGATCATCGTCACGGCCCCGCCGCCTCCGCCTCCGGTCATCATCATCCCGCCGCCTCCGCCTCCCGTAATCGTGACGCCGGTAACCCCTACGCCCCCTGCCACCCCTACCCCCGGTTCCGGAGATGCTTCAGGCAATACGTCTGACGACTCTTCTGATTCCTCTTCCGATTCTGATTCAGGAGATTCGGACAACAATACGGTCGATGACGAGATAACGGTCATCGGCGAGACTGACGACCCAGGCGGAGCGACGACGCCTCCTGCCGATACGCTCCCGCCGTGCTGCACCGACACGACTCCGTCCACGAACCCGCCTGCTGATACTGATACGCCTCCGGCAGACGATCTTCCTCCGTGCTGCAGCGAGGTAACGACCCCTGTCGTGCCCCCTGCCGATACGCTCCCGCCGTGCTGCACCGAGACGCCGATCACGCCGGTATCCCCCCCGACACCGCCAGTTACGCCGGTCAACCCTCCGATCATACCGCCGGTCAACCCGCCCCCGCCTTCGAGCGAATCGGCGTACTGCGAGCTGCTCGCATCATCCTCGACGATAGCCTCAGGCGATCCCGTAACGCTTTCGTGGAAGACCAAGAACGCACATTCGATCACCATCATCCCGGGCGTCGGCACCTTTACGGGCAGCCAGGCAGCTTCCGGCTCGACGGTCGTGTACCCGACGAAGACTACGTCTTACGTAGGCACCGTCTCCAACGGCACGCAGAGCGTCCACTGCCGCGCGGTCGTGCAGGTGGTCCCGCCTTCTGAGAACGCAGCGCGCTGCGTGCTCGTCGTGTCATCTTCGACGGTCGCTTCCGGCGACCCGGTAACCCTCTCATGGAAGACCGAGAACGTGAATTCCATCACCATCGACCAGGGCGTCGGCACCTTCACGGGCAGCAATGCCGTTTCCGGCTCGACGGTCGTGCATCCGACGAAGGATACGATCTATACCGGAACGGTCTCCAACGGCGCGCAGAGCATACATTGCCGCGCCGCAGTATACATCGAGAATACGCCTCCTGAAGATACGTCCCGCTGCATCTTCCTCACCGCTTCGGACACCAACGTCGAGAAGGGCGACGAGGTTACTATCTCGTGGAAGACCGAGAATGCGGACTCCGTGACTATCACGAACGTCGGTACCTTCACCGGCAGCAAGGCCGCTTCCGGCTCTGCCGTCGTGCACCCGACTGCGGACACGACCTACAAGGCGAGCGTCGAAGGGGACGAGAACAACCCGAACTGCATGAAGAAGGTTACCGTGGGCAGCACGTCCCATAACGACCATGTCTGCGTGTACCTGAAGGCAGATGATACGGACGTGGACGAAGGCGACACCGTAACCCTCTCGTGGAAGACCGATAACGCTTCTTCCATCACCATCGATAACGGCGTCGGCAAGGTAACGCCGGTCGACGAGGGCTCTATAAAGGTTACCGTCGACGATGATACGACCTATCACGCTTCGGTGCCGGGCGATGAGGACAATCCGAACTGTACCGTTTCCATCGACGTCGATACCGGCGGCGGGGGAGGCGGCGGCGGCCACCATCATGGCGGCGGCAGCTCGAAGCCGGACGTGTACTTCAACTCGTCGAACCGTCCCGCAGCGCCGCTGGCCAGCGTCTACCTTTCCCAGATCCCGTACACCGGCCTCGATCTCGGTCCGGTCGGCACCGCGGTCTACTGGACCCTGCTGGTCCTCTGGAGCCTCGCAGCGGCCTATCTCGTGCTCTTCGGCGGTATCCCGTTCGTCCGCCGCCGCCTCGCCGCCTTCGGCGCGAACGTGAGCGATGCGCTCAACAGCGATGCCGCGCCAGCCGCAGGATATTCCCTCCATGGGTACGGCGCGCAGGGCGCGCACGCGATGCCGCAGGGCGGCGTTCCTGCCGCGCAGCATGACGTGCACGGCCCGTCGTACGCGGCTCCCATGCCTTCCATGCCGCAGGTGATGCAGCGCACGGCCCAGGCCCCTGCTCCGGCAGCCGCGCCGCGCCTGCAGATGACCGGCGACGGGTTCAAGCGGTTCGCCTCTGCCGGCAGCAGCCTCACCATCGACGATATCGTGAAGGGGCTTTCCCGCGAATCGGGCATGGAATTCTCTGCGGAACCGCAGCCCGAATCCCGCCCGCAGCACGATGCCGCCGAGGCGTACGCGCCGGTGCGCGAAGCCGCAGCTCCGGCAGCGGAAGAGCGCCCTGAGCCGCAGCAGCGCGCCGCGCAGGCGCAGCCTGCGCGCGAGGCTCGCGTCGAGGCCGCGCCGGTACATCCCGAGGTAACGGGCTTCATCGCCTCGATCCTCGAGGGCGAGCGCGACGCCGTCTTCGGCACCATCCGCCGCCTCACGCAGGCCGGCCATGACGCGGAAGAGTTCATGGCGCACGCCATCTGCGCGCTCGACGACGCCTACCGCGCCCGCATCGACGGCACGCCGGTGCACGAGGACGTGAAGCAGGTTACCGACCACTGCGCGACCTCGTTCCTGGAGCGTCTCGTCACGGCGCTCACGACCGCCGTCGACGGCAGCTACGCGATGGGCATCACGGGCATCAAGCTCGCCCTTACGCGCGCGCTCGCAGTGTCGCAGGGCTAGAGCAATAGAAAAAGAACCACGTGCCTCGTAGAGGGCGCTCCGGGCCGCTAGGCCAAGCCTTACCCTCTACTCAGCATGTGGTTCTTTTTCTATTTACGTTACGCGCGTTCGAATATCTCCTTCGCCACCTTCTTCACGAAGTCGGTGCCCTTCATGGGGTCGAGCTTGCCGTCGTCGCGGCTCTCTGCGGAGACGGTCCCGTCCTTCATCTCGGCATCGCCGACGACCAGCAGGTACGGTATCTTTTCCTGCTTCGCCGCGCGGATGCGCTTGCCGAGCGATTCAGAAGAGCCGTCGACGTCTGCCCGCACCCCAGCCGTCTCGAGGAGCGCCTGCAGCTCTTCGGCATACGGCGCATGCTTCTCAGAGATCGGAAGTATGCGCGCCTGCACCGGAGAGAGCCAGGTGGGGAAGTTGCCGGCCGTATGCTCGATATACACGCCCAGGAAGCGGTCGATGGTGCCCAGGAGCGCCTTGTGGATCATGACCGGCGTCTTCTTCGAGCCGTCTTCGGCCGTGTACTCGAGGCCGAAGCGCACCGGCTGCACGAAGTCGAGCTGCTCGGTGGCGCACTGCCACTGGCGGCCGATGGCGTCGGTAACCATGATATCTATCTTTGGGCCGTAGAAGGCAGCTTCTCCCAGCGCTACCTCGTACTCGAGGCCGAGCTTCTTGGTGATGCTCTCGAGGATGGCTTCCGCCTTCTCCCACTGCTCCTTGTCGCCGAGGTACTTCGCGGGGTCGGCAGGGTCGCTGAAGGAAAGGCGCGCATGGAAGGAGAGGCCGAGCGTGCCGTACATCTCCTTTATCATCGACATGATGCCTTCGAACTCCTGCTCTATCTGCTCCATGGTGCAGAAGACGTGGGCATCGTCCTGCGTGAGCGAGCGCACGCGCGTGAGGCCGGAAAGCTCGCCGGTCTTCTCGTCACGGTAGCAAGTGGTCGTCTCCATGTACCGGATGGGGAGGTCGCGGTAGCTGCGCGGCTGCGAGGCATAGATCTGCGTGTGGTGCGGGCAGTTCATCGGCTTCATCACGAACTCGTCGGACGATTCCTGGCTCTTCACGAGGAAGAGCTCGTCGCCGAACTTGTCCCAGTGCCCGGACGTCTTGTAGAGGGCGGTCTTCGTGATGTGCGGGATCCAGACCTTCTGGAAGCCGTGCCTGCGCTGCAGCTCCTCGGAGTAACGCGCGAGCTCATCGCGCAGGATGGTGCCCTTCGGCGTGTAGAGCGGGAGGCCGGCGCCCACGAGGTCGGAAAAGGTGAAGAGATCGAGCTCGCGGCCCAGCTTGCGATGGTCGCGCTTCTTCGCTTCCTCGCGCTGCGTCTGGTATGCGTCCAGTTCGTCTTTCGTATCAAAGGCGAGGCCGTAGATGCGGGTGAGCATCGGCTTCGTCTCGTCGCCGCGCCAATAGGCGCCCGCGACACGGTCGAGGGTGAAGGAATCAGCGGCGATGTCGTGCGCCGGATGCTCGCTATGCCCGCCGCGGCAGAGGTCGGTGAAGCCGCCGGCCGTGTAGAGGGTGATGGGCTCGCCCGCGCTTACGATGCCGTCGATGAGCTCGAGCTTGAACGGGTTGCCGGCGAAACGGTCGCGCGCGTCCTCGGCAGAGACTTCCGTGCCGGTCATCTCTGTCCACGAGGGAAGGAGCTCGCGCATGGCGGCCTCGAGCTCGGCCAGTTCGGCCTCGCCCGGCGCGGCATCGGGCCCTTCTGCCCCTGAGAAGTCGAAGTCATAGTAAAAGCCGTTCTCGACGGCAGGGCCGATGGTGGGCTTGGCGTGCGGATACCGTTCGAGGACGGCGGCGGCCAGGAGGTGGGCGAGCGTATGGCGCTTTTCAGGAAGGGGGACGGGTGATGAAGGCATGATATTCCGAGAATACCACATGCCCGGGCAGATTCTGAGCGTATGAAAAGGCCGGCACGGAAGATCCGTGCCGGCCTGAGATCCAGGAATCCGGATCAGCGTTCGATGCCCAGGAGGGAGCCGCCCGCCTTCAGGGTAACGTTCCGCGGGAGGCGCCAGGCGAGGCTCGAGAGCACAGCGCGCACGCCCCAGCAGATGCCGCGCAACCGGCTGTCGGCGCGTTCCAGCTTCCGGAACAAGAGACCGAGCTTGGCATAGATGCGGACTTTCTGCCTGCGGTCGCGGACGCGACGAGGCGCGCCGCGGCATACCGCCGTGAGCAATGCCGGCGCATCCGGCTCGCCGATGATAAGCGACACATACGTGAGCGCGAGCAGATAGTAGCTGTGCGCATGCTCGGTCGTGGTAAGCCTGCGCGCCCTCGGCAGGGCCCGTTCGCAGGTGCGTACGGCTACCGCCCGCAGGTGCCCGCGCTGCGCGCGCGTGAACGCCGGCTGCAGGCTCAGCCAGGCAAGGTAGGTGGCGAGCATGTCGGCACGGTCTGCCCAATGCGAGCCGTAATACGCGTCGGCGTCCGGCGAGACGAGCTCGTCCGCGTGCTTCAGGAGCCGCCGGCGCAAGCCGCACAGCTCGCTCACGTACTGCGGCCGGTTCCGGAAGCTGTAGAGCGTGCAGGCGAACGGGAGCAGCCCTTTCAGCTGGTCGCCGTTCAGGAAATCTCTTCGCGCCTTCGCGACGGTGCCGACGTCGCCGGCCCATACGCGGTCGCCGAAGCTCCGTGCGGTGCGGTCCATCAGTGTTCTCCCTCTGTATGCGTGAAAGATCGTCCGGAGAGCACTATGCCTTTCGCATCATGTTTTGTCCATTAAGCCGCGAGCGGCTTCAGGCCGTCGACCTTGAGGGTCGTATCGCCGTTGCGGATAGAGATGCTGCCCTTTATGAGCACGCAGCTTCCTGGAGCGATGATGCTCATATGCTCCTTGAAGAGCTTCGGGAAGATGACTGCCTCGATGGAATCGGTCATGTCCTCGAACTTCACGAAGGCCATGCGGTCGCCGCCCTTGGTGAGGTGCGGCTTCGCTTCCGTGACGAGGACGGGGAGGATGACCGTACGGCCGGGGAGCGGGTCTTCCTTGATGCGCTTCAGGTCGGTGCCTGCCTTGGCGCGGTACGCTTCGTGCGCGTCGAGCGGATGCCCCGAGACGTAGATGCCGAGCAGCTCTTTCTCCCACGCGAGCTTCTCGCTCACCGGCGTCTCCCCGGAAGGCGGGGGAAGCGAGAGCACCGGCGCGGCGAGCGCCAGGCCGCCGAAGAGGGAATCCTGCGGGCTTTCGGCGGTGGCGTCGCGGTGGAAGGCGAGCAGCGTCTCGATGTGCGTCATCAGGTGGCCGCGGTCGCCGCTCTCGTTCGCGAAGCGGTCGAGCGCCCCGCCCTTTATGAGCGATTCCAGCGACTTGCGGTTGAGCGTCTTGTTCGCTACGCGGGAGAGGAAATCCGCGAGCGACGCGTACGGGCCGTGCGCCGTGCGCTCTTCCAGGATGCTCGTCGCGATGCCGTCGCCGAAATTCTTGATAGAGGAAAGGCCGAAGCGGATCGCGTCCTGCCCCTCGGGGCCGCCGCCCTTAACGACCGTGAAGCCCGTACCGCTCTCGTTCACGTCCGGCGGGAGCACGGGGATGCCGAGCCGCTCGCACTCAGAGACGAAGACGGAGATGGCCTCCGTATCGCCCGCGTCAGCGGTAAGCACGGCGGCCATGTACTCGACGGGATAATTAGCCTTCAGGTAGGCGGTCTGGTACGCGACCTTGCCGTAGCAGGCGGCGTGCGCCTTGTTGAAGCCGTATGCGGCGAACGGCTCGATGAGCTTCCAGAGCTGCTGGCCCTTCGCGGGCGAGAGCCCGCCGTATTCCTTGAAGCCCGTGAGGAGCTTCTCTTTCTGCGCTTCCATCTCCGCAGGGATCTTCTTGCCCATGGCCTTGCGCAGCACGTCGGCTTCGAGCCACGAGTAGCCGCCGAGCGTGATGGCGGTGAGGAGCACGTCGTCCTGGTACACCAGGAGGCCGTATGACGCATCCAGGTACTCCTGCATGCGCGGGTCGAGGTACGCGACGAGGTTCGGGTTGCGCTTGCGCTCGATGTATGTGGGAATGGTCTCCATCGGGCCCGGGCGGTAGAGCGCGACCATGGCGTTGATGTCGTGGATGGTGGTCGGCTTCAGCTCCTTTATGTAACGGGTCATGCCGGAGCCGTTCAGCTGGAAGGTGCCTTCCGTGTCGCCGCGCGCGAGCATCTCGAACGTCTTCGCGTCGTCGAGCGGGATGTTCTCGATGTCTATGGCGACGCCGCGCGTCTCCTCGATGCGCGCGACGGCGTCGGCGATGATGGCGAGGTTCTTGATGCCGAGGAAGTCGAACTTGAGAAGGCCGGCGTCCTCGACGGCGTGCATGTCGTACTGCGTGATGAGCTTGCCGGTCTTAGGGTCGACCTGGAGCGGCGTCCAGTCGGTGAGCGGGGTAGGAGAGATGACGACGCCGGCGGCGTGCACGCCGGTCTGGCGCGCGCTGCCCTCGATGCGTCTGGCGAGGTCGAGTATCTCCTTCGTGTCCTCGTCCTGCTCGTACAGCTCCTTCAGTTCCGGCTCGAGCTCGAGCGCGCGGTCGATGGTCATGGGGAAGCCCTGGGAGCCCATGGGGATGAGCTTGGCGATGCGGTCGCCCGTGCCGTACGAGTGGCCGAGCGCGCGCGAGACGTCGCGGACGGCGGCCCGGGCCATCATGGTGCCGAACGTGCCTATCTGCGCGACATTGTCCGCGCCGTACTTCTCGCGCGCGTACGCGATCATCTCGTCCCGGCGGTTGTCGGCGAAGTCCATGTCGATATCCGGCGCCTTCGGGCGCTCAGGGTTGAGGAAACGCTCGAAGGGCAGCTTGTAGGCGAGCGGGTCCACGGTCGTGATGCCGGTGAGGTAAGACACGAGCGAGCCGGCGGCCGAACCGCGCGTGGTGGCGAGGATGCCTATCTCCTTGGCGTGCGCGAGCAGGTCGGAGACGGCGAGGAAGTACGGCGCGAACCCTTTGGTATTGATGACGTCCAGCTCGTACTCGATGCGCTCCGTAACTTCCGGCGTCTCCTGCATGTCTCGCGTGACCAGGCCCGCGTACGTTCGCTCGCGCAGCATCTCCTCATACGTCTTTCCCGGCTCCTTCGCCACGTCCGGGAAGTTCCAGCTGCCGAGCTCGAGCGTAACGTCGCATCGGTCGGCGATCTCGCCGGAGACGTCGACGGCTTCAGGGATGTCGCTGAACCATTCGCGCATCTGCGCCTCGGAGACGAAAGAGAAGTCCTCGTCCTCGTTGCCTGCGCCACCGCCGAGCCCGATGCGGCGCATCACTTCGGTAGCTTCGCGGTCTTCAGGCTTCAGGTAATAGACGTCGTGCTGCGCGATGAGCGGCACGCCGGCTTCTTTCGCGAGCGCGCGCAGTTCCTTCATGCGCGCTTCGTGGCCTTCGACCTTGGGGTGGCGCGTTATCTCTGCATACAGGCGTTCCGGCCCGAAGATGCTCTTGTATTCGGCAAGCGCGGCAGCGGCGCCTGCGCGGTCGCCTGCGGCGAGAAAGCGCGCGGGGTCGCCGGCGAAGGAGGGAAGCAGGGCGATCAGGCCGCCCTTGAGCTCGCGCAGGAGGTCGCGGTCGATGCGCGGCTTCTCGAAGAAGCCCTCTATCTGCGCCGCCGAGACGAGTTTCAGCAGGTTCCGGTATCCCTCGTTGTTCTCGGCCAGGAGCACGATGCGGCTTCGCTTCGCGTCGAGGACGTGGTCCTTGTCGTGCCTGGTGCGAGGCGCCATATACATATCCACGCCGATGATCGGCTTCACGTCCTTCTTCTTCGCCGCCTTGTAGAACTCGATCGCGCCGTGGAGGTTGCCGGTATCGGTGAGGCCGACGGCATCCATGTCCGCGGCCTTCGCGGCCTTCACAAGGTCAGGGACTTTCGGAAGCGCCTGCAGGAAGCTGTAGTGGCTGTGCGTGTGGAGATGGATGAAACGTCCCATTGCCTACAGGATACCAGAACCGGAATCTTATCCCCATGGAAGGCATGCGGGAACTCATCTCTTGGTAAGGTGAAAATATGACCTATGCTTCACGATCGAAGGGTCCTCGCGCCGGCTTCACCCTCATCGAGCTCCTGGTCGTCATCGCCATCATCGGCCTGCTCTCGAGCGTCGTGCTCGCCAGCCTCAACACGGCGCGCGCGAAGGCGCGCGATGCGCGCCGCAAGTCAGACCTGCAGGAGATGCGCACGGCGCTTGAGATGATGTATGCCGAGAAGGGGGTATACCCGGGTGAACAAGCGCATGACACGAGCAAAGGGAGCGGTAATTCCGCCACCCCGGGCGGCGACGACTGGACGCATAGCGCGGCGATCTATGCGAACCTCGTACCGACGTACATTCCTGCGCTTCCGGTCGACCCTATCAACGATGCCAGTTATCTCTACAACTATGAGCCGTATGTGAATACCCAGGACTACTGCCTGTCCGCGAGGCTCGAAGGCGGCGGGAAATACATCCTGCGCGGCGGACCGACTGCCCAGTCGTCCTGCTAGAATCTTAGGGATGTATCAGGTGGGCATAGACGAAGCGGGGCGCGGGCCGCTGGCAGGGCCGGTAGCGGTCGGCCTGGTGCGCGTTCCCGACGGCTTCGATCTGCTCGCCGCATTCCCGGGGCTCAACGATTCGAAGAAGCTCTCAGAGAAGGCGCGCGAACGCCTGTTCGCGCTCTTGGAGGAGCGCGCGAGCGCAGAAGACATCTTGTACGCCGTAGAATTCCGTTCCGCGCAGGATATAGATGAGAAGGGCATCGCGGTCGTCATACGCGAGGCGGTCGCCGCGGGGCTTGAGAAGCTCTGCGGCGGGGAGGGCGGCACGCCGCCAGAGAAGGTGTGGCTCGACGGCGCGCTCGCCGCGCCGCCCGCGTACCGCCAAGAGACGGTCATCGGCGGCGACGGCATCGTGCCTGCCATCATGCTCGCGTCGGTCGCGGCGAAGGTGCTGCGCGACCGGCATATGCGCGAGGCGCACGAGGCGCATCCGCGTTACGGATTCGACCGCCACAAAGGATACGGAACGGCAGCGCATTACGAAGCGCTGCGCACGCACGGCCTCTCTTCGGTGCATCGCCGCACCTTTGTCCACCTTGACCGGGCAGCGTAACAGGGGTACACCATACGTTGGCCGTTCTTAGGAGAGTGATGATGGCTAGGTATGAGTCTCTCATAAAAAGATTCGGAAAACCGAAAGAAGCAGCCGATCCGTACTGCATGCTGGCGCGCGGCCCGTGCCCCCGCTACGAGGGATACGTGCCCGCGGCCTGCACCGTGAACATACGCGTCGTCTGCGAGACCAGCGCGGAAACAGGAGGACACGGCAACGTCTCGCTGCGGCGGGCGCGCGCCTGTCTCAAGAAGAAGCTCCAGAAGGAGAAGGAAGCCGCGTCCGGCAAGAAAACGCCGCCTGGTTCATAACCGGCGGCGTTTCTATATATAGAAGAGGAAAGGTAAAGTCGGCGGAAGCTTTGCTTCCGCCGACTCCGGTCTGCCCGAGGGCAGCGATCCTCAGAACCGCTGAGGAGCGGGGTAAGCGCGTACCGCGCGCTACCCAGGTCTTAAAAGTGCGAAAGACCATTCATCCGGAGGTTTCTCGACGCGCATGCGCGCCTCCCCATATTCGTGTGATCCCAGGATGAACCGGTATCCAAGCCTTCCCGAGGGTGGGGGCAGGGCCTGGCCCTAACCGGAGGAGGTCATTCCTCGCGGCCTATGCCCTTTATACCACAGCCCTTCCGTTTTATATCCCCATATGGTACTGTCCTAGGCATGTCAGTACGAATGCGCCACACCAGTTCCCATACCAAGAACCGCCGCAGCCATCACGCGCTTACGGCGAACTCCATCGTTGCCGATAAGGAGAGCGGCGCGCTGCGCCTCCCGCACCGCCTCGACGAATCCACCGGCATGTACCGCGGCAAGCAGATCCTTCCGAAGAAGGCGATGAAATCCAAGGCGAAGCACGAGGAGAAGGTGCAGAAGGAGAAGCGCGAAGAAGCGCATGAGCGCGCCGAAGGCGCCAAGGAGCCGATCCACACCGATAAGGAAGTGAAGAAGACCGGCCTCATCGGCCGCATGACCAAGGGCAAGGCGAAGGCCCGCTCGGGCATGGGCGGCGGCGCCTAGCAGAAACTAAGAGCCAGGAGAGAGAAGAAGGCCGCGCGAAGCGCGGCCTTCTTCTTATACGGTATACTGCATCCATACCCCGCTAACGAACCCGCCATGTCCAAGCACCCCGTCGTACATTTTGAGATGCCGTATGCCGACCAAGCGCGCGTCGCCGAATTCTATAAGAAGGCGTTCGGCTGGGAGATGATAGTCTCCGGCCCCGAGATGGGGAACTATGTCGTCGCGCATACTGCAGAGACCGAAGGGAACATGGTGACCCAGACGGGCGCCATCAATGGCGGCTTCTTCCCGCGTTCAGGCGAACGTTCCGACCAGTATCCTTCGGTCGTGATTGCGGTCGATGACCTCGCCGCAGCTGCGGAAGCCGTGAAGGCGGCCGGCGGCGAAGTGGGCGAGCCGGTAGAGATCCCGGGCGTCGGGTCGTACGTCTCCTTCCGCGACACCGAAGGGAACCGCGCGAGCATGCTCATGCCGAACAACGGCTGAATTATGCACATGCGCCGCTAGTTGCGCCTTTGCACCTCCGGCTGGTACTCTAGTAATACACGCTCTTTCCATGGCCAATCGGCATCTCGCACGTTCCGTAGTACTCCAGACGCTCTTCGAGTGGGACACGACGCATGCAGATGCGGCAGCCGCTCCCGAGATACTTTCCCGCAACGTCGAAGAGTTCGGCGGGGAAGATACCGACCGCGGCTTCATGGAAAATCTCCTCCAGGGCGTCCTTGCCAAGCAGCAGGACCTCGACCTCGTCATCACCAAGGCGGCGCCTGACTGGCCGCTCGAGAAGATCGCGCCCGTCGACCGCAACATCCTGCGCATCGGGCTGTTCGAGCTGTTGTTCGCCGACCGCGCGCAGGTACCGGCGAAGGTCGCCATCAACGAGGCCATCGAGCTTGCCAAGGTGTTCGGCGGAGAATCCAGCGGCCGCTTCGTGAACGGCGTGCTCGGCGCGGTGTACAAGGAGCTCGGCGAGCCGGGCAAGGACGAGAAGGGGAAGAAGGAGCGCCTGCGCCGCGAAGACCTGCCGCTTGAGAAGCTTGGCGGCGCCATCGTCTACGCCGAGCACGAGGGCCAGTACTATCTCGCGCTCGTGCACGACGTGTTCGGCCGCTGGACTCTTTCCAAAGGGCATATAGAGAACGACCCGTCGACCGAAGAGGGCGTGGCGCGCGTCGTTTCCGAAGAAATAGGCCTTGCGGGAACCGTAGAAGAGATGGTGGGCGAGAACGAGTACGTCGCCTCGCATCCCGAGAAGGGGAAGATACGCAAGCACGTCTGGTTCTTCCTCGTGCACGCGCCGTTCGAAACGCTCGAGCTCAAGAAGAGCGGCGGGCTCGACGATGCGAAATGGTTCCGCCTGCCGGACATCCTCGACCTTAATTTCTATGACGACATGCTGCCCATCGTGACGGCGGCGGTGCAGAAGCTCCTCGACAAGGCGCGCGCGAATGCGGTGGCGCGCTAGCGACGCAGGCGCCTCTTGTTATTTCCGTGAATTCACGGCAATTTGGATACATGATTGACCTAAAGGGACACGCAGCGAAGCTGGGGCTCGCGTTCGACGATTACGCGCTCTTGGAAGAGGCGCTGACGCACCGTTCGTACCTGAACGAGCACAAGGACGCGAAGGCGCATAACGAGCGCCTGGAATTCCTCGGGGACGCCGTGCTCGAGCTGGCCGTCACGCACTTCCTCTTCGGGAAGTATCCGAGCAAGCCGGAAGGCGACCTTACCGCCTTCCGCGCGGCGCTCGTGAACACCGATTCGCTCGCCGAGTCTTCGGAGGCGCTCGGCCTCAACGACATGCTCCTGCTTTCGAAAGGCGAACGGCGCGACACTGGCCGCGCGCGCAAGATAATCCTGGCGAACGCCTTCGAGGCGCTGCTCGGCGCCATCTACCTCGACCGGGGGTACGATGCCGCCGAAGCGTTCATCGCCGTGCACCTGTATCCGAAGATAGACGACGTGGTCGCCAAACGCTCATGGCAGGACGCCAAGAGCCGCTTCCAGGAGCTCGCGCAGGATAAGCGCGGCACGACCCCCGCGTACCGTACGATTGCGGAGGAAGGGCCCGATCATGACAAGATGTTCACGGTCGGCGTATTCGTGGGCGATGAGGAGGTCGCGCGCGGACAGGGGCGCAGCAAGCAGGAGGCCGAGCAGGCAGCCGCAGTGGCGGCGATTGACATCACGGGCTGGTAGGGAATACGCTGAAATCAGAAGAGCTGCGCGGCTGTTCGACGCAGCGTCCAGTAGGAGAGGGAATATGAGAGGCATACTAGCTGGCGCATTCCTGCTCGCAGGAGTCGTGATGGCGGGACTGATGCTCGTCGGCCTCGTCATGATGTTCGCGAGCCCGTTCGAGGGGCTCCTGCAGGCGGAAATCGATCCGCATCAAGGGTACCGCTTCGCGCTCCTCGGCTTCCTCGGCGCCTACGCGTTCACGGTGCTGTTCCTCGTTACGAGGACATGGGGAGACAGAGGCTCGCTGAAGCCCGAGTCCCGGCCGGCTGAGTGAAGAGATGGGCCGCTTCCGGAAGGAAGCGGCCCAGCGTATTGCGGCGTTCCTTTATCCCCCCGCCCCGTTCCGGGGGGGGGGGGTCAGTTCGGTGTAGTATAGAAATAATGATCCGTTCCCGCGCACTCCGCGCCTTCACCCTCATCGAGCTCCTGGTGGTCATCGCCATCATCGGCCTCCTTTCGAGCGTGGTGCTCGCGAGCCTCAACACGGCGCGCGACAAGGCAAAGGACGCTCAGCACCGCGCAGTGCTGAACCAGGTACGCACCGCGCTCCAGCTTTACTACGACGACCACGGGACCTATCTCGTGGCAGGTACCGGCTACGGCAGCACCGGATCCGGGTTTTTTACGCAGCAGGGCGGGAATTACCCGAAGTCGGTCGCGCAAGGCCTCGTTGACGGCGGATATCTCGGCAGCGTGCCGGACGGTGATTATCACACCTACATGATCTATGGCGGAAGCGGCGGCCTGGCGGTGAAGGCCTGTCTCTTCGCGAAGCTCGAGAGTCCCACGGACGCGGACGCCGCTTCGTTCGACGCGGCGCTTCCCTCGACGGCCACTATGGTGCAAGGGTACGGCATGGCTACCGCGCTGTGCTTCTGAACGATGCGCCTATCCACATCAGCGCCGCGGCACAGCGGCGCTGATGATAAGGTGAGAGTATGTACCTGGCTCCGCGCGCTGCGCAGTCTCGCGGCTTCACGCTCATAGAATTGCTGGTCGTCATCGCCATCATTGGCCTCCTTTCGAGCGTGGTGCTCGCGAGCCTCAACACGGCGCGCGCGAAGGCGCGCAACGCGAGCTATCTTTCGCAATTAGAGCAATATCAGAACGCGCTCGCGATATACTACGCCGACCACGGCAGCTACCCGGTAATCGCGGCATGGGCGTGCATCGGAAGCGGATATAAGAATTCAGGAGGGGGATGCTGGGAAAGCACCAGCGCGTATAATGAGTCGACGAGCAAATCGACGAGCTTCCGCGCGGCTCTGGATCCGTACATAGACACGTCCGCGATACCAGGGCCTTCGAACCGAATCCGCGGCCCTATGTATAACAGCGCAGGCTCGACATATAACGTGATACTCATCCTTGAAGGGAATATAGACTGCCCGAAAGGAGTCAAGGCGGGCACCTTCGGAACGGGGAGCGACCTGACGACCCGCTGCAACATAAATAGCGCCGGAGGGTAGAGTATACTGAACGCATCATGCTGAAGCGTCTCGAGATCGCCGGCTTCAAGTCGTTCGCGCGGAAGACCGTG
>CAZYZM010000004.1:0-3429 GCA_964651935.1 uncultured Candidatus Saccharibacteria bacterium
CGAATCACCGGGGATGATGAGGAGGGTAAGAATCAGTTAGACCGTTTCATTGATCCTGAAGAAAGATTCCCGACTATCGTTACGACTTCACAACTTCTTTCTACCGGCGTTGATGCTCAGACCTGCAAACTCGTTGTACTCGATAAGCCGATCGAGATCATGACAGAGTTTAAGCAGATCATCGGTCGCGGTACTCGTGTCCGCGAGGATAAGGGAAAGATGTGGTTCACCATCATGGATTTCCAAGGCGCTACAAAGCTCTTTGCAGATCCGGGATTTGACGGGGTTGCAGAACGGGTCTTTGAGGTTGGGGGAGATGAGGATATTGCTGAGGCTCTAGAAGAGCAGGATCCAAGCCACGTTTCTGTTGAAGAAAAGACTGTTGAGGACGAGCTTGTTGATGTTGTTATTTCTCATGGCGATCAGACCGACATCGTTGAGCGACCTCCTGTATTTAAACTGAGCGGTGTTCCATACGCGGTAGTGAAGGAGCAGGTTCAGTATCTCGGTCCTGACGGTAAGCTCCTTACTCAATCTCTCAAGGATTTCACTCGCAAAAATATCCTTACGCATTATCCAACCCTTGAGAGCTTCTTTACTGCTTGGCAATCAGCAGAACGTCGACAAGCTATCATCGACCAAATTGACGCGAGTGGCATTCCGCTTGAGGAGTTACAGAAACAGGTCGGCGCAGAATTTGATCTCTTCGATCTTGTGATGCATGTCGCATACGACAAAAAGATGATGAAGAAGAATGAGCGTATTGAAATGGTGCGTCGCTCTAATTACCTCAATAAATACAGCGGCAAGGCTCGTGAGGTTCTTGAGGCACTGCTTGAGAAGTACGCAGATGTCACTCTGAGAGATATTGAAAGTGTGCGTGTCCTAACGCTAGAACCACTTCGATCACTTGGTACAGACTACGAGATTGTCTCTCTCTTCGGAGGGAAAGAAGGATATTTCAAGACGGTCGATGAGCTTCTCGATGTAATGTACACAACCCAATAATTTTATGTTTACACCAGCCACAATCAAAGCAATCCAAGACATCATGCGCCAAGACATTGGTGTTGATGGAGATGCAACTCGTCTCTCTCAGATGGTGTGGCTTATCTATCTCAAGATTCTTGATGACGAAGACAAGGCATTGGAGATTCGTAAGGAGAAGTTTGTACCAACATTACCGAAGAAGTATCAGTGGCGTAATTGGGCTGCTCCACTTGATGGAATTACGGGAGATAAACTCATTGATTTTGTAAACAACGATCTTTTGCCGGGCCTTCGTGAGCTTCCAGAAAATGGCAATAGGCGGACAGATCTTACACGCATGGCATTTCAGGATGTCTACAACTTCATGCGCAAGGGTACGCTCTTGAAGCAAGTGATCAATAAGGTAAACGAAATTGATTTCAATGCATCAAAGGATCGTCACGCCTTTAATGAAATATACGAACGCCTTTTGAAGAGTCTTCAGAGTGCGGGCAACTTCGGAGAAATGTATACGCCTCGTGCTGTCACTCAATTCATTGTTGAGATGGTAGACCCAAAGGTTGGCGAGTCTGTAATGGACCCTGCTGTAGGTACTGGAGGATTTTTGGTACACGCACTTGAGCACATGCGAAAGCAGGTGAAGTCAGTTAAAGACGAACAGAAGATTCAACAGAGTATTCATGGTGTAGAAAAGAAGCCACTTCCGTTCATGCTCTTGATTACGAACATGATGCTTCATGGCATTGAAGAGCCGGTAACAATGCGTCGGGGTAATACGCTTGAGAAGCCTATTCGTGATTACACTGATACGGACAAAGTAGATTGCATTGTCACGAACCCACCATTCGGTGGCACAGAGGAGCCGGGTATCGAATCAAATTTCCCAAAGGAATTTCAGACACGAGAAACTGCTGATCTGTTCTTGGTGCTTATTATGCGCCTGCTCAAAAAGCATGGCCGCGCAGGCTTGGTCCTTCCAGATGGTACGCTCTTTGGCGAGGGTATGAAGACTGCTCTAAAGAAGACGTTGCTCGAGGAGTGCAATCTCCACACTATTGTCCGTCTGCCAAAGAGTGTCTTCGCTCCGTATACAAGCATTGCGACAAACCTTTTATTCTTCAAAAAGGGTGAGCCGACCAAGGAGATTTGGTACTACGAGCACCCATTCCCTGAAGGTCAGAAAGCCTACTCAATGACGAATCCTATCCGTGCGGAGGAGTTTGAGCAGGAGAAGCAATGGTGGAATAACCGTGTCGAGAATGATTACGCTTGGAAGGTTTCGATCGACGAGATAGTGAAGCGTAACTACAACCTCGATATCAAGAATCCGCGTACACCAGTCGATGTGCTCGAGTCTCCAGAAGAGTTATTGACCACGTATCGCAATAAGCAAAAGGAGGTGAAGAAAGTGCTTGAGGAGATCCGCACAGTCATCACTGATGCACTTTCACACCATGACACCAAGTGATGTAAAAATCGTTGCCGATAATATCGATGACTTCATAGAAGTTCCTGATGGTGTAGATCGTCTTCGAAAAGCGGTACTTACGTTGGCCATGTCTGGGAAATTAGTTCCTCAAATTGTAAATGAGGGTACTGCTGAGGATTTATTCAAAGAGATTCAGCGTGAGCTAAAAAATAAGACAGAGGGAAGAAAGAAGAAGGTTACAGATTTTATGCCTCCTAGCAATGAGGAGATTCCTTTTAATGTTCCTGCGACTTGGAAATGGGTACGAATTAGCGAAATTGGACATGTGGTTGGTGGAGGTACGCCCTCTACAAGCAAGAGCGACTACTTTACAGAACCTGCGAACCCAGACTCGGTCCCTTGGCTTTCTCCAGCAGACATGCGCAAACAGGAGTCCATGTACGTATCTCACGGACGGCAAAATCTTACGACTGAGGGTTACAAGAATTCGTCGGCCACATTAATGCCAGCAGGAACAATAATTTTCTCAAGTCGTGCACCTATTGGGTATGTTGGTATAGCAATTAACTCACTATCAACAAATCAAGGTTTCAAATCAATTGTGCCGGCTACAGGAATATATCCAGAGTATGTATATTGGTTTTTACGCCTGCGAGCCGATGATATTAATGCTCGCGCACCCGGAACGACCTTTAAAGAAATTTCGGGAGTCGGTTTTGCTAAGGAGGTAATCGCACTTCCTCCTTCTTTAGAACAGAAAAGGATTACGGATAAGGTTCAGGAAGTAATGAAACAGCTCGATGAGCTTGAGGACAAGAAGCGAGAACGTGATGAGGTACGCACTCGTCTTGCTCGTAACGCAATGCGGTCTCTTGGTAAGGGTGAATCAAAGATTGCTTTTGAACAGTTAACTGAATTGGTCAAAACACCTTCTGACATTAAGGAGCTTGAAAATGGACTCCTCACCCTTGCTGTCTCCGGCAAGCTCGTTCCCCAATCTAAGGCTGATG
>CAZYZM010000004.1:3439-23183 GCA_964651935.1 uncultured Candidatus Saccharibacteria bacterium
TCTTTACAATCTGATACAAAAGGAGCGCACTAAAGTAGAAAATAACTCCATCGCTCGAAAAAAGAAGACCAAGGATTTAGCTCCAATTGCTGACGATGAGATTCCATTTGAGGTTCCTGCTTCATGGAAGTGGGTCAGGCTTGGAGATGTATTTCTCGTTGAAAGAGGTGGATCGCCACGTCCGATTGAAAGCTACATAACATCTGATCCCAATGGTTTGAATTGGATTAAAATTGGAGATACCGAACAGGGTGGGAAATATATTTCCTCTACAAAGGAAAAGATAATTCCAGCTGGATTAAAGAAAACAAGGATGGTGCATAAGGGAGATTTACTTCTAACTAATTCAATGAGTTTCGGCAGACCTTATATTCTAAAAATTGATGGTTGTATTCACGACGGTTGGCTAGTCTTGCAGCCCTATTTTAAAGATATTGTTAGGGATTTCTTTTACCACACGCTCTCCTCATCCGTATTTTTTCAACAATTCCTAAGTTTGGTATCTGGTGCTGTAGTGAAAAATCTCAATGCAGATAAAGTTAAGTCTGCTCTAATACCACTACCACCCATTGAAGAGCAGAAGCGGATCGTAAAAAAGGTCGAAGAAGTGATGGACCTAACCAATCGCTTGAAACAAGTGATTAACGAAAAATAATATGGACAGTTTACTCGAAAAGATAATTGAAGAGACTATTGATCAAGAGATTAAGGCTGTGGCCCAGAGTATTGCTAACCTAGATTTAACTCCAGAAGAAATGGAAGCTAATTTGATAGCTTCAGGTAATTTTGGTCTCGACAGTAACCATGATAACCAAGTTTAAAAGCATTAAGAATATCGGATCATTTTTCCATTTTGAATGGGATTCTATTAATCCGTCTTTACAAGTTGATGCAAACGGTCAGCCGATTCTTGATGGTAGCGGTCACCAAAAGACCATTAATAATCAGTTCAAGAAGTTAAATGTACTATTTGGAGAAAACGGAACAGGTAAAACGACTTTAGTTAAATTACTTAAGGCTCTAAGAGAGGATTCTTCCAGCTCCATACAAAAGAACTGGGATCATGACGGAGAGGCTTGCTCATTTGAAATTGAGACCGACCTTACCCCTGTGTCGTTTAGTGACACAGCAGGCATTCAGGGTAACTTATTTAAGAATAAAATCTTAATTTTTGATCGGGATTACATCGATAGTTTTGTTCACTCGTTTCCTGCTGGGCGTGCCACTAATCATAATAAGAACACAGGAAGTCTTATTCTATATCTCGGAAATTTTTTTCAGTACCGAACTCAACTCAATAATCTCTCACAACTTAGGAGGAATCTTCAGGAAAAAAGCGACCAGGTAAAAAGTAAGAGAGATCTAGATTTCAGTACATTGAATCCAGCAAGTTCTTACGAGGAAGTAAAAAGTGCATTTAACACGATAGCACCTGCAGAACTACTAGATTTACCCGGGTGCACTAAACGACAACAAGAGACCGTAGAGAACACTGAGAAGGAAATCAAAGAGGTTAATCAGAAGATAGCGCAAGCTGACGAAATTCTAAAAGCCAGTCAACCAAAGAAGGTTGGTATTGTAATCCCAGTCACCTCAGGTGACATCGACGGAGCTTTCTCTTTCTCGGTCAGTACAGCTGCAGCAGCAGCCATGTCACGAGTGGCTGGGAGGGAGGACTTCATACGCGAGGGTATCCAAATAACTCACGATCACGGTCTTGATGAGTGCCCATTCTGCCAGCAATCCATAAAAGAAGAAGGTGAATACATTGACTCAATTTCTCAGTACGAATCCATATTCGACGCAACTTTTACTAGTGAGCAGGATAGGGTTAGGAGAGTACTTCAGACATATAAGAGTAATATCCTTAGTCTGTTGGGTTTTCACGTACCGGAAGGAAATGGTGAAGCGGTTACAAAGATAAATAGGTTATTAAACCAAGACGACCATCTCCCTGATGTCGCTTTATCAGACACAGAAAAAAAGACTCTCGAGTCAGAGTTGGATAATATTGAAGCCAAGCAGGCCGATATAACAAGGGCCTTATCGTCAAATATCGGCGATGTTAATTCAGTTATTGATGGCTTGAGTGGAAAAATTGATTTATATAACAAGCAAGTTGAGCTTATTGAGCAGAAATTGTTGAAGGCAAAAAGTGATATTTCCTCAGGAGATCTTCCAAGACAAAAATCTGCGCTAGAGGCAAGACTTTCGCAGGAAGTTCTAAAGCTCTTTGTGTGTAGATTCCACAGTGAGCTCTCGCGTATATTCTCACAGGAGATGATGATACAAAAGAACGAGCAAACAGTTAGGAAGCTTGGTGAACTTTTTGAGCTACTTAGAAAGAAGGTTGAAGACTTGTTTAAGGCTTTTGTGAACACATACTTTTCTGAAATAGAGAAAAACCTATCTATATTTTGTCCCGGCCTCGAATTGAAAATCGTGGGGACAAACCCTCGCTATGACCTAAGAGTTGGTGTTTCTGGAGATGTTACATGCGGACTTGAGGTGCACTATAAGAATAGGGATCGTTTAAGAGATTTGAGCGAAGGGGAAAAGCAGGCAATCGCACTCAGTTATTTCTTAGCATTTTTAAATAAAGAAACTAATAAGAATGAAAAGATTATTGTTTTTGACGATCCAATAAACTCCTTTGATTCCGGTCGGAGAAAGCAAGCAGCAGAATTGATTCACAAAGAGGCTATAAATTTCCAACAGCTTTTTGTATTTACTTGTGATTCACTATTTAAAAGCTATTGCCTAAAAGTAAGTAATAAACGTCTTGGAGATCAGAGGAATTTCTATTACATATTAAAATCCGCATCTTCCGCGGTTCACTATCGACCAAAGGAGTACCAAACAATTTACTCAGCTTTTAAACAGGATTTCAGAAATATAGGTACTGTTGCGGGAACAGACGACATGATTGTTGTATACGGACAGAAGCTCCGTTATTGTTTAGAGGAAATCAAAGATAGGCACCTCGGTTACTCTGAGGATAAATTTGAGAATATCCTGACTGCTGTCGAAACTGGAAGAATAACAAGTCTAATTGCCAAGATTGATGAGATTCGTGAGCTGTATTCCTATTGCAATACAGGAGGCTTGGCTCACTTTCCAAAAGATGGACAGACTTCGTGGAACGAGATAAAAGGTCAGATCGGCAAATATATGAAGCTCGGACTATAAAATATGTTCGATAATTATTTTAAACAAACAAAAGGTTTTGAATCCACCGTCGAGAAAAGTAAGACATGGCTAAAATCACACGGCTCGATTAAAAATGATATAGATAAGGCTCTTAGTGGCTTAAATCAATTATCTTTTGCAATTCCTATATTCGGGGGCTCTGGTGATGAATTTACAACAATTCAACCATGGCATCATATATTTTTTGAGGCCGATCAGGATTTAGATTCAGCAATCTTACTCTTGTTAATGGGATTTTATAAAGATAGTTTCAGGTCCCTTAGAAGTTATTTGGAACTAAATATCTTTGCTCTCTATAATTTTGTAAATGAGGACAAGGAATATTTCCAAGAGTGGCTTAAAGGAAAAGCTCATACCCCAGGGGTGGGCGATATGCTTCAGAAACTTTGCGAAAAGAATGCGGATTTTAAGATGCTCGATGAAAAACTAGACTGGAATAAAGAGGTTAAGTCTCTCTATAAACAACTTTCTGGGTTTATGCATACTCAAGGAGCTCTCCATACTCATACATCGCTAAGAAATAGTAATACAACTAGTTTCAGTGAGAACGGCATACAAACAGGTACTGAATTATTACTTAGATCTATTCGCCTAACATCAATGGGCTTCGCAGTGAATTTCCCTATGTCTTTTCAAGCTTTACCGCTTTTTGAGAAGTTTGCTTTCAGTCCACCGGCCGGAGGATTTCTTGATGAAGGCCAGGTTGAAAGTGTTAAGTACATATTTCCTGACGAGGTTTCAAAGAAGGTTGCGGCTATCTGTCTCGCAAACGAGGATGCAGGTTCTTTAGCTGCCGGAGTGAGATCTATGCCAGATCAAACAGAAGAAGAGATTTTCGAAAGTCTTAAAAGAACCCTTGAGTCTGATGAGTTCAAAAACAGCAGAGAAGAGATTCTGAAGATGATAAAAGATGGCGAGTATGGCAGGGCTGTCGCTTTTGTTACGGCAACACAAAGAGCAATGATGCGGGCAATAAATGGTATTTTGTTTAATCCATTTTACGAAGCTAAGAGCCCCCGCGATTGAATGCTTCATTGTAGTTCAACAACTTACTCAACCACCACTCTTTTATTGATAAGAATCAAGCGGCTCGTGAATGACTGCATAAGCTCACGTTTCTCATCAATTGAGCCCTTTTCGAGGATATGCTTCATATAAGCCCGAAGATCAAAACGAGATTGAAAGATCCGCTCCTCCTCGGTTAAGCCAAGTACGTTGCTGCGGAAGCTGCTGTACTTCTCAATGTCTTTCTCAAGTCGAGCTTTCATGCCGACCTGATTGATATCTATGTTGTCGACTATTTCTATAAGTTGCAGGAGAAGATCTTCTTCCCGTAAATAGGTATTCTTGCAGAATTTGTCATTGTGACGAGTGCAGCCGTAATAAATATATTGGCGTGTCTCGCCGCTTCTGTTCGTCTTAGATTTCTCCTCGGCACAAACACCCGATTTGCACATGCCACATTTCAGTAGACGAGAGAATGCAAAATTTTTCTTGTCTCCCTTATGCGTATCGCGTTGGGAATCTAGCTTCTCCTGAACCCTTTTGAATAGCTCTTGGGAAATGATCGCCTCATGTTTTCCGGCGTACCATTTACCGGATTTTCTCGGGTATTCAATAAGACCCATGTAGAAGTTATTCCGGAGGATAATCTGGACATTACTCAGAGTGAGCGGCTTACCGTTCTTGGTGACGAATTTTACGTCGTCTTTGAGCCAGTGATAGATGCTTCTGATGCTGGATTTCTCGTTAGCCATCTTTTCAAATGCCATTCGGATTACATGTGAACGTATAGGGTCCGGGATAACATGGCATTTCATAGTCCTGTCCGGATGATTGAGGTACCCGGTAGGGGCGACTGAAGGCCACAAGCCCATCTCAACTCGGGTCTTGAGACCACGCTTCACGTTCACGCTCTTATTATCGTTCTCGAGCTTAGCTTGAGAGCCGAGAATCATAAGGAGGAATTTCTCGTTTGGATTGTTCGTGAAGCGCTGACTGTATGTGCGGATTTCAATAAGCTTTTTCTGATCGAGAAGGTCTACAAGCGCGCCAAGATCACCGGCGTTTCTTGATAGGCGATCCGGATGCCACACAAGGATCGCATTGAACTTACCAATACGGATGTCGTTTATCAGGTCATTGAAAACCGGCCGCATGCCGCAGTCCTTAGCAGAGTGAGATTCTCTGTACACCTCAACGACATTTATCCCTTCTCTTGTCGCAAGGGTAAGCATCTCCTTTACCTGCGAGTCGACAGACAAGGCTTGCCGTTCTTCTGCTTCACTCGATTTACGAGCGTAAAGGCAGTACCTCAATACGGGAGGCGCTTCCGGCAGGGTAGTGCTGTACGTATCTAAAATTGCCCGACTTTCCATTGCACACACGACATTAGCTCTGTGTCACACGAAAGCAAGTCGAGTTTATCCCCTTAAGGACTGGACTTGTGCGGACACAGAGCTAATGTGTCGATGTTATGAAAAGTTTACTTTTTACCAGAATCCTTTCCCCAGTTTTTCATCCATTCATCTACCTCTTTCTCAATATCTTCGGTTCTCTGTTTATCTTCTCGAAGTCTTCGCTCCTCAAGTATTGCCGCGTCCCTTCTTTCGCAACGGGCGCACTGACTCTTTGGCCTACCAAAACGATAGTCCAAGAAAAGCTTCATGGCGGACAAATCTCCCTTCAAGGCCTTTTGTATAAGCCTCATTACGATCGCTGTTTCCGTAGTTACTTCACTCCCGCCCGGGGTTATAACCCGCTTCTTAAGCTCCTTTTCCAGGGCATCTCTCCAAGGATCCCATCTCACGGGAGGACGACCCTTCGTATTTCGACGAGGATCATACCCACTTTTGAAATGTTTTAGTGTTTTTAGGTTAGCCATACTTTCACAGCAAAATCACAGTAAAAGCAACGAAACAATTATTGATCGGATCGCGCCCCGGGATCAAGTAGTAAAGTGTAGTAACGTGACCTAGACGGGTTAGGGAATGAGACTCACACTCGCCAAAATGTGGCTTCACTGCTAGACCACCAACTAACCTGACGATGACACGCAGCAGTCATGAACACCCCGTCTAGTGACCTAGACGGGTAAGGAAAGTAGGAATTTTCGAATTTACCTAGGTACTCGCCTATGGGTGATATTCGGCGCATAATATGCGCATTGCCAGAATCATGATAATTATCCGCATAATCATTTACCCGTTCAAGCTGCTCATCTCCAAGTTTAAGCGAAGGAGGGATCCTTTTGAGTTTGATCTTGACCCCGACCGAGAGCGGCCATTTCTTGAACAGATTCGCGAAGTCATCTTTGGTCGCGTCTACTACGCGTATCAACGTCTTTCGGAGACTTTTCGTGTTAAAAGGTATAACCGTCAGAATCGCTTGAGGGAGGAGGGTATTGCCTTTCAACTTGCGAAAATCGGAAGGTCAACACTTTTCTATTTGGTGCTTACTGTGATCCTTTCTATTGTTGTGGATTGGAGCATCTCTTCTTTCTTTAGCTCTTTGCATCTACCTGACATAAAGTACCTCAAGATTCCTCCAGCTGAATTTATCGAGGATTTCTTCAGTGTTGGAATTGCAGCAATTTCCGCACTTCTTGGCTTGATATTTGCCTTATACGCAGTCGCATTCCAGATGACTACAGAGAAGTACTCATCTGAGGTAATCGATTTCATCAATAGTGAGCTAGTTGGGAATTTCTTCTTCAAGCTCCTCATCTTTACGGACCTGTTCATGCTCTATGGCCTGATTGAGATGAATGTCGTTGATATATATCCATCATTCACATTCTTCCTGTCGGTAGTTTTTGTATCGCTTTCTCTTGTTGGTATTTTAATCTTCAAGAACCACTACCTCACGATACTTAAACCCAAGAGTCTATTTGGACGGCTTTCAGGAGACGCGAGCGAGGCAATTGATACAGGAACGAACCGTCGCAGTTATGCATTCAACAGCATTAGCGCAGTTTTTAACGCGCGTCAGAAATTTGCAAATACGATCTCAATTCTGGGCTCACTATTTGGAGATCTGCGGAAGAATCAGAATTGGGAGGAGATTGTGTATGCGCCCCTGACGCTGTCGGTAGTATTAACGCGCTATGTGCAAAAGAAGAAGTTTCTCGACAGGGAAAGGAACTGGTGGTTTTTCAATCAGCACAAGGAGGTTCATGCTGACAACGATTCGCTCCTAGTATTAAAGCTGAATTATGAGATGCGCGGGACTGGCCCACTTACTTTGACGCAACCAAATACGGAATGGGTCGAGGATCAAATTTATGCGCTCTTCCAACAATTTAACCAAGAGGTAGATGGTAGTAAGGGAAAGAATCGATTCGTCTTGCAGTTAATTAATGCCTACCGCATGAGCATCTCCCTCACGCTCCCCATAGAATACGTCCGCGAGCTCGGCTGGAAGGACAAGCAGAAGGTCGTCGTTTCGAAGCGCGGGAAGAAGCTGGTCATCGAGGATTGGAAGTAGCGGGGAAAAGAATCGGCGGCAGGGTTGCCGAAAGGTATACTGAAAGCACGAATTACTGATTACGACCTAACCCGTACCCGCATGAAAATCCTCAACCTCATCCTCAAGATCGCGCTCTGCCTGATACTTCTGATGCCCATCCTGGGCGCGCTCGGCATCTTTCCGGATCCGACGCAGGACCTCTACAACTCGCCCGAGTCGTTCGCCTTCATCGAGGCGCTTACCGCCACCGGCTACATCCTCTATATAAACGCGGCCATATTCGCCGTAAGCATCGTGCTCATCGTCATGAACCGCATGACGCTCGCCGCGCTCCTCATCCTGCCGATAACGGTGAACGTGGCGGCCTTCCACCTATTCCTCGACGGCGGGCTCTTCACGGCAGGGGCGGTGCTGGCCGACATCATGCTGCTTCTGAACGCGTACTTCCTCTGGCAGAACCGCGCGCGGTATATGGGGCTGTGGGCGAAGGGTACCCCCTCCCGTGCATAGCTTCTCGCGGCGGTATTGCGGCCGTCGTCGGCACGCGAACCCATGCCCCAGGCGTGGGGTATAATCGAGCGTATGAAACTTTCATCAAGGCGCGTATCGGCGCGCATCATCCTGGCAGCGGCGGCCGGCGCCTTCTTCCTGGCTCCTCAGGCCCACGCGGCGCTCACGCTCACGGCGGGCGACAACGCGACGACGACGCCCAACGTGGCGACGGCCATCACCGGCTTCCAGATCGTCGGCCCGGCCGCCTCGACCACGCCCGTGAAGCTGCACGCGACGAACGGCACGATACATCTTTCGGCCGTGGACGGGGTGACCATGAGCGGAAATAATAGCGGCACGGTGAGCCTGAGCGGCACGGTCGGAAATCTCAATGAGGCGCTCGCGACCCTCACCTATACGCGCAGCTCGACCGGCACAGACACGCTCGAGATATCGCTCGTCGACGCGGGAGAGGTCTTCTTTCCGGAGAACGAGCACCTCTATGAGTACATTCCGGTAACGGGGAGCATCGCATGGCCGGACGCTCGGGATGCGGCCGCGCAGCTCGAACGCTACGGCGCCACAGGATATCTCGCGACCGTGCTCTCTGGAGACGAGAACGCCTTTATCGCAGCGCGCCTGCAAGGCGAAGGGTGGATGGGCGCGAGCGACCAGGGCGAAGAAGGCGCATGGAAGTGGGTAACCGGCCCTGAAGCCGGTATGCAGTTCTGGTCCGGCGACGGGAGCGGACACCTTTTCGACCAGGTGAACGGCTATGCGAACTGGAACAGCGGCGAGCCGAACAACAGCAGCGACGAGGACTGCGCGCAGTTCCTGGTGAGCGGCGGGTCGAGCGGCAAATGGAACGACCTGCGGTGCACGAGCGAGCGGGTGCTCCCGGGGTATGTCGCGGAGTTCGGCGCGCCGGGCGACATGCCCGTCGTAGTCGCGCAGGATATCTCTATCGTCACGGCGGACGTTCCGGCCGTCGCCTCGCTCACGCCGGCCAACGGCGCGAGCGACGTGGCGACCACGACGGGCCTGACCATCGCCTTCACGAAGGCGGTAACGCCTCAGGCGGGCGATATCGAGATACGGGAAGCGGACGGCGGCGCGCTCACTGAGGCTATAGACGTTGCGGGCGAGAACGTGGGCGGGGGAGGGACGAGCACGATAACGCTGCAGCCGAGCGCGCCGCTCGCGGAGGGAGTGCGATACTACGTGACCGTTCCGGGCACGGCCTTCAAGGATAGCGCGGGCAATCTCTACGAGGGATTCACGAACGACACGACCTGGACCTTTACGACGGCGGACGAGCACGCGCCGCAGATAACGGACCTTGCTACGACGATCGCCTCTACGAGCGCCCTGGTGTCATGGACGACGAACGAGGACGCGTCCTCGAAGGTCCTCTATTCTGCCGGCACCACGTACGATTCCTCGACCGCGGAGACGGACACCAGCCCCCGCGTGACGAGCCACGCCGTTCCCTTGAGCGGCCTCTCCTCGTGCACGACCTATAACGTCAAGGCGGTCTCGGAAGACGCGGCAGGCAACGAGGCGGCCTCTGCGAGCGCGTCCTTCACTACGCTCGGCTGCATCGGTAGCCCGCCGACGTCGGCGACCTCGACGACGGTTACGGCCGCCTCGGCCGCGACGACGACGCTCACCGACACCGGCCATTCCCTCACGGTATCGACTCCGCCGGACGTCACGGCGACCTCCTCGACGGTCGTCATCCAGATACGCGCCCAGGAAGCCGCGCCGGTGCTCGGCACGACCGGCGTGCCCGACGGCCTTACGAGCGCGGCGGGCGTCGTCTTCGACGTGAAGGCGATCGTGAACGCGACCGAGGAACTCGATTCCTTCGATCATCCGGTAACCATCACCTATACCTACACCGACGCCGATATCGCAGGCCTCGACGAGCACACCATCTGGCTCTATCACTATCATGACGGCGCATGGGAGCGGCTCTCCGACTGCAGCCTCGACATGACGGCGAATACCATCACCTGCGACACGCCTAATTTCTCGATATTCAGCATCTTCGGCTCTGCTCCGGAAGACCGCTCGGGCGGCTCGCACAGCTCGGGCGGCTCAGGCACGACCATCCAAGCGCAGGTGAGAAATCTTACGGAAATGGGGAAGATTGCGGAGGCGCAGGTGCTCAAGAGCAGATGGTACTGGCTCTTCCCAGAGACGGCGGCAGCGGCCGACATTCCTTCGGCTTCGTCCGCGGTTTCAGCGCCGGCCGCCGTTACGGGCATGGCCGTCCGCGACCTCGAGCTCGGCACGACCGGCGAGGACGTACGCGCGCTGCAACAGCTTTTGAACGCCAACGGCTTCCCGCTCGCCGCTTCAGGCGTGGGTTCTCCGGGCAACGAGACCGATTATTTCGGAACCCTCACGCAGGCCGCGGTGGCCGCATATCAGGCTGCAAATAATGTCGCTCCGACCGCCGGCTACTTCGGCACGCTCACCCGAGCCTCGATGACCGCGAAAGGTATCGCGGGGCTGTGGTGGTAACGATCCGAACGCCTCTGCGTGCCGTGATACACTGATTCATAATTAGCTGATTGGCGAACTAAAATAAAATGATCTACCCGATGAAACGCGTTGTTACCTGGAAGCTGGCCCTTTCGGCATCCTCTCTGGCCCTCGTTCTGTTCCTCCCTTCGTTCGCGTTCGCGGACATGAACGATAACTTCGAAGGCTCGATAGCCGTAACCGACGACAGTATCGTCGCGGACGGCCGCGCCTACGCCTTCGGCGATGTCGACGGCGACGGAAAGACGGACCTGGTAACAGAATCGGGCACCACCGGCGTTCCGGCGGTCTTCTTCGATATAGACGGCACGCCGACCTACGCCGCGCAGAGCGGTCTTTCGGAAGAGACGGGCGGCCTCTACGGCATGGCGCTCGGCGATCTCGACGGCGACGGCGACCTCGACCTGGTTACCGCCGGCCCGAGCGGCGGCGAGACGAGCCCGAACAACGTCTACTACTGGGATAGCGAGAGCAGCACGTACGTGAAGGTCGGTTCGGCATATGACATCTTCACCACCGCGTTCTATGGCGATTCTGTGCAGATAGCCGACGTGACGGGCGATGGCAAGCCAGACGTGCTCTGGTTCGGCGGCACGTACTCGTATCTGGCCACGAACAGCACGGATACAGCCGACAGCATCCGGTTCTCCTCGCTCGGCAATATAAATGGCGTGGGCGCCCTGAAGACTGTGCCGTTCGGCTCGGCGCTCGGCGATTTCAACGGCGACGGCACGACGGACTTCGTCGCGGGCGATACCTGGAATTACATGCCCGGACGCACCTTCTATCTGGGTATCGGCGCAGGTGACGGCACCTTCACCATCACGAATACGACCGGCGAGGCCGACCAGTACATCGGCGGGGTGGTCGCGGCGACGGACTTCAACGGCGACGGGAAGGATGATTTCGTGCTCGTGCGGTCGTACAGCCGGTCGGTAGACGGGTCCTTCGTGACCTCCGGAAAGCTGATGAAGTACGTGCGCGATACCGAGAACGGCGGCTTCGTCGAGACGACGATCGCCAACAAGGACACCACGACATATTCGCAGGTCGTCCTGAGCGACATCGACGGCGACTCGGATAAGGACATCATCGCGTTCTCGAACAGGAGCGGCGTGCCGTTCTTCGCCGATATCTACCTGAATGCGGGCAACGGCGCGTTCGCGGCGACCCCTGACGCGACGGTAGCTCTGGCCTCTGATACGAAGTCTATCGACGTGCGCGATATGAACGACGACGGGAAGCCGGACATCCTGGCGTTCGAGAAGGACGGCCTTCACTACTACACCACGGCTGCGCCCTCTGATACGACCGCTCCGACTGTCGAAAGCTTCTCGCCGGCCGATGACGCGACGGACGTCGCTATCGCCACGGACCCTTCCATCACCTTCGACGAGAACGTGACCCTGGGGACCGGAAACATTCTTATCAAGAGGACGGCCGACGATTCGCTCGCGGAATCTATGCCGGTCAGCAATATGACCGGATCAGGAACGAAGACGCTGACGATCCACCCCTTCAACACGCTTCCGTACAACACCTTCAGGAACGGCGTCGGATACTACATCGAGATTCCGGACACGGCGGTAGAGGATGAGGCAGGGAACGCCTTTGCGGGAATCACCGATTCCTCTACCTGGAACTTCACGATCGTAGCGGCTGAAGAGGACCCGGGCGATGACACGGAGGACGATGAAGAAGAAGACGACGGGGACGACGATACGTCCTCCCGCCATTCCTCGCACAGGTCGAGCGGCGGCAGTTCTGTCACGACCCAGGTCGCGAATCTCACGTCCATGGGCAACACCGCTGCGGCGGACGCGCTCAAGGCGCAATGGCCTCAGCTCTTCGGGTCGGGTGCAGGCAGCACCGGCTCGACGCAGCCGTCGACGGGTATCGGCATGAACGTCCGCGACCTCGAGCTCGGCATGACGGGAGACGACGTGCTCGCGCTGCAGAAGCTGCTCAACGCGAACGGATTCCCGCTCGCCGCTTCCGGCGTAGGGAGCGCAGGCAGCGAGACCGACTACTTCGGCTCTCTTACGCAAGCCGCGGTCTCGGCATACCAGGCAGCGAACGGCGTCATGCCGACCGCCGGCTACTTCGGCCCGCTCACGCGCGCCTCGATGACGGCGAAGGGCATCGCGGGGCTGTGGTGGTAGCGGGCGGAGCCGCCCGTTCCTGACGGCCGCGTACGCCCCTGTGCTATAGTGTGCCTCTATGACCGAGCCCATCCTCGATGTGCAGGACATCGACATCTATTACGGCGCGCAGCACGCGGTCGATGCCGTGAGCTTCTCTATCGCGCGCGGCGAGATCTTCGGCCTTCTCGGGCCGAACGGCGCAGGGAAGACGAGCACCCTGAGCGTCATCGAAGGCCTGCTGAAGCCGCAGGCCGGCACGGTACGCATCGCGGGGCACGACATACGCGAGAATCCCGCGCATGCGAAGGCGAACATGGGCGTGCAGCTGCAGTCGACCAGCTTTCAGGCCGACCTCACGGTGCGCGAGATCGTCGCGCTGTACGCGGGGCTGTACGGCGTCGCCACGCCGCCCGGCTTCATCGACGGGCTCCTGCGGGACGTCCAGCTCGAGGACGCCAGGAAGAAGCGGTACGGGCAGCTCTCGGGCGGCCAGCAGCAGCGGATGTCGCTCATCATCGCGACCATCCATGACCCTGAGCTCGTGCTGCTCGACGAGCCGACGACCGGCCTCGACCCGCAGTCGCGCCGCCAGCTCTGGGACAGGATCGACGCCATACGGGGGTCGGGCCGGAGCATCCTCCTCACGACGCATTCCATGGAAGAGGCGGAAGCGGTGTGCGACCGCATCGCGATCATCGACCACGGAAAGATCATCGCGATAGACACGCCCGAGCGGCTCATAGAGCGCAACGCGGAGGATCCGCGCGTGAAGGAAGCGGCCCGCGGCCCGCGCGTTACGCTCGAGGATGTCTTTATCGGCCTTACCGGACGCGCGCTGCGCGGATAATATGCAGGCTATGGAACAGGCGACCCCTTCGCGTACGAGACTCTTCCTCGCGCTCTTCAAGGCGGACCTGCGCACCCAGTGGCGCAACCGCCGCGCCTCGTTCATGTCGACATTGGTGCCCATCATCATACTTGTCTCCTGGAGCGGCATCGTCGCGACCATGGGCGGGCCGTTCGTGATGTCTTCGAGCATCACCATCGGGCTCATAGCCGTCGGCCTCATGGGATATGCCAACACGACGGCCACGGCTCGCGAGAAGGGCATCTTCCAACGCCTGCGCGTGACGCCGGCAGGCACGTTCGAGATCATGGGCAGCCGCATCGCGGTGCAGCTCCTGCAGATGGGCATCATGACCGTCATCCTCTTCGTCGCCGCGTATCTCGTCGACCATATCGTGCTCTCTGTCGGCGGCTATATCGCCGGCTTCCTCGTCTCGCTCCTCTGCGGGGCCGTATTCCTCGCGCTCGGTCTCGCGCTCGTCGCGCTCATCCGGAACGCCGAGACCGTAAGCTCGGTGTCCCGCTTCGCGTACATCGCCCTGGTGGTCATCGGCGCGATAGGGGAGCTCGGCGTGCTCGGTACGGTGGCGAAGGATATCGTGCTGTGGTCGCCGTACGGCTCGGTGAAGGTGCTGATGCTGGCTGCCATGCAGCCGGCGGCCTGGAACCTGACGGCGACGTTCGCGCTCGCCGCGTCGCTGGCCTACTGCGTCATCTTCGCCGGCATCGGCATCCGCTGGTTCAAGTGGAGCGCGGCATAGGAGGGCTGTGGTTGCAGCCTAGCACGCTGCGCTCCCTGCATACTTGTTAAGAAAAAGACTCTGGAGCCATGCTCCAGAGTCTTTTTCAGGTCCTATTTGCCTGTATTACTCCGCCTCCGCGATGTCGCTGCTCTCATCGGCGTCTTTCGACACGTCGGCATCGCCGAAATACCGGATGGTGCTGTCCTTCTGAGCGGCGGCTTCGAGGCTTTCGGTGGCGTACGCTTCGGCATAGGAATTGCGGGTCGCAGAGACGGTCGCCGTGCGCGCCTGAAGCCCTGAGGCATCGACGTATGAGCCTGACGTAGCCTCTATCGTCGCATTGTCGGCGTCGCCGGAAAGGTAGGCGTTCGAATCGCCGCTCACCGAGACGTTCAGTTCCGCTACGTCTACGCGCAGGTCAGCGTACGCGTTCTGGTCGAGCGTAACCGAGAGCGACTGTGAAGCGGGGAAGGCTTCAGAGCGCACAGAGGCGGAATCGCGCGCCTCGATCGCAGGCAGTGACGGCACGGTGAGCACGACTGACGGATGCGCGCCGCCGCAGAGGAGGCAATCCTCGCGCTCGATCGGCTGGGAGGTAACGTGCAGGGTGCCGTCTTCGACATAGGCGGCGTACCCGCCCATGTCCTTTGCACGGCCGGTCTCGACGAGGCTCGGCTCGGTCGAGGTGCCCAGCACGATCTCGAGCCGCACCCGGTCTTCGATCGACACCGCGCTGAACGCGCCATCGAAGGCGATCGGCTGGGATACGGTCTGGAGCTCAGGCGCTTCGGCCACGTAGCGCTGGTAGTGGGTGACGGTCTCGGCGAGGCCGAAGCCGCAGATGACCAGCGCGATGAACCATATGCCCAGAAGAGCGAGCAGGGCGCGCATCGCCAGCGTAACGCGCTTCAGGAGGAGCGTGGAGCCCGCGACGAGCATAAAGAAGAGCGGTATGAGCGCTGCCAGGAAGCCGGCGGAAAGGACGACCCAGTATTCTGCGCCCGGAAGCAGCGCGCTCATAGGGACGTCGGCGGTAAGCCAGGAAGTATCCGAGATAAGGAAGCCGCCGGTCACGAAGAGCGCGACCGCGCCGCCGATGGCGACGAGGACGAGGCCGATGCCGATCGCGTAGCGGATGAGGACGATGCCGAGCGCGATTATGCGCGCGATGGGCGCCCCGATGCGCCATCGTCGCGTCTCATCCAGCCCTTTTGCCGCGCGCTCGCGGATCGTCGCGAGCGTAACGGGCTCTCCTGACATCTCGAGCCGCTGCGAAGCGGTCTTGGCTTCAGGGATGGTGAGCCACAGGACGGCATAGATGAGGATGCCGATGCCGTTGAGGAGCGTGAAGAGCACGAATACGACGCGCATGAGCACTACGTTGAGGCCGAGGTACGCGGCGAGCCCGGAGCATACGCCGGCGAGAAGGCTGGTGCCGGGGTCGCGGTAGAGCCGGCGGCGCAGAGGCGGTCTCGCGGCGCCATCCTCGTCGCCGAAGTCGTCGGCGCTGCCCATCTGGGCGATGACGCGCTCGACGGTGGGCAGGGTGATGGCCGATTCCTTCTCTTCGTGGAACTGCTCGGCGAGACGCGCTTCGATATCCTCGATGATCTCTTCCTTCCCGCTCGTCTCGGCGAAGTGCGCCTGCACCGACGCTAGGTACGTGTCCAGCGCGGCGTACGCGTCTTCCTCGATGGTGAAGAGGGTCTTTCCGATGCGTATCTGTGAGGTCTTCTTCATATTATTTCTTTAAAAGGGTGGTAATAGATTCGGTAAGGGATTTCCAGGATTCCTTCATATGCGTGAGCTTCTCTCTGCCTTTAGCGGTGAGGGTGAAGTACTTGCGGGGCGGCCCCGAGCTCGACTCCTGCCAGTCGTATTCGGCAAGACCTTCCGCCTTCAGGCGGCTCAGGAGGGGATAGAGCGTGCCTTCGACGACGATGAGGTCTGCCTGCTTGAGTTCGGCGAGTATGTCGGACGCGTATACCTTGCCCCGCGCGATGATGAGCAGCGTGCAGAACTCGAGCATCCCGCGCCGCATCTGCGCCTTGGAATCTTCTTCTGATCGGTTCATATGGTACAAGGTAGCAAACAGTACTATGTTATGCAAGGTACTATGTGGATAACACCACGAGCGGCGCAATTTACTCCTAGTTCACGTACTTTCTGCAATAATGAACAGATATGAACGATTCTGTACGCACATTCGAGAACGAGCTGGGGAATGCGATAACCGTAAGGGTCGCACGGCAGGCTATAAGCGGGGTTGAGGGAGTGGCGCTTGCGATAGAAGGACCGACCTCGATGACCGAGCTGCATATCACGCGCAGAGAAGCGAGCGTCATCCTTGAAGAGCTTGTCGCGTTCTTCGCTGTACAATAATGGGTATATGAAGCCTTGGATACTGCCATCGCTGCTCGTTGCTGCCGTGCTCGCCGTCGCTCTCGGCGTATATGCCCTTGCCTCCGGACCGCGCGGCGCGGAGGAGAATGCGCATGAGACGGATTCGCAGGGCGAGAGCCCTGGAAGGGTAGATATGCCAGAAGAAAGCTCGCCGGAGCCTTCGGCCGGCCAGGCAACGAGCGTGCCCGGGCTCGGCACGTACGTAGCGGCGTCCGCCGAAGGCGGACAGAAGGAATATCGGTCAACGGAACTCGGCGTCTCATTCGCGTATCCGGCGAAGTACCTGCTCTTCGAGAAGGAAGGGACGGATTCTGGAGGCGCGGAATACCGCATGCTGACGCTCCAGGAAGACAGCGCGATGGTCCGCGATGCCCTCGCAGGAACCGTCGCCGCCGGCACCGAGTGGCCGCCCGCCATCCGTCTCGGCTTCTATCATGAGCCCTCCGGCGCGCCGGAGACGGTGAGCGCGCTCAAGGAATGGGTGCGCGCCCACCCGCAGGAAAGCATCTACTTCCCGCAGATGCCGTCCGGCGCGCCCTTCACGCCGGTGATGGCCGGCGGCATCGGAGGAATCTCGTACGACTCCCCGGGCCTGTACTGGACGCATGTCGCCGCGTTCTCGTATGGCGAATGGGTCCTGATCGCCTCGGTCGATTCTTTCGATCCGAAGGGCGACCCGCGCGCTGGCGACTTCGCCGCGCTCCTCGCGGCTATCAGCATCAGTAACGGAAACGACCTATGAACAAGAAGCAAGGCTCCGGCCTCGCCGCTGGTATCGCCATCGGCATCGCGATAGGCGTCGCGCTCGACAATATCGGCGCAGGTATCGCCATCGGAGTAGCCATCGGCATCGCGCTCTCGTCATCGGGAGATAAGGATAGCGGCAAGGGACCCGAGAAAGATACGGACAGGAGCGCGGAGGAAACAGAATAAACGGCCCGTACGGCGGTGGTATGCTTAGTGCAGAAGCATCTTACCCGTAACCTCTTTATGTATATGGACATCACCGTATTCCTCGCTCAGGTCTGGGGACTCGTGCTCCTCTTTATCGGCATCGGCTTCTTCGCCAGCCGCGACCATTACGTCCGCATGTATCGCGACCTCTCGCAAGAGACGCTCGCGACGCTCGCCTTCGCCGGCGCCGCCATCGCCGCCGGTATCAGCTCGGTCCTCGCGCATAACGTATGGGGAAGCCTTCCGGAAATCATCGTGAGCCTTCTGGGCTGGGCGCTCCTCCTGAAGGGCGCGTTCCTGGCCATCGCGCCGCGCGCTGCGGAGCGTATCGGCACCCGCGTCATGTCGACGAGCCTCATGGGCGTCGCCGGCGCGGTGCTCGTCATCATCGGCATCTACCTGACGTGGTTCGGCTACTTCGCGTAGCACCCGTCGCCTCTCTGCCGCGGCTTGAGATATCTACCTGCTAGGGTAGAGTGGTTCGATGGCAGGTCCCAACAGCTACGCGCTCCGCTTCGAGGAAGTCTCGTACTCATACGGGCATAATCACCCCATCCTCATCGAGGCGAGCTTCTCGCTGCGCCGTGGCATGAAGGTAACGCTCATGGGGCAGAACGGTGCCGGGAAATCGACGCTCTTCAAGCTGGCGGCGGAAACGCTTGCGCCCGAACAGGGGCGCGTGCTGCGCGCGCAGGGGCTTTCGGTCGCGCTCGCCGCGCAGAGCATGACCGCCGCCGACCGCGCCAAGACGGTGCGCCAGTATTTTCAGGACTTCTTCTCAGAAACGGTGTATGACATCGACCCGCGCATAGACGAGGCGCTCGAGATAGTGCTTCTTGCCGCAGACCACGATGCGCTGGTCGGCAGCTTCTCGGGCGGCCAGCAGGCGCGCCTCCTCCTGGCGGGCGCGCTCATCCAGAAGCCGGACCTGCTCCTCTTGGATGAGCCGACCAACAACCTGGACGCGGCCGGCATCGCGCATCTTACGGACTTCCTCAAGAGCTACGACAAGACCTGCATGGTCATCTCCCACGATACGGAGTTCCTGAACTCCTTCACGGACGGTGTGCTCTATCTGGACGTGCACACGCATGCGGTCGAGCAGTACGCAGGCACCTACTACGACCTCCTGAAAGAGATATCGGCGCGCATCGAGCGCGAGAACCGGCAGAACGCGCAGCTGGCCAAGAAGATCCAGGCGAACAAGGACAAGGCGAACTTCTTCGCGCAGAAGGGCGGCAAGATGCGCCTGGTCGCCAAGAAGATGCGCCA
The DNA here is from genome assembly GCA_964651935.1 of uncultured Candidatus Saccharibacteria bacterium. Classification (GTDB taxonomy): domain Bacteria; phylum Patescibacteriota; class Minisyncoccia; order Phycocordibacterales; family Phycocordibacteraceae; genus C7867-001. Next base: position 22,521 of record CAZYZM010000004.1, read on the forward strand.
GGAAATCGAGGATATGGAAGAAGACGTGGTCGAAGTGCGGCGGGAAGACAAGACGATACGGCCTTTCACTATCCCTGCGCAGCCGGAGCTGGTGGGAGACATCCTTGCCATCTCGGCGCTTTCCTACATGGACCCGAAGACGCAGAAGGTGAAGGCGAAGAAGGCGGATATAACGCTGCGCAAGAAGCAGCACCTGCGCCTCGCCGGGCCGAACGGCATAGGGAAGTCGACGCTGCTGGAATCCATCGTGAACGGCTCAGCCGACGGGGTCGAGGTGAAGCGCGGCGTGAAGGTCGGCTACTACCGCCAGGACTTCTCGACGCTCGACTTCGAGGCGACGGTCTTCGACACGCTCATGGGCGTCATGGGGAAGAAGGACGAGGAGAAGATGCGTTCGGTCGCGGCAGGATTCCTCCTCTACGGCCCTTCCATGGGGAAGAAGATCGGCATGCTCTCTGACGGGCAGAAAGGGCTGGTCGCCTTCGCGCGCCTGGTGCTCATGCAGCCGGGACTGCTGATCCTCGACGAGCCGACGAACCACATCAATTTCCGCCACCTGCCGGTCATCGCCAAGGCGCTCGACGGGTACGAGGGCGCGATGGTGCTCGTCTCGCACGTGCCGGAATTCGTCGCGCAGGTGCGCATCGACGAGACGCTCGAGCT
>CAZYZM010000005.1:0-22999 GCA_964651935.1 uncultured Candidatus Saccharibacteria bacterium
AGCAGCCGGCGCCGGAATAATTGGACGTATTGTCGCTCGTGCCGCCGCTCGAGCCCGCGCAGAAGAAGTTTCCGTCAGGCAGGCGCACCATGATAGCGTACTCGCCGCTGTTGCTGTGGCCGGTGCCGGTATTCACTCCTGTGTGCATGAAGCCGTTCGCGGTCGGATTCGTCACTAAGTTCGCGAGCGACTGGCAGATAGAGACGGCGTTCGACGCATAGTTCCCGGTATAGCCCCGAGAGGTGCAGGCTGCAGCGGACGACACCCATCCCTTGTTCAGGGCGGCATAGCTTCCCGTATCAGCATACTCGAGCTCGAAGAGCGTGCGGAGCTGCAGCGTCTGCGCCTCGATCGAGCTGACGCGCGCCTTCGTACGCGCCGTGTTCAAAGAGGCCAGCACCACCGAAGAAAGGATGCCGATGATAGCGATGACCACCAGGAGCTCGATGAGGGTGAAGGCGCGCTGCTGCATGGTTACGGTGCCGGTACCTCACCCGGCATAAGCGGCACGTCGTTCGCCGGAGCGGAACCGCCATGCGGGATGATGATGTATGCCGTGATAGCTATCGCGATGATGGCGACGACCAGGCCTGCGCGCTGCGCGCCCTTGTAATCTTTCGCGATGCCGAATTTCATGAAAAGGCGCGTCATCGCCGTCTCCTTCGGCGAAGCCGAAACCGTGCGCGTGATCTCTGGCTCGTTGAATTGTACGTCGTTCATATAGGGATATGATACCAGCAAGCCGCGGCATTTCTGCGGAACGTGTAGATAGCGCGAGCGCGCCTCAGCAGTCCGAAGCGGTCTGCGTGAAGCAGGCGTCCTCGCGCAGGCGGGTCAGGAAGGCCTCGCGCGCTGCCGGCACGTTCTCATCCTTCCCCTTCCAGAGCGTAAGCGCCTCGTCCTGGAGCGCGCGCGCGTACGAGAACGTGAGCGGCCAGGGCGCGTTGTGCGCGCGCGCGTACTCCTCTATCGCGCGCAGGTTCTCGGTCGCCTGTTCCGTCGACTGCCCGCCGGAAAGGAAGACGACGCCGGAAAGCTCGCGCGGCACGTGCTCGAGCAGCACCTGCATAGTGTCTTCCGCCACTTCCTGCGGCGTATCGACATGCCCGTTCTGGTCGCCCGAAAGCGCCATGGACGTCTTCAGGATGACGCCGGAAAGATCGACATGCTGGTCGTCGAGCGCGCGCATGAGCGTGTCAATGACCGTGGCGATGACCTCGCGGCAGCGCAGGCGGCTATGCGGGCCGGTCAGGAGCACTTCCGGCTCGACCATCGGCACCATGCCCGCCTTCTGCACCTCGTGCGCGTACGATGCGAGGCGCTTCATGTTCTCGTGGATCGCCTGACTGGAAGGAAGCTGCGTGCCGTCGATGGTGAGCGCCGCGCGCCACTTCGTGAAGCCGGTGCCGTACTTCGCGCGATACTCGGCGAGCCGTTCGGGAAGTCCGAGCAGGCCTTTCGTGATAGTCTCCTTCCCGCCCTCTTCCGGGAACGGCTCGAGGCCCTGGTCGACCTTGATGCCGGGGATGATGCCCTTCTTGGTGAGCAGTTCCGGGAACGACGTCCCGTCGTCCGCGCGCTGCGTCAGCGTCTCTTCATAGAGGATGACGCCGGAAAGGTATTTCTCTGCACCCGGCGCTGCCAGGAACAGGTCGCGGTACTTCCGGCGCATCTCCTCGGAAGGCTCGATGCCGTACTGCGCGAGGCGCTTGTCTGCCGTATGCGTGCTCTCGTCGGCGGCAAGGATGCCCTTCCCTGAACGGAGCAGCTGCTTCGAGACGTAGGCGAGGTCGATCATATGTACACAGTATAGCGTATCGCGGATGGTACACTCTCTCGTATATGGAATCCCTCGACATCTTCGCTATCGGCGACATCGTTACCGAACCGTTCATCCGCCTCGGCGACGCCGAAACCTATGACAAGGGCGGCCAGCCCATGCTCGGCATGCGCTTCGGCGACAAGATCCCCTACGAGCAGGCGACGCCCGTTCCTGCCGTCGGCAACGCCTCGAACGCGGCGGTAGCGAGCGCGCGCCTCGGGCTCTCTTCCGCGCTCCGCACCTATATAGGCGGCGACGCGCACGGAAAAGAATGTCTCGATACCCTCGCGCGCGAGGGCGTGCAGACAGAGTATGTCGTTACCGAAGACGGCAAGCAGACGAACCATCACTTCGTCCTCTGGTACGGCAACGAGCGCACCATCCTCGTGAAGCACGAGGCCTACGACTACGATGTTCCCACCCTCAGCCACCGGCCGAAGTGGGCGTACCTCTCCTCGCTGGCCGACAATTCCCTCCCGTACCATCACGCCATAGCGGAGATGCTCGACCTCTTCCCCGACACGAAGCTCGCCTTCCAGCCGGGCACGTTCCAGATGAAGCTGGGCGCTGAAGCGCTGAAGCCAATATATGAGCGCACCGATTTCTTCGTCGTGAACGTCGAGGAAGCCGGCCGCATCCTCGGCACGCCGGAAGAGCGCGACGTGAAGAAGCTCATCGACGGCCTCATGGCGCTCGGCCCGAAGATCGTCTCTATCACCGACGGCACGAACGGCGCGTACGCGTATGACGGCTCGCGCTTCATGCGCGTGCCGATGTATCCGGACGTGCGCGGCCCGTTCGAGCGCACCGGCGCCGGCGACGCGTACGCGTCGACCGTCGTCGCCGCGCTCGCGCTCGGCAAGCCGCTCGAGGAAGCGCTCCTCTGGGGCCCGGTGAACTCCATGGCCGTCGTGCAGGAAGTCGGCGCGCAGAAGGGCCTGCTGACCCGCGACGCGCTCGAGCAGTACCTCGCCGACGCTCCCGCCGACTACGTCATCACTGATTTCTAAAGCGCGACCTTCTGCGCGTTCGCCGTGGTATACCCTTCGTACGTGAAGTCCGTATTGAATATCTTGTGCACGACGAACAGCGTTCCCGCAGAGGCGATGACCGTGAGCGCGAGTATGGCGGCGAAGGGATTCAGACGTTTGGAAAGCATATAAATCTCAGGATCATGCCGCTCGGGAGCGATTGGCGAACTCGCGCGCCTCGCGCGCGATATGCGGCGCGGAAAGGCCGTAATGCTCGAGCAGCTCTTCCGGCTCGCCGGACTGCCCGAACCGGTCCTGGATGCCGAGCCGCTTCACCGGCACAGGATACTGTGCGGAAAGAAACTCTGCGACCGCGCTGCCGAAGCCGCCGGCGACCTGGTGCTCCTCGACGGTGATGACGCGGCCGGCGCGCTTCGCCGCCTCGAGCACCGCAGCCTCGTCGAGCGGCTTCACGGTCGGCACGTGCAGCACGATGCTGCCGGCGCCGTCCGCGTCGAGCGCGCGCGCCGCAGAGAGCGCCGCGCTCGTCACGCTGCCGGTCGAGAGGATCGCTACCTTCGGCTTCTCTGATTCCCATACCGTGAGCGCCTTCCCTATCGTAAACGGCGTCTCCGGCGTGGTGATGGTCGGCACCGGCGCGCGCCCGAAGCGGACGTACGTCGGGTGCGGCGTCTTCGACGCCGCCACGACCGCCTTGCGCGCCTCTTCCGCGTCGACCGGATTTATGACGACCATGCGCGGCAGCATGCGCATGAGCCCGATATCCTCGAGCATCTGGTGCGTCGCGCCGTCCGGCCCCACAGAGACGCCGGCATGCATGCCCATGACCTTCACCGGCAGGTTATTGAGCGCCGCCATGGTGCGAATCTGCTCGTAGTTGCGGCCCGGAGAGAACGCGGCGTAGCTGGCGATGAAGGGCACCTTCCCCGCCATCGCGAACCCTGCGGCGAGCCCCGCCATGTTCTGCTCGGCGATGCCGACCTCGATGAAGCGTTTCGGGAACTCCTTCTCGAACCACTCTGCGCGCGTCGATTCCTTGAGGTCGGCACAGAGCACGACGACCCGCTCGTCGGCCTTCCCCGCCTCCACGGTGCCCGTGCCGAAGCCGTCGCGCGTCGGCTTCTTCTCGACGTCTTTCGCGAACGTCTTTTCAGAAAGCCGCGCTGCGGAAGGAATCATATGTTCCCATTATTGCACACTGATACGGAGTTTCAGTCCCAGCGCTCGGGAAAGGCGTTGGATAAAATCGAGCGTAGGGTTGCCTCTTCCCGACTCGAAGCGCGCGATCGCTGACTGCTTCGTCCCCATCCTGCGCGCTAGTTCTGCCTGGGTAACCCCTTTGCGCATACGTGCATCGATAACCGCTCCGATAATCGCAAATTCCGGTTCAAGTTCCTTATACGCCTTGCGGTATGCGGGACTTCGCATTCTTTTCTCATGTATTTCTTTGAGCGAAACGAGCTTCATGGAAGTAAATATATCATATATGTTATGTATTTCGCAAGAAGTTCCGGTGCATCTTGCGCGCGTACGCAATAAACTTGTATAGGAAAAGAATCACACAATTAATACCACAATTAATTGTGGTATTAATTCGTCGAGCCGGTTACCAGCACGCTGCGCCCGCGGAATATACGGCGGCGCTCGGCTGCGTATACGGGGTACTGCAGCCGAGCGGCTGCCGCGCATGCGGCTCGCCCGGAGCGATAGAACCAGACTCGATTCTCATATGCGCCATGAACTTGTAGTCCGGTCCGCCAGACCTATAGAGGTAGCAGCCGCTCCCTGCCGGACTCGGATCCTCAGGCACGACGGGAATGTACGTCGGCGCGAGGCCTGGAATAGCTGCGTTCGGATCGGCCGTTCCGCCATAGCAGCCGTCTGACGTCCCCTTCCAGCTTGACTGCACGGGATACTGGCCATGATCGGCGTAGTACATCTCGAGCGCGGTGCGCACCTGCTCGAGGTCGGAAAAGCGTTTCGCGTCGCGCGCTCTTCCCCGCGCGGTGTTCAGGCTCGCGAGCACCACGCTCGAAAGCAGGCCGATGATGGCGATGACCACCAGGAGCTCGATGAGGGTAAATCCTTCTGCGCGTCCTTCCTTAGGCATACTCGTTCGGCACGCGTCCCGCGCCCGTCCGCAGTTCCTTCAGGAACTTTTTCCCCTCCTCCTCGGTCGGCGGCTTGCCGTGCCAGCGGTAGTCGAACTCTATCTCCGGTACGCCCTTGCCCGCGATGGTGTGCGCGATGACGAGCGTCGGCTGCTCATAGGTCGCCTGCGCCTCGCCGACCGCCTCGATGAACTGCCGTATGTTGTGGCCGTCCACGTCGAGCACGTTCCAGCCGAACGCCTCGTACTTCGTGCGCAGGTCCTCGAGCGGCATCACGTCTTCGGTCATGCCGTCTATCTGGATGTTGTTGCGGTCGATGACGGCCGTAAGGTTGCCCAGCTTCTCCTTCCCCGCCCACATGACCGCTTCCCAGACGTTCCCCTCGTCCTGCTCGCCGTCGCCCATCGCCACGTATACGCGGTTCTTCTTCCCGTCCATGCGAAAGGCATACGCGATGCCCGCCGCCTGCGAGAGCCCTTCGCCGAGCGGCCCCGAGGTCGTCTCGAGCCCGGGCAGCCGCTCGCGCTCGGGGTGCCCCTGCAGCCGCGAGCCGAACGTGCGCAGGGTCAGGCACTCCTCCATGGGGAAATACCCCGCGTGCGCCATCGCCGCGTACCGCACCGGCACGATGTGCCCGTTGGAAAGGATGAGCCGGTCGCGCCCCTCCCACTCAGGGTCCTTCGGGTCGTGCTTCAGTATGTGGAAATAGAAGGCGGCGAAGATGTCCGCCATGTCGAGCGGGCCGGCAGTATGCCCCGAGCCTGCCGCGACGAGCATCCGGATGATGGTCTCGCGTATCGCTTCCGCCTTCTGCTCAAGATGCGTGATGTCGGTATCAGTGAGCGCCATTACGAAAAGAATACCATGGCATCGCGAGCGCCTGCGCGCCGCGCCGATGCGCTATCGAGCTATATCGCAGCGTATGACGCCTGCAGCCGCATACCCTGTCGAGTCGGTGTTCTTCACCCCTATCGGGCAATCCCCGTCTCCTTCAAGGATGAGGATCACGCGGTACGACGTCCCGACCGAATAATAGAGCGGCGAATAGGCGTTGTTCGTCGGCCCGGGAACGGCAGAGGTATCGATATACGGGGCCATAGCGGTTCGGAACGCAGTAGACAGTGCCGAGCTTTCCGAATACTGAGCACCCCAGCAGCCGCTGCCCGAACGGCCGGTGCCGATGCACGCCCAGTAATTGATTACCGGATATGTGCCGTGGTCCGCATAGTATATCTCGAGCGCAGTCAGGTATTGGCGCATCTGCGCGAGGTACGCTGCGTTGCGCGCCTTCACGCGGGCGGTGTTCAGGGATGCGAGCACGACGCTCGAGAGCAGGCCGATGATGGCGATGACCACCAGGAGCTCGATGAGGGTGAAGGCGCGGCGCGGGCTATGCATATCAGGCGTACGTGCCGTAGCGGATGGTGAGCGCGTCGAGCTCGCGGAACGCCGCGCCGAGGTCAGGCGCCTTCCAGAGGGCCGAGCCCACGACGAGGCGGTCGACGCCGAGCGCGAGCAGCGCGGGCGCGGTGTCGCGCGATACGCCGCCGTCCACCTGCACGGGCATCTTCGGGTATTTCTTCTTGAAGGCGCGTATCTTCGGCACCACCCGCGGGTCGAAGGGCTCGCCCTGCTTCCCTATGCTCGCGATGCCCATGAACTGCACGTAATCGACCTGGCTCAGGAAGGGCTCGACCAAGGAGGTGTCGGTAGCGGCATGGATGGCGAGGCCGATGGAAAGGATGGCCGGCATGAAGGCGGCATCGTGGCCGTAGCGGGTATGTATCTCGGAAAGCAGCTTCGGCAGCGCGTGCACGCGCTCGCTATGCAGCACGATGCGGTTCGCGCCCGCGTCCACCCATGGGCGGATGGCCGCCTGCGTATCCTCGACCATCAGGTCGGCCTCGACGTGCAGGGTGCCCATAGAGCCCAGCGCGTCGGCTATCGCCTCCGCAGTTCCGTGCGTGCTGAACGGCCAGGCAGCCGGGCCGGCAGCGACGCCGTCTACCACGTCTACCTGCACGTGGTCGGCGATGCCCTGCAGCTGCAAGAGCTTCTTCTTCAGGTCGTCATGCGATTCAGGGACGATGGCAGGGATGATGACGCTCATATCTATGAGTATACGCCACCCGCGCGGCCGTATCGGCGAACGCTGCGTAACCGTGCAAAAAGCCTAAAACTTTCCTAAGCGGCGCACATGGCGCTCGTCGCCGGTGAACTCGGTGCCGAGGAAGGTACGCACCGCCTCGTCCGCCTGCGCGGGAGAGATGAAGCGCGAGCCGATGCAGAGGATGTTCGCGTCGTTATGCCGGCGCGAGAGGCGCACGGCGTCGTACCCGTCCTGCGAGTGCCCGCCTTCGCGGTCGAGCGCGGCATGCGCGGGCATCGGGCCATAGAAGACCGCGGCGCGGATGCCCCGCATGCGGTTGGCGCACATCGCCTCGCCCTGCCCGCTGCCGGCCGTGATGATGCCGAAAGAGCCCGGGTCGGCGAGAACCTTCTGCGCGAGCGGCTGCACGTAGTCGGGATAGTCGTCGTCGGGGTCGAGCTCGAACGCGCCGCAGTCCTCGACCTCGTGCCCGTGCAGGGGCAGCTGCTCGAGGAATATCTGTTTCAGGGTGAATCCGGCGTGATCGCAGGCAAGGTAGATTTTCATATGAATCTCAGTATACCGGACGCACGATGAAGAAACGCCTAAGGAGCCGGAACGTCCGCGCCGGCATCCGCACCCATATCCGTATCCGTCTGCGCATCCGTGCCGCCCATGTCCATGTCGCCCTCCATGCCGGCCTCTGCGCTGAAGTCGTCCTCTGATGCGGTTTCCTTCGTATGGTTCAGGTGCCACTGCACGCGGAACGTATTGTTCTGGATGACCGAGGGGAGCGTATAGATGAGGACGACGGCGATTATGATGATGCTTACGCCGAGTACATAGCTGAGAACGCGCACGCGAGCCTTGAGCTGCTCGATATCGCGGGAAAGGGATGATTCGTGTTCCATATATAGGTAAGGGAGTACCTATCAATAGTACCCCTGCCGCGCCGCCTCGAAACGCGCTCTCCACACACGCGCTACGCCTGCCCTGCCTTGATGGCGTGCTCGACGAGCGTATGGGTGTACCCCGCCTCGTTGTCGTACCAGGCGAGCACCTTCACGAGCGTGCCGTCTACCACGCGGGTCATGCCCAGGTCGGCGATGGAAGCGGACTGCTCGCCGATGATATCGCTCGAGACCAGCTCTTCGTCGTTCGCGCTGAAGATGCCCTTCCAGCGGTCGGTAGCGGCGGCATCGCGCAGTATCTGGTTCACCTCTTCCGCGCTGGTCGCGCGCTTGGCGATGAAGGTGATGTCGGCAATGGAGCCGGCAGGTACCGGCACGCGCAGCGAGATGCCGTCGAACTTCCCTGCGAGGCTCGGATACGCCTTCGTAACGGCGATGGCCGCGCCGGTAGACGTGGGCACGATATTCTGGGCCGCTGCGCGGCCCTCCTTCACGTCCTTGCGTGACGGGCCGTCCACGATGGACTGGCTGGCCGTATACGCGTGCGTGGTCGAGAGCACTGCTTTCTCGATGCCGATGGTTTCGTCGAGGATGGCGATGACCGGGCTCGCGGAGTTCGTCGTGCACGACGCGTTGCTGGTTATCGGGCACGCGCTGAGCTTCTGCCCCATGGAAGCGGCGTCCTCGAGGCCCATGAGCACGGTAGCGCCGAGCGGGTTGTCGTTCTTCACGGGCGCAGAGATGACCACGTGCTTGGCGCCGGCCGTTACGTGCGCGTTGGCCTTCTCATAATCAGTGAAGAAACCGGTCGATTCGATGACGACATCCACGTTCAGGTCCTTCCAGGGCAGCAGGGCCGGGTCTTTCTGGGAAAGGAAGGCGACTTCCTTGCCATTGATGAGGAGCGTGCCCGGCTGCCCTTCCGCGGCAGCAGGCTTCGCCTCGACCGAGAACGGCGCGCGGCGATAGACCGTGTCGTATTTCAAAAGATAGGCGAGGTTCTCGAGCGAGCCGAGGTCGTTCACGGCGACGATCTCGAGCTCTGGGCGGTCGAAGGCCTGGCGCACGAAGGCGCGGCCGATGCGGCCGAAGCCGTTGATAGCGATGCGGGTCGGAGTCATATGAATACGGTCAGGGATTAGCTTACCTAAAAAGTCTAGCACGCGTCATTGCCCGCACTGATGATAGGCGTCCCAGCTGCATACGTTCACGGGCCCGCCGCTCGAGACGCGGCACCAGGTGCCGGTCCCTTCGTCGCGCGCAAGCAGCGAATACTGGCTTCCCGAGCTGCAGTACCGGTAGCGGTTGCTCCCCGTATAGGTCGGATCTTCAGGCAGCGCCGGCATGTAGGTCGGAACCAGCGTGCCGAGCGAGTCGGCGACGGTCGTATTGCTGGAATGGGTCGGGAAGGTCCCGCTTTCCGCGAAGTACATCGTGAGCCCGAGCTGTATCTGGTGCAGGTCGGAAAACCGCTTCGCGTCGCGCGCCTTCGCGCGCGCCGTGTTGAGGCTGGCGAGCACCACGCTCGAGAGCAGCCCGATGATGGCGATGACCACCAGGAGCTCGATGAGGGTGAAGCCGTTCCGTGTTCTCATATCTCTCAGTATACCCTTACGAAGCGCCGCCTGCGGCCGCGCCGTCGCCAGTGGATGAACCGCCCGCTGAGCCGGCCGTCGTCGTTACCTGCGGCGCGCTGCCGCCGGTGTCAGAACCGTTGCCGCTTCCCTCGCCCGAAGAGCCGGACGTGCCGGCATCGCCGGTGCCGGTGCCAGAACCGGCATCTGCGCCGCCGGTGCTGCCAGCGCCGGTTGAGCCTGTATCTGGCGCGCCCGTGCCGCCCGCAGAGGCTCCTCCGCTCGTGCTGCTGCCGGTGTCGGTAGCGCCAGAACCAGCCGTGCCCGCGTCGCCGCTCGTCGCGCCGTCCGTGGCGCTGCCTGAATCGCTGCCGGAATCATCGCCCGCGCCCGACCCGCCGCTCACCGGCGCCAGCACGCTCACCACGCGCGAGCGCTCGCCGTGCTTGCCGTTCGCGTCCGTAACGCTGTACACGAGCGTATAGAGGCCCGAGGTCTGCGTGTCGACGCTGCCCGACTTCGCGATAGCCGCGGTGAGGTCGGTGCCGTCAGCGGCGACGGCCGTCGCGCCCGGGTCCGTCCAGCTGCCGCCCTGCGGAATCTGCACCGCCGCCGACCCGTTCAGGGTCACGCTCGGCCCGCCCTCTTCAGAAACCGCATCGGGCGCGCTCGGCGCTTCCGTGCTTCCCGGCGGCGGGAGCTGCTGGCCCGCATCGTCGCCCGTGTCGCCGAAGGCGTCTCCGGCCGCCGCGACCTGCGCGCCCTCGGTCTGCAGGAGGAAGTAATCGAATTCGGCATCTGCAGATTGCGGCTGGTCGAGCACGATGGTGAAGCTGCCCTCGGTCTTTTCCGAGAGGTACCACGCGCCCTGTATCGAGGAAGTGAAGGTCAGGAAGACCTTCGAGGTCGGGTGCACCAGCGGGTTATGCACCGTCTGCTCGGTAGCGCCGGCCGGAATGACGTCGGAGCCGGCCGACGACGTGCCGTCCTCGCCCTTCACGAGGGTAATCTGGTGCGTTACGAGCGAGTCGAGCGCGAGGTATCCCTGCTTGAGCACGATGCCCAGCGACTGGAGCGCGCTCTTGAGCGTCGAGACCGTCAGGCCGACGGCGCCCTCGGCGGTCGCGCCTGCGCCCGCGTTGAGCGCTTCGAGCGCCGAGATGCGCGTCTCTACATCGTCGATGCGGGTGGCGAGCAGGTCGGTGCGCGCCGCGAGCGCCTGCACGCTCGCCACGCCGTAGCTGGCGAGCGCATAGAGGTCTACGCCGACGTCTCCTCCTGCGCCGCTCGTGAGCGCCTCGTCAGGGATCTCGGCCGAGATGGTGCTTGAGCCGACGCTGAAGGCCGTCGCCGCGCTCGGCACCACGTACCGCGCTGCCGAGACCGTGCCTTCCGCCGTTACGCTCTGCGCCGTCATCGTGCCTGCCGAGACGCCCTCTGCGATGGTCATCGACCCGGCATTCACCTGCGTCGCGGTGAGCGCGTGCGGCATGGTAGAGCTTGCCTGCATCGCCGCGTACTGCGAGGCGAAGGAATCGAACTGCGTCTTGAGCGACGTCGTGGCGAGCGAGAGCTGCCCCGTGGTGCTTGCGAGCTCCTTGATGGCGTTCACGCTCGCCGCGAGTATCGGACGGTCTTGGAGCGTCAGGTAGCCGCGGCTGTCCATGCCCACCGCCTCTGGAATCACCGCTTGCACGTTCTGCGCGCTGAAACCGGCGTTCAGGTCTGCCTGAGCAAGGCCGCTCGTCGCGTTCCAGTGATAGAGGATCGGCGAGAGCAGCTCCAGTTCAGCGAGGCCGCGGTCGTAGCTGCCGGTGATGTCCTTCAAGCGCTCGTCAGAAGATACCGTCACGTTTCCGAGCGAATCTGTCGTCAGGACGCCGCCGCCGAAGCCTGCGAACCGCATCGTGCCGGTCGTCGTGAACTGCGCGCTCGGCGCAGAGGTGCCTATACCCACGTTGCCGGTATCTTTCACGACGAGCGCGCTTCCGGAATCGGTATTCGTATAGAGAAGCTCCTGTTCTGAAATCAGGCTGCTGGAGCCGGACTGAACGGCAGTCACTATGAGCCGATAGCACCTATAGGCCGTGCTGTTCGAGAAGGTATAGGTCTCTTTCGACGGATACCCTCCCGTCTCGCCTGAACGCGTATCGAGGACTGTGTAGGTGCTGCAGTTGGCGCTTCCGGCGAACGTCCAGTCCTTAGGCGCAGCGCTTTCGGTAGGACTGGTAAGCGTGTATCCGTTCACGGCCTGCGTGTTTCCTGAGCCGAAGTCAAATACGAGCGCGTTTCCGGTCGGGTAATTAAAAGCAGTACCGGAATTGTCATCGAATACCTGCCAGTAGCTGCTCGGGGAGGCGCTGACCGGGCTCGGGGCGCTCGCGCTGGTCATATCCGGCGCGAGGTCGGTCGTCGACTGAGCGACGGGAACGTAGGTTCCGAACTGATTGCCCGAGCCGGTGCCACCGACCTCGAGCGAACCGGTGAAGTTTCCTGAACCTGCGACGGCGAGCTTGGCAGAGGGCGTAACCGTTCCTATCCCGACATTCCCGCTGTTCTTAAGAGTCAGCACCGCTCCGTTGGAAAGATTTCCGTCCGGTACGAATACGAGGCTGCCGCCTCCGGAGCCCCAGGAGTCGTTCGACTGGCCGATATTCCACGTACCTCCGTTAGTGCCAGAGTTCGCGAGCTGAAGCTGATAGTTCTGGTCGTACTGGACCGTAAGCTTCCGGTCTGCTGACGGCGTCGAGGTGCCGATGCCGACCTTCCCCATGAAGCTGGAATTACCCGTACCGCTCGACGTGAGGTCGCCTTTTATAGTGAGGTCGCCGCTGCTGGCGTTGAGTGCCATCGACGGCGTCGTGCCGTACGACCAGACGAAGCCGCGGCCGGTACCGGTCGACACCACGTTCGCGATGTAGTAATCGGTTACGTCCCCGTACTTATATGCCGCGTCGTTGGACATGAAGGTGCCGTACGTGGTCGGAGCGCCGCCCCAGAACGCGATGCCGTTGCCGTTGCCCGAGCCTATCTTTATGCCGTTGGCGAAGGTCGCAGTGCCCGAAACGGAAAGGTCGGTCGCCGTGAGGCCGCTCGAGTTGATCGTCACACGGGTCGTGCCGGCGGCTGTGAAGCCGATGGAGTTTGTGGACGTATGCCACATGCCGGTGTCGTTGTCTCCTGCCCAGGTGTATGACGGCAAGGCCGCGCTATCTGAGCTCTTGGCGAGGAACTGGCCGTCTGCGATGATGTTGTTCGCCGAATAGATGCCGGCGGTGCCGATGCCGCCATAGAGCGTAGCAGCAGCGTATGCGTAGAGGCCTTCGCCGATGTTGGCGTTCCGATTGCTGTTGCTGTTACGCAGCCAGGATATCCCATACACGCCGGTCGGCGAATAGGAATTGCCCGCCGCCGTGCCGTGCCAGTTCTGGCCCAGGCTCCAGATGGTCGCGCCGAACGCGCCGCTGCCGCCCGTGGGCGTGTACCCGCCGCTGATGCCGTAGTAGGCGTTGATGTCGCCGTTCACGTCCAGGTCGTTGTACGGCGTCGAGGTGCCGATACCAACATTGCCGTTGGCGAGCCGCATGTACTCGTCGCCGCCTACCGATAACCCCATCCCTCCATTCGCATTGATGCGCGCGAAGCCGCTGGAATCAGAACCTATCAAGAGAGGCTTGGCAGCATCCCTGGCGAAGCTCGCCTGATAGTTGTTCCCGCCATTTACGACTGACAGAGCGTAACCAGGTGTCGCGGTACCGATACCCACGTTCCCGCCGACGTTTTGCAAGACAAGGTTATTTGACGCGTTACCGCCCGCAGAAACAGCGTTGAGTGCAGAATACGTGTTTCCTGATGAGGCTCCGAAGTCGAAGAGAAGAGCCGACCCGGCAGTGTTGTTCGCGTAATCACTTGTGCGGAATCCAGCTACGTTTGCAGAACCCGATGGCGCGTAGACATCAATTCGACGGCCAGGGTTCGCCGTACCGATACCGACATTGCCCGTGCCGGTAATGCGCAAGCGTTCAGGAGCGGCTGTATAATTGCTTGCGCCGCCAGCCGCAAACACCAGGTCGTCGCGCGTGGCAAGCGCCAGGTTAGCGTTGTTGTATGCGAAGATTGCGGAGAGGTTGTTAGTGCCGTCTTGAGGCCGCGAGAACTGCATCGCCGTGCCCCCCGTCGTGAAATCAGCGAGAGCTGACGAAGCGACCTCTTGGAAACCGATGCGATTGTTCGTCCCGACCTCGACGGTCAGCTTGTCGGACGGGTTGGTAGTGCCGATACCGACGTTGCCGTTCAGGTCGATCACAACCCTATCGGCCGACCCGCTTTCATCGCGTATGGAGAACGCGCCCGTGCCGCTGTTGCCGATAGAGAAGCGCTTCGTACCCGTATCGGTGAACGCCGCGCGGCCTCCCGAAGTTCCTTCGATATCGAGCAGCTGTGTCGGGTTGGTGGTGCCGATGCCGATCCTGCCGCCGCCGCCCGTGCCCTTTATCACGAGCTGCCCGGTGGTCTGACCGAGGATGAGGTCCTTGAACTGCGAGGCGCTGCGGTCATACGCGAACACGTAGCCGGTTCCGCCGTTGTAGGAGATTTCCGTACCGGCGCCGCTTGCCGGAGTATTTATTCCGATCGCCCGTATCGTGCCGTTCGTATCGAGCTTCGCCTGCGGGCTCGCCGTACCGATACCTACGTATCCGTCCTGGTCGATGCGCATGCGCTCGGTGAGCGCCGTGTCGGTAGTGGCCGCCTTCGTCGAGAACGCCAGGTAACCGACAGAACCGGTTCCGGAATTCCCGACGAGCGGTGCCGAGATGGCCGCGTACGTACCGGTGCTCTCCGTCGCGGCCGAGTGTCCTCGGAACGATATCTCGCTTCCGTCCCCGGCCGTAGAGGTCTGCGACTGCAGACGCAGGTTCGTATCGAGCTGGCCGAGCGTGGTCGAGGTGCCGGAACCGTATATGTGAAGGGACGTTTCAGGGTTGGCGGTACGCACACCTATATCGCCATTCTTATCTATGCGCATCGCCTCCGTCGCGCTGCCGCCGACCTTGAACGCTATGGCTCCGGCACTGGTCCCGTTCGTGGCGGTGATGTTCAGCAGACCGATCGTGCCGTTCGTGTCGAGCTTTCCATAGGTCGCGCCTGCGGAATTGATACGGATGGACTGGTCGACTCCGGCTCCGCCCGCGATTCCGATGGTGAGCGGATCGGTCGGGGCGGTGGTGCCGATGCCCACATTGCCTGCGCTCGTAATGCGGAAGCGCTCGCCGCCATTGTTCCGGATCACGAAGTCGTCGGCGAGATAGCCGAGATAGGTGTTTGTACCGGTAAGCGTAGAGTTGCTGAACAGGATGACAGAATTTGCGCCCGAAGAAGCCAGATAGAGAGGAATGTTCGCACCGGAAACAGTAAGGAGGTTGCTCGGAGTCGTCGTGCCGATGCCGACGTTGCCGCTCAGCCTGTCCCACGTCATGGACGCGCTCCAGACACCTCCAGAGTACCGGTCGAAGTTAAGCGCGCTGCCATCTGCGCTGTACCTGAACGCGAACTTATGCTGGGGATTGTTGCGGTCCAGGCTAAGGAGCAGGTTCTGGCCAGGAGTATCGGAACCTGAATTGCCGAACACGTCGAGCGTCGCGCCTGGCGTGCTCGTTCCGATACCCACGTTTCCATCCCGATCGATGCGCATCCGCTCCTTATCATTCCCGTCAGCGCCTGCCGTGCTGAACGTAAGGTCGGTATACCCGCCGAATGTCGAGTTGTTGCTCACTGACCGTATCGCTGATTTCACTCCAGCTCCGCCGATTTCGCCGCCTGGCCCCGAAGTATCGGCAGAGAAGAACTCAAGAGCGCCGACCACATCGCCATTCGTCCAGCTACTGCTATTCAGCGTCGACGATATCCGGAGGTTCGGCGCGGTATCGGCTATCTCGAGCTTCGCAGACGGAGTCGAAGTGCCGATACCGACGGTTCCGTTATTCAGGATGGACACCTTTTCTGTGAACGTCGTACCGTCATACGTTCCGAACGCGGTGCGGTACCCGAGGTTCGTGTTGCTGCCAGAGTATATCTGAAGCACGCCTGCGGCAGTCCCGAGGCCGAACTTGTTCGCTGTGCCGTTGTCATAGAGATACAGCTGGTTGGTCTGTACGCCCGCGCCGAACGAGAGCTTCGCAGCCGGGTTCGTCGTCCCGATGCCGACGTTGCCGTTCTCATCGATGCGCAGGCGCTCGGTGAGCGTACCGCTCTTCATCGTACTGAACGTGAGCCGTCCGCTTGAAGTATCAGGAGACTGGTACCCTATGGCAGCCGTCGTAGTGCCGGAACGCGAGAACGAGAGCGCGCCCTGCAAATACCCGCTCGTAACGCCGGAATCCAGCTCAAGGATGGTATAGAGAGGACTGCTATTCTCATAGCCCGAGAACCGCGCGGTCGGATTAGAAGCGCCTCCCCCGCCGATCACGTCGAGCGCTGCGGCCGGATTGCTGGTGCCGACCCCAAGGTACCCGTTCGCATCGATGACCGCGCGGCCGATGCCGCCGGTGGCGAAACCGATGGTGTTCGCGGCAGCGTGGTACATGCCGGTCTCCTCGTCGCCGCTCCAGGAGTGTCCGGGAGCGGTCGCAGAATCGGTGGCGAGGAACTGCGGAGCGGAGACGACGCCGGAGCTCGTGATGCCTGCGTACGAGGTGATGCCGTTGGCGAAGAGGTAGGTGTTCAGGAAATCAGCGCTCGCGCCAGGGGTGATAGTGATGTCTGAGCCGAGATACGTAGTGCCCGTCGCCGTGAGATTTCCCCCCAGGTACGTATTCCCCGCCACGGCGAGCGTCGCGCCTGGCGTGGTCGTTCCGATGCCGACGTTGCCGTTGCTGCGCAGGATGGATAGCGCAGTACCGCCGTTAAGTCCGATACCGAAATCAAAATCCCCTGACCCGGTTATTCCTGGACCCACATCCCAGTAATTATCCGTATTGGCGCTCGTGCCGCTGCTCTCCGCGAGACGGAGGCGGACGCTCGCCGTCGTAACGCTCGACACGGAGGTCTTGAAGAGCGCGACGGGCTGGTTCCCCACGACGTTCAAGAGGGAGTCGGGCGTCGTAGTCCCGATACCCACGTTGCCGTTCGCCAGAATGCGCATGCGCTCGTAATTAGCGCTGCCTGTACGCGTGCCGAACACGAGGGCGGAACCGGTCGTCGTCGTGCGGAGTATCGTATCTCCATTGGTATACGTAGAGAGTGCCACGCCATTGCCGCTGCTGTCGCGCAGACCCGCCACGTCAGTGACTGTCGAACTATCGACCGCCGTGGTGCCGCCGTTGCCGAACACGTCGAGCTTATACGAAGGATTCGTCGTGCCGATGCCGACGTTTCCTCCGTTCGGATTAAGAAGAAGATTATAATTTGTTGAAAGATCTCCTGAGTTTGTCGATTGTAACCACGCGCCCGTTGCGCCCGCTTGGCCGAAATCAAGCACACCCATGCCAGACCCATTCAGGCGAAGGATGCCCGTTTGCGTAGTTCCTGAGGTCGCAGCAAGCGCGTTGACCGTCGATTTTATGTGCAATAGTTGCGTTGGCGCATTTGTACCGATGCCGACGTTGCCGTTCGCCGCGATACGCATCGCCTCCACCGCGCCGCTCGAGTTCGGAACGGTGAGGAAGGCGAGCGCGCCGTTCTGGGATGTGCCGGTTCCCACGCCCGTGAGAATTGCCTGGATGGCGGCAGCCGGCACCTCGCTCCCGTCGGCGCGCTCGGCCTGGAACGTGATGCCCGTACCGATGCCGGCCGCAGCCGTGCCGGACGTGCTGCGGCCGAGGGTGAGCGCATTGAGGACGGTATTGGTCCCGCCGTTCGCGGTCTCTACATGGAGCTGCGTGTTCGGCGCACTGGTCCCGATGCCGACGTTGCCCGCCGAGGTGATGACCATCGCGGTCCCCGAACCGAACGTGTTGCTGTTGACGTTGAACTCGATGCCCTTGCCGCTTATGCCCTGCACAGCGGCGTTGGAAGTCGCTGAGTCATACCCGAAGAACGCCCGGTCGGTGCTGAACCCTGCATAGGTGCTAGCTGAGCTGTACGTACCGACATGAAGCGCCGTTCCCTCTATGCTGCCGCTTCCATAGACGTCGAGCGCGTACGCGGGCGTGGTCGTCCCGATTCCAAGGTACCCGTTCGCGTCGATGACCGCGCGGCCGATGCCGCCAGTGGAAAAGCCTATGGTGCCTGCGGCAACGTGGTATATGCCGGTCTCGTCGTCGCCCGTCCACGAGAACCCGGGAGCGGTTACAGAATCAGTGGCGAGGAACCGCGTGCCCGAGAGCGAGCCCGTGAAAGAGCTGTCGCCGGTAACCTGGAGCGTCGCCGGGTCCGAGGTATCCACGTCGTCGCCGATAGAGATCTTCCGCTGGCTGCCCCCGTACGCCTGGAAGAACGTCGTGCCGCCCAAGCTTCCCGCCTTTATGCTCAGCTGCGGATTCCCGCCGGTACTGGCCAATAAGAAGTTGATATCGCCGCCGCTCGTCGAGGTATCGACCGTGAGTCCTTGGCTTCCGCCGCCCGGCGTGATCATGAGTCCTGAGGTCTGCTGCTCGAAATCCGTGAACTTGGTCGTGAACGTGGCGTTGGTGAGCCGCAGCTGCGGGTCGCCGTTCGGCGCGAGCACCTCGAGCCCGGCGTCAGGCGCAGCGGTGCCGATGCCGACCTTCCCGCCCGAATACGTGAGGCTGGTGCCGGTGGTGAGCGAGGTGCCGTCATAGTACGCGATGCCGCCAGTCGTCTGCGAAGTGGCATTGGTGCCGCCGTTGGCGATGGGTACGGTGCCGAGCGAGAAGATGCCCGTGCCACTGTCATAGACGATAGGGCTCGTCGCCGAGAGCGCCGTGCGGGCGCGCGCGTCGGTGTAGTAGAGGTTCGTGCCTTCGTCGAGGTTCGTGGTGGACTTGCCGGCGAGCCAGGTGTTCGCCGACGTCGTGCTGAAGGAGTTGGCGACGTACCAGCTTCCCTCCTGCCCGTCGAACGTGCCCGTCCAGTCGCCGGCAGTGTTGAGCGTGAGCGTAACGCCCGAGCCGAGCACCGCGCCCGTGCCGCCCGTAACGCCGATGGCGAGCCCGCCCGTGATGTTGCCGCGGCCGACGCTCGTAACGGCGCTCGTGCCGTTGCCGAGCAGCACCTGCCCGCTCGCAAGCGTCGAGACGCCGGTGCCGCCGTTGCCGACCGGCACGGTGCCGAGGCTGAACGCGCCGGTGGTGGTGCTGTAAAGGAGCGGCGAGGTCGCCGAGAGCGCGCTGCGCGCCGCGGTACTGAAGTCAGAGATGGTCGATGCGGCCTGCGTGCCGGTGTGGTTCGCGCGGTCGAGATACCAGCTTCCTTCCTGCCCGTCGAGGGTGCCCGTCCAGTCGCCGGCGGTCGAGAGCGAGAGCGTGCCCCCGCTGAACGAGAGCGGCGAGGCGATCGTCGCCGAAGAAAGCTGCTTGCCGGCGTCCGCGTACGCGAGCGTGTCTGCCGTGAGGCCGGAATCGATGACGTTCCCGAGCGTGGCGGTGCCGGTTACGGAAAGCGTCGTGCCGACGGTAACCGCGTCGCTGAAGCTGGAGCTATCCGCATGCACATGGAAGCTCGTCACGTTGCCGCCGCCCGGCTTCTCGATGCCGACGTTCGCGTTCGGGCCCGCACCGAAGATGTACGTGCTGCCCGGGAAGGTGCCGTTGCCCGTGTTGTACCGCGCGATGACCGGATACCACGCGGCGTCGCCCGAGTCGTACTGGCGGAAGATGTCGCCTTCCGCCTGCACGCCGAAGGTGCCGTTCGCGGTGAGCGCGCCCGTAAGGTTGGTGGCCGTGCCGATGCCTATCTGCGTGCCGCTGTCGTAGATGAGCGAGTCGAGGAAGCGGTGCCCGCTGTTGCTCCACTTCGGCACGTAGTTGCTCGTGAGCGACGACGTGAGCGCCGCGGTCGTCGACGCGGAAGCCAGCCCGAGCGTGGTGGTCGATATCGCGAGCGTGCCGCCGTCGTTCACGAGGCCGGTGCCCAGGAGCGACGTGAAGGCGGAGCCGCCGAGCGTCAGCGAGGCGGCGTAAAGCGTGCCGCCTGCGGTAACGTTGCCCGAGAAGAGGCCGCTTCCCCCGACCGAGAGCGCCGCAGAGGGCGAGGTCGTGGCGATGGCGAGCCGCGTCGAGATGTACTGCTGGCCGTCCACTTCGAGGATGCTGTTGCCGGTAGAGGTCGCGCTCGAGCCGAGGACCGTGACGACGGACGTGTCGAGCGGATAGATCCTGCCGGAAGAGGTCGCGAAGATGCCGTCGCTGCCGCCTTCGCCGACGGTCTGGTCTGCGCCCCAGGCCGGCAGGCCGCCCTGTATCTTGAGGACCTCGCCCGCGCTTCCTGCAGGAAGCTTCACCAGGTCGCCCGTGATGTCGGCATAGAGTATGTCGCCTGCGTCGTAGCTGCCGAAGCCCGTACCGCCCTTGCTCGAGCCGAGCGAGCCGGTTACGTCGGTCGAGAGGTCGACGAGCGCGACCGAGACGGCGCCGGCCGTCGCCTTGAGGAAGCCCGAGAGCGCGCCGACCGAGAGCGACGCCACGTCGGCGGCTCCGGTCGTCGTGAGGCTCGCCGCGGCGACCGCGCCCGACACGCGCGCATCTCCCTCGACCGTGAGCTTCGCCGACGGCGAGGTAGTGCCGATGCCGACGTTGCCGCTTCCGGTGAGCCGCAGCACCTCGCTCTGGCCGTTGATGCCGCCGCCCCATACGCCGAAGGCGAGGTCGCCTTCGCCGGTCGCGCCGTTCGTCGTTATCGAAGAGATGTACGAGCCGGTGAGGTTGGTGAGCGAGACATAGTTCATAAGATTCACGCGCACCTCGTTGCCGGTCGCGGACGACGCGAGATTCTTGAGGTCGATGTTCACCGTACCGCCCGGCGTGTTCTGCTCGACCGTCAGCCTGCCGGTAGGATTGCTCGTGCCGATGCCGACGCTGCCGCCCGAGTACGTGAGGCCGGTCCCTGTAGTAAGCGAGGTGCCGTCGAAGTACGCGATGCCGCCAGCCGTCTGCGCGGTAGCGTTCGTGCCGCCGTTAGCGATGGGCACCGTGCCGAGGCTGAACGCGCCGGTCGTGGTGCTGTAAACGAGCGGCGAGGTCGCCGAGAGCGCGCTGCGGGCGCGCGCGTCGGTGAAGTACAGGTTGCCTGCGCCCTCGAGCAGGTCGTCGGTATCCTTCGTGCCGAGCCAGCCGTCCGCCGAGCTGGTGCTGAAGGAGTTGGCGAGGAGGTATGAAGAATCGAGGCCGTCGATGAGGTCGGCGTCGAGGCCCGAGCCGGAGCCGCTGAAGGTAGAGGTCGAGATGGAAAGGACGCCGCCGGCGAACGAGAGCGGCGTAGAGACGGCGACCGTGCCGAGCACGCCCGAGGCGCCGTACAGGAGCCCGTCGAGCGCGCCGATGGTCGCGGTGCCGCCGATGGCCACGTTCCCCGCTATGGACGCATCGCCGCCGAGCGCGGTGTCGCCCGCGACCGTGAGCTTCGCGGAAGGAGAGCTCGTGCCGATGCCGACGTTGCCGCCCGCATAGGCGAGGCCGGTGCCGGTCGTAATCCTCGTGCCGTCATAGTACGCGATGCCGCCGGCCGTCTGGGCGGTCGCGCCGGTACCGCCGTTCTCGACCGGTATCACTCCTGCCGAGAACGTGCCGCTGCTCGGGTCGTATGCGAGGCCGGTGCCGGCCGAGAGCGCCGTGCGGGCGCGGATATCGGTGAAGTACAGGTTCGTGCCCTCGACCAGGTTCGTCGTCGACTTGCCCGAAAGCCAGGAGTCCGCCGATGTCGTGCTGAAGGAGTTGGCGAGATAGTAGCTGCCCTCGAAGCCGTCGAGGGTGCCCGTCCAGTCGCCGGCGGTAGAGAGCGAGAGCGCGCCGTTCGTGAAGGAGAGCGGCGATGCGACGGTCGCGGCAGAGAGCGCGCCGTTCATGCCGTACACGAGGCCGTCGAGCGAGCCGATGGTCGTCGTGCCCGTTACCGAGAGCGTGCCGCCGACCGTGAGCATCGCGGACGGCGTCGTGATGCCGATGCCGACGTTGCCGTCCGGCAGTATCGTCAGGCGCTCGCTGCCGGCGGTTACGAAGCGCAGCGTATTCTCGTTCGCGTTGTTGGTGTCGGCCGTAACGTACGTGTCCTGATCGGCATCGATGACGCCGCCGAGCCCCTGCCATACGCCGGAGTCGCTGTACCCTTCGAACTGGTGCGTCGTGGTGTTGTACCGCACGTAGCCGGTACCGCCCGCAGGGCGCTCGGCGGTGGTGCCGACCGGAAGCCTGACGGCGTCGGTCCCCGCTATGTCGAGCGAGACGGCCGGCGCAGAGGTGCCGATGCCGAGCTTGCCGCCGGAAATGATGGAGAGCGCGCCCGCAGCGAGCTTCGTGAAGAAGCCGTCGGTCGCGGTGAGGTTCGTGAAGGAAGAGGTCGCTGCCGTATCGGTCGCGGTGAAGCTCGGCGCGATGACGGGACCTTGCGACTGGATGTTCGCCACCAAGAGCGAATCGGCAGAGAGCGCGCCGCTCACGTCGAGCGACCCGTCGATGGAGGTCGAAGAGGCGGTGAGCAGGCCCAGCGTCGTCGTGCCGGCAGAGAGCGTTCCGATAGCCGCGTTCTCGGCAGCGAGGTCTGAAAGGTCCGCGGTGCCGCTCTCTATCGTCACGTCGGAAAGCGTGCCGCCGTCTTCCGAGACGAGGTCGCGCGTGTTGCGGTCGACGTTGCGGAGCGCGGAGTCGATGCTCTGGCGCACGTACGGCTGCACGAGCGCGAGCATCGCGTCATCGATGCTTCCGCCGAAGACCGTCTGCGGGTAGTAGTTGTTCACGATGTTCTGCACGATCGTGTCCTTGCTGCCGGCGCCGACAGCGCTGCCGCCCGCATTCGTGAGCCCCGGTGCCGGAACCGGCAGCACGTGCAGGGCCGGCTCGCCCGGCGCCGTGTGCACGACCGTGAGCGCCGGCGTCATGACCGCGCCGCCCGGCATGAGGCTCGCGAGCGTATGGAAGCCGCTCGAGATGAGGGTGCGCGCGAGCTCGTGCGTCGCATGGAAGAACCGTCCGACGGCCGCGCCCCACGAGTCAGGGAGGAAGGCGACGGCGCTCGCGGCCTGCGCATGAGATACGTCGGCAGCGCGCTCGCTGGCCGCGAGCGCCGGCCCTTCGGTGCCGTCGATGAGCGATGCGGCGTACCCGGCGGCGCCGAGCATCGTGTCTTCGGCGCGCAGCGGAAGCAGGAGCACGGCGCCGCCCGCCTGCGCGATGCGCTCCTGAGCCGCCCGCGCCAGGCGCGCAGGAGCCGAATCAGCGAAGAGCGGGCCGCCCGAGCGCGGCGCGGATGCGAGAGCGGGAACGGAAACGGGCGCTTCCGGAAGGAACGGCGCCAGCGCCGTCGCTTCCGCGCCCATGACCGCGCCGGAAACCGCCTGCGAGGCGTCGACGATGCCGTATGCGAGGCGGTCCTTGCCTGCGCGGGCGAGCG
>CAZYZM010000006.1:0-22327 GCA_964651935.1 uncultured Candidatus Saccharibacteria bacterium
ACCTGCGCAAGACGGAAGGCATGACCGTGTTCTTCACGACGCACTACATGGAGGAGGCGGAGCGCAATGCCGACCGCATCGCGGTCATCGACCACGGCACCATCATCGCCTCCGGCACCGCGGCCGAGCTCAAGCAGCAGACCGGCACGCAGAACCTCGAAGACGCGTTCCTCGAGCTCACCGGGAAGACCATACGGGAGGAAGCGGCGGGCGGCGCCGACCGCATGCGCATGTTCCATCGCGCGCACCAGGGCCGGTAACCGTATATATCTATGCAAGCTATCTATGTCATGTGGGTGCGGGAAATGAAGCGGTATACGCGCTCGAAGTCGCGTATCGTCGGCTCGCTCGCGCAGCCGGTCCTCTACCTGCTCTCGTTCGGCTTCGGCTTCGGCGCGGTCTTCCAGGCGGCAGGGCAGGGGAACTACATCGACTTCCTCGCGCCCGGCATCATCGGCATGTCCATACTGTTCACGTCTATCTTTTCCGGCATGCAGGTCATCTGGGACCGGCAGTTCGGCTTCCTCAAGGAGACGCTCATCGCGCCGGTGCCGCGCATCTTCGTCATGCTCGGCCGCGTGCTGGGCGGCGCGACCGTCGCCACGCTGCAGGGCCTCATCGTGCTCGTCATGACGCTGCTCGCCGGCTTCCGGCCAGAATCCTGGGCGCTCCTGCCGCTCGTGCTTCCCACCATGCTCCTGGTCGCGGTCGTCTTCTGCGCTTTCGGAACCATCATCGGCTCCTGGCTCAAGGACATGCAGGGCTTCCAGCTCATCATGAACTTCCTCGTGATGCCCCTCTTCCTCCTTTCCGGCGCGCTCTTCCCGCTTACGGACGTGCCGCAGGTGATGAAGGTCATCGCTGCCGTCGATCCGCTCGCCTTCGGCGTGGATGCGATGCGCACCCTGCTTACGGGAGCCACGCACTTCGGGCTCTGGGTAGACTACGCCGTGCTGTTCGGGCTGACCGCCGTGCTCCTGTATCTTGGCGCGTACTTCTTCTCGAAGATAGAGGTGTAGCGTTCGCGGCTTTTGCACAGAAGGGCGCGGCAGGCATGCCTGCCGCGCTATACTTCCTATATATGCGCAAGGCGGCCCTTCTTCCCTTCATTGTCATCCTCGCCGTATGTATCGGCGGGCTCCTATACCTGTACGGCGGCGACGCGTTCCACCCGCTCTTCACGCCTCCGGGTAAGCAGGCTCCCGCCGTTTCCTATACTGGCGCGAACAGCGCAGACATACGCATCGTCGCGCAAGGCGAGAACACGGCCCAGGCGATCCGGCGCGTGAACTACCGCATCACGTCGGCCGACCAGCTCGCGTCGCTCTGGCAGATGATATACGGTGCGGAGGCGCCCGCGCTCCCGCAGGTAGACTTCGGCAAGTACGACGTGCTCGCGGTCTTCGACGGCAGCCATTCGACGAGCGGCTACGGCATCCGCGTCGACAGCATCAAGGATGCCGACAGCGTGCGCACCCTTTCCATAACCCACCTCACGCCGGGCGACAGCTGCGCGGTCGCCACCATGACGACGAGCCCCTTCGTGCTCGTGCAGGTGACGAAGTCCCCGCTCACGCTCTCCCATACCGACACGGCCGAAGAGCAGGCGTGCCGATAAGCGCTGAATACGGCGCGTTTTTCCCGTGCCCGCGAGTGCGGTAGGATAGGCATATATGGACGCGCGGCCGTATTTCGAGGGGAAGAAGATAACCGTGATGGGCCTGGGGCTCCTGGGCCGCGGCCTGGGCGACGTGCGCTACCTGGCCGAACAGGGCGCGCACCTGACCGTGACCGACCTCAAGACCGAAGCGCAGCTCGCTACCTCCGTGGAGGCGCTCAAGCGGTATCCGAACATCACGTTCGTGCTCGGCGAGCACCGGCTCGAGGATTTCCGCGACCGCGACCTCGTGCTCAAGGCCGCCGGCGTGCCGCTCGATTCGCCCTATATAGAAGAGGCGCACCAGAACAAGATTCCGGTAAAGATGAGCTCATCGCTCTTCGCGGAAATAGCGCGGATCCCGGTCGTCGGCATCACCGGCACGCGCGGCAAGTCCACGACCACGCACATGATCCATGCCATCCTCGAGCGGGCAGGGAAGAAGGTGCTCCTCGGCGGGAACGTGCGCGGCGTCTCGACGCTCGCGCTCTTGCCGCAGGTCGAGGAAGGTTCGGTCGCGCTCATGGAGCTCGATTCGTGGCAGCTGCAGGGCTTCGGCGCGGCGAAGCTCTCGCCGCATGTCGCCGTGTTCACGACCTTCTTCCCCGACCACCTGAACTATTACAAGGACGACCTCGACGCCTACCTGGCCGACAAGGCAAATATCTTCCTCTTCCAGGAACCGGGCGACACGCTCGTGCTCGGCGCGCAGGCTGCCGAGCTGATACAGACGAAGTATGTGGGGCTCATGCACGGCTGGGTGAGCATCGCCGGCGCAGGCGACCTGCCTGATTCCTGGGAGCTCAGGATTCCGGGAGAGCATAACCGCTACGACGCCGCGCTCGCCAAGCGCGCATGCGAAGCGCTCGGTATCGAGGAGGCGGTCATCCGCGATGCGCTCGCGGGATTCGGCGGCGTGCCCGGCCGGCTCGAGCTCGTGCGCACCGTCGACGGCGTCGAGTATTACAACGACACGACCGCGACGACGCCGGACGCGACGCTCGTCGCGCTCAAGGCGCTCGGCGAGAAATACGCCGGCAAGGTCATCCTAATCATGGGCGGGGCAGACAAGGGGCTCGACATGAGCGCGCTCCTTTCGGCGATACCTGAATATACGAAACGGGTCGAGCTCCTGGCCGGCACCGGCACCGAGCGGATCCGCGGCGAACTGCCGGATGCAGAGGTATTCGAAAACCTCGTCGCGGCCGTAGGGAACGCGCGGCGCAACGCCGAGCCGGGCGACGCCATCGTGCTCAGCCCTGGCTTCGCCTCCTTCGGCATGTTCCAGAACGAGTTCGACCGCGGCGACCAGTTCAACGAGCTCGTCCGCTCGCTGTAACCTGCCTTATATATGACCGATCCCGTTCAACATTCCTATTTCTTCACGGGCGCCGGCGGCATCGGCATGTCGGCGCTCGCGCAGCTGCTCGCGGCGCAGGGGAATGCGGTGAGCGGTTCGGATAGGGAAGAGAGCCCGGTCACGCGCATGCTGGAAGAGAAAGGCATCCGTGTGCATATCGGCCAGCGCGCAGAGAATCTGCCGAGCGCGCTCGACGTGCTCATCTATAGCGACGCGGTGCCGGAAGACAATCCTGAGCGCCGAGCGGCGGCAAAGCGCGGCATCCCGCAGCTCTCGTACTTCCAGATGCTCGGCCGGGTCTCGGCAGGGAAGCGCACGGTAGCCATAGCCGGCACGCACGGCAAGACCACGACGACCGGCATGCTCGCGAAGGTGCTGCAGGCGGCAGGCGCGGACGCCTCCGCCATCGTCGGTTCCATCGTGCAGGATTTCGGCAGCAACTACCTTCCCGGCAATTCCGACCTGTTCATCGTCGAAGCCTGCGAGTACCGCGATCATCTTCTGGAACTCGCCCCGCAGGTATTGGTCATCACGAACCTCGAGTGGGACCATACCGACTACTTCGATTCGCTCGAGGCGCTGCAGGAAACCTTCCGGAAGGCCATACGGCGCGTACCGAAGAGCGGCGTCATCATCGCTGACCCTGAGAATCCGAACATACAGCCGCTCCTGGCAGAGGCTGTCGCGCCGGTCGTCGACTATGCCCGCGAGCCGGCGTACGAGCTGCGGCTTCCCGGCGGGTTCAACCAGGACAATGCGCGCGCGGCGGCGGCGGCGGCGCGCGCCCTCGTGCCTGGCATCGCCGAGCGCACGATAGCCGATGCGCTCGCGGATTTCCACGGCACGTGGCGCCGCTTTCAATACAAAGGAACGTTTCCCGCCGCGGGAGAGGACGGTGCTGGCACGGTCGCCGTATATGACGATTATGCGCACCACCCGACGGCTATCGCCGAGACGCTCCGCGCGCTTAAGGAGAAGAACGCGAAGGAAGGGAAGAACGGTCGCATCATCGCAGCCTTCCACCCGCATCTCTACAGCCGCACGCGCGACCTGCTCGACGGCTTCGCGCGTGCCTTCGCTGACGCCGACGAGGTCGTCGTCGCGCCGATATATGCGGCGCGCGAGCCCGACGACGGAACCGTCTCGAGCGAGCTGCTGGCCGAGCGCATACGGCAGGAGGCCGTCTCTGTGCGCGCTGCCGATTCGCTCGAAGACGTAGAGCATCTTGTCGGCGGCATGGCGCAGCCCGGAGATACCGTCATCACCATGGGCGCGGGGGACATATATAAGGTGGCGGACGCGCTGGTCGCGTAAAGAAAGCGGCCGGTCCCGAAGGGACCGGCCGTGCCGTCAAGGCATAGGTCAGGAACGCACGAGCGTTACCAGGTTGCGCATCGGATCAGAGAGCCGCGGATCCTGGTGCGTCGTATAGGCGAACGGCCCGTTGTGCGGGAGGCTGTAGCCCTCCGTGCATACGTGCCCGACGCCCGCGTGGCGCGCCTGCGCGGCCGCGAGCTTCTCCAGGCAGAGGAACTCGTCGCCGTACGAGTCGTACGCGATCACGCCCGCGTCGCATCCGTACCGGTTCTCGAGTTCGGATACGAGCAGGAAGTTCTTCTCGCCGTGCACCGGGTCGTCTGTCGAATGGCGGTAATCCTCCCAGGGCTTGGCGAAGAACGAGCGGAGCGTCATGTCCGCCGGATTCCCGCCGTGCGCGGTGCCCGCGGCGACCATCGCGTCGATGACGCCGAAGCGCGGACGCGACGGCGTTCTCGCGAATACGAGATCGAGGTCGACGAGCGATGCCTTGCCGGCATGCGCCGCGATGCAGACCGGTTCGCCTTCCTGGTCGCGAAACGTGAGCGCGGCGAGGATGCATCCGGCTGCCGCCATGGAGAAGCCGTCGCCAGCGCCGATGAACGTGCCGTCGCAGGGGAGCTCCGGCCGAAGCACGAGGACGCCTTTCGGAAGCGGCCGCATCGAGACGAACTGCTCAGGCCTCAGGATGGCGCCGCTCATGCGCCTTACCGTCGGCGCGTACGCGATGCGGATCCCTCGGGCCGCGAGCGCATAGCTCAGCCGGTGCTCGAAGACCTTCCGTTCGTGGTCGATGCCCGCGTACAGGCCGTTGAACGACCAGTTGAAATTCCGCGGCGCTTCGCAGCGGACCGCATACTGCACGGGATCGGAATCCGGCGCGCTGAACGAGAGCACGTCATGCCGTGCGACATCCTCTACGATAGTGTCAGGCATAATGCCCTCCTTTTTGTAAATAACAGCCTGATTCTCACGATACGCCATAGCGGACGGGTGTCAACGCGCTTTCCTTTTCGGCCGAAATGCGGCAGGGTAGAGGGATATGGCCGCCTATGAGAACACCGTCGGGACGCTCTCGGTAGTCGCTACGCCCATCGGCAACCTGGGCGACATCACGCTGCGCGCTATCGAGACCCTGAAGCAGGCCGACGCCATCGCCTGCGAGGATACGCGCGTTACCGCGAAGCTTCTCGGCAGGTTCGACATACAGAAGCCGCTCCTCGTGTATCACGCGCAGAGCGGGAAGCTCGCGACGACGCGCGTGCTTTCGCAGCTGGGGGAAGGGAAGCATATCGCGCTCGTAACCGACGCCGGCACGCCGGGCATCTCCGACCCGGGCACGGCGCTCGTCGCCGAAGTGCGCAAACGGCTCGGCGACGCGGTGCGCGTCGTGACCATCCCCGGGCCTTCCGCGCTCACGGCCGCGCTCTCGATAGCGGGAGCACCGACGAACGAGTTCACCTTCCTCGGATTCCTCCCGCACAAGAAGGGCCGGCAGACGCTCATGAAGGAGATCGCCGCGATGCCGCGCACCGCCGTCTTCTATGAGTCGCCGCACCGCATCCAGAAGGCGCTCGGCGAGCTCGCGGCCGCGCTGCCCGACGGCCGCACCGTGACCGTCATGCGCGAGCTCACCAAGCTCTACGAGTCCGTGGTCGCCGGTTCCGCCCAGGAGGTGAGCGAGCATTTCGCGACGCACGAGAAGGAAGTGCGCGGCGAGTTCGTCGTCATCGTCTCTCCGTAGCTCTCTCGGCGGCTTCTGCGTGCGTGCTATACTCCCCGTATGACCCGCGAACACCTCATCATGCTTCTGGGCGCGCTGGTATTCGTCTCGCCCTGGAGCGGCCTCCCGCTTTCCTGGCTCGAGTGGATCCTGCCGCTCATCGGCCTCCTGGTCATCGGCCTCGCGTTCACGCTGCGCCGCCGCACGCCGGCTGCCGAGCCGCCTCTGCCGCCGCCTTCTGATTCGCCGGCCCGGCAGCTTCACCAGCAGCCGGAACCGCGCGGCTCCCACATCGCGTTCTCATAAGACCGTAGCGGCGCGCGAGCGCCGCTTTCGGTATATACTTACCCTGTATGTACAACCCCGAGCGCATCACGTACTTCGCCGCGACCGACTCGCGGGGCAAGCGCGCGCCGTTCGGCCTGAAGGCGAAGGACCGCCAGCGCCACATGTACGTCATCGGGAAGACGGGCATGGGAAAGTCCACGCTCCTGGAAAACATGGCGATCCAGGACATCCAGAACGGGGAAGGGCTCGCCTTCATCGACCCGCACGGCAGCGCCATCGAGACGCTCCTCGACTATATCCCCAAGGACCGCGTCGACGACGTCGTCTACTTCGCGCCGTTCGACATGGAGCAGCCCATCGCCTTCAACGTGATGGAGGACGTCGGCTACGACAAGCGCCACCTCGTGGTCTCGGGCCTCATGGCCACCTTCAAGAAGATCTGGGAGGACGCCTGGAGCGCGCGCATGGAGTACATCCTCACGAATACGCTCCTCGCGCTCCTGGAGTATCCTGACGCGACCCTGCTCGGCGTGAACCGCATGTACACCGACAAGGCGTACCGCGCGAAGGTCGTCGACAACATCAAGGACCCGGTCGTGAAGGATTTCTGGACGAAGGAGTTCGCCGGCTACACCGACCGCTTCACGCAGGAGGCGACGCCGGCCATCCAGAACAAGATCGGCCAGTTCACCGGCAATCCGCTCATCCGCAACATCATCGGCCAGCCGAAGTCGTCCTTCGACATCCGCGAGCTGATGGACAACAACAAGATCCTCCTCATCAACCTTTCCAAAGGCCTCGTGGGCGATACGAACATGCGCCTTCTCGGCTCCATGCTCGTGACGCGCATCTTCCTTGCCGCGATGAGCCGCGCCGACCTGCCGCCCGACCAGCTCAAGCGCGCCGAGAACTTCTACCTGTACGTGGACGAGTTCCAGAACTTCGCCAACGATACGTTCTCCGAGATACTTTCCGAGGCCCGCAAGTATTCCCTCAACCTCATCATCGCGCACCAGTACATCGAGCAGATGGAGGAACAAGTCCGCGCGGCGGTATTCGGCAACGTCGGCACGACCGTCTCGTACCGCGTGGGTCCGCTCGATGCGGAGTTCATGGAGACCATCTTCACGCCGGAATTCACGAAAGAGGACCTGGTCAACCTCGGGCTGTACCAGATGTATCTCACGCTCATGATCGACGGCGTCGGCTCGCGCCCGTTCTCGGCGGTCGGCCTGCCGCCTATCGAGCCGCCCCCGACCTCGTTCGCCAAGGAGGCTATCGAGGCGTCGCGGCAGCGGTTCGGCGCGTCGCGCGCCAAGATCGAGGAATCCATATTCAGCGAGCTCGCGGAATCGGCCCCTACAGGCCCTGTGGAAGCTCCGAAACGGGCCGCAGGGGCCTCATCCGGCGCGAAGCGGTCTGGTACAGCGGGTGCCGCCTCTGTCGCCCCCGGGAGGCAGGGCGCGGGCGACCGGCCCGCGCGGCGCCAGGAAGGGCAGCGGCACGAAGGGCCGCGCGCAGCCGCGAAGGGCCCGGCCCGCAGTGACGAGCGCGAGCGCCCTGACCCGGGGCAGAACGCCAAGACCGCAGAGGACCTGAAGGCCATCCTGCGAAACATGACGGGCGGCGCAGGCGGGCAGAAGAAGCACGAGAAGAAGGGCGGAGAGGGTGGCGGCAAAAGCGCCGGAAGCAAAAGCGAGGGCAAGGACGAAGGGAGAAGCGAGGTAAAGAGCGCGCTCGCCGACGTGCTCGCGCGCGGGGATATGCAGCCGGGGCCCGATGCCGCGCCCGCGCCGCGTGCGAAGCCTTCGGCACCGAAGGCGCCAGAGGCCGCCGAAGGGGAGAAGGAACCGGCCGCGAAGCCGTTCGAGGTCCCTGAGGACGCGCTCCGGTCTATCTTTAATGAGAAGCTATAGCTCATGGAAACTGCCCATAGCGAATCCCAGAAGCTTATCCTCGTGACCGGGGGGGCCGGCTTCATCGGCTCGCATCTCTGCGCGCGTCTTGCGAAAGAGGGTCACCGCGTTATCTCGCTCGACAACTACTTCACCGGCTCTCGAGAGAATCATGTGCAAGGTGTCGAGTATCGCGAAGGTCATACCAAGGACATCGCGCGGCATGTGCCTGAGCGGCCAGATCTTATATTCCATCTTGGAGAATATTCACGCGTCGAGCGAAGCCTTTCTGAACCGGATCTTGTCTGGAACCTCAATGCTGCGGGCACGCAGGGTGTTCTCGAATTCTGGCGCGTTGCGAATACGCAGGAACCGTGCAAACTCGTATATGCCGGTTCTTCGACTAAATTTGCTGATGGGGGCTTGGGTCGCAACGGAAGCCCATATGCCTGGACGAAGGCGGCGAATACCGAGCTTGTTTCAAACTATGCGCGCTGGTACGGGCTCCCATACGCAATTACCTATTTCTATAACGTGTACGGTCCAGGTGAGCGTGCGGGAACGTACGGGACGGTCATAGAGATATTTCGTCAGAAATTCCTCGCCGGCGAGCCGCTCATGGTTACCGCACCGGGCACGCAGCGCCGTATCTTCACCCATGTGGACGATATCGTAGGTGGCCTCGTGCTTGTTGGAGAGAAAGGGGATGGAGACGAATTCGGCCTCGGCGGTGATACGGATTATTCTATTCTCGAGGTTGCGCAGCTGTTCAATGCGCCCATAGAGATGCTCCCTGAACGGCAGGGTAATCGCATGACCTCAGAACTCGATGCGACAAAGTCCCATGCACTAGGCTGGAAGGCAGTCTGCACGCTCCCTGAGTACATTCAGAGCATCACGCATGGCTAAGCGCGTCCTCATATTCTCGCTCAATTACTATCCGCGATTCATCGGCGGTGCGGAAATCGCCCTCAAGGAAATAACTGACCGGATACCGTCGGATGAGATTGAATTTCACCTATTGACACTCCGCTTCGACTCAGAACTTCCGAAGAAAGAGAGAGTGGGGAACGTGACCGTCCATCGTATCGGTCTTGCAACGAAAAGCCCGTCTATCGCCGACCTCAACCGTTGGCCGCTGAAGCTGAACAAGTACTATTTTCAGATTTTCGCTGCGCAGACAGCAGGAAAGCTGCATGCAAGGTACGGTTTCGATGGAATATGGGCGATGATGGCGCATTCCTGCGGTATTCCGGCTGGCCTGTTCAAGAAGCGGTATCCGAGAGTGAAATACCTGCTCACGCTTCAGGAAGGAGACCCCCCTGAATACATTGAGCGGATAATGCGGCCCGTTTGGGGCCTCTTCACACAAGCCTTTACGCGCGCCGATGCGCTCCAGACGATTTCCGCTTTTCTCGCACGCTGGGGCACCCGTATGGGTTTTCCCGGAGCGCCGGAAGTGATTCCGAACGGCGTCGATACGATCCGCTTCGCGAAATCCTTCGCAGACAAAGAGGCGGCTGAGGAAAAGATTGCGCTCGGCAAGCAGGAAGAGGAGATATTTCTTGTAACGACCTCGCGGCTCGTGCACAAGAACGCGATAGATGACGTCATCCGCTCGCTCCCGCTCCTGCCTAAACAGGTATCGTTCCTCATATGCGGCATCGGCCCGGACGAGGAAAAGCTGCGTATGTTGGCGAAAGAGCTCGGTGTCGAGCGTCGGGTACGGTTCATGGGCCAGATCACCCACGAGGATATGCCGCGGATATTCGCAGCATGCGATATATTCATCCGCCCGAGCCGTTCCGAAGGCATGGGTAATTCTTTTGTCGAGGCGATGGCTGCGGGATTGCCCGTCATCGCGACGCAGGAGGGAGGAATCGTCGATTTTCTTTTTGATGCGAAGCGAAATCCAGAGAAAGAGCCGACCGGTTGGGCGGTGGATGCAGACGCACCGGCGCAGATTGCCGAGGCAGTACAGAATATCCTTGCCGATTCTGGGAACGTGATGCAGGTTGTTCGCACGGCTCGCCGAATGGCGCTGGAACAATATAGTTGGGATTCGATAGCAGAGCGTATGCGGGAGCTGTTCCGAGCTCTTTTTGCCAGGCCCTAAAGAGGCGCACGTCGAGCCCGTCGGGTGGCTGGAAATACACAGTATGCGAGAATAGGTCCATGAAGCTGGTTATCGCTACGCCCCTGTACCCGCCAGAGCCTGGCGGCCCTGCCACCTACGCAAAGCTTCTGGAGAAAGGACTGCCAGGGCAGGGAATAGGGGTGACTGTGGTGAAATTCAGCGATGTCCGACGGTATCCGAAGCTCATCCGACATCTGGCATATTTCTGGCGCGTATATGCCGCAGCTAAGGAGGCGGATGCGGTACTTGCGCTCGATCCAGTATCAGTGGGGCTTCCGTCGCTATGGGCCGCACGCCTG
This sequence comes from uncultured Candidatus Saccharibacteria bacterium, assembly GCA_964651935.1. Classification (GTDB taxonomy): domain Bacteria; phylum Patescibacteriota; class Minisyncoccia; order Phycocordibacterales; family Phycocordibacteraceae; genus C7867-001. Next base: position 10,677 of record CAZYZM010000006.1, read on the forward strand.
CGCCACGCGACTTTCGTGGTAAAGATCGTCGGGGATTATGCGTGGGAACAGGGAGTACAGCGCTTCGGGATTACGGATACGCTCGATATATTTACGAACCGCATGCAGGTACCGTTTTCAGTCGCCGTACTGCGTGCGGCACAGACGTATGTGGCGAAGAGCGCGCGCTCCTGTATCGTGCCGAGCGAGTACCTGAAGGGAATAATCCGCTCGTGGGGTATACCTGACGAGCGTATCAAAGTTATTTATAACGCTATAGAGTTGGAAGGAGGCGGCACGGTGCCGGAGGAGGTCGCGGCGCAGCCGCGGCCTCGCATAGTCTCCGTCGGACGGCTCGTGCCCTGGAAGCATGTCGATGGGTTGATTGACGCAGTGGCAATGCTTCCGACGCTGCCTCTCGCCGTTGTCGGAGACGGACCGGAACGCGTCGCGCTCGAAGCGCGGGCGCAGGAAAAGCTTGACGCACGCGTCACTTTTACTGGCGCGCTCTCGCATGCTGATACGCTTGCCGTTATGCGCATGTCGGATATCTTCATTCTCAATTCCTCATATGAAGGTCTCTCGCACGTACTCATCGAAGCGCTCATGCTGGGAATGGCGGTTATCGCGACGGGTGCTGGCGGGAACACTGAACTTATACGTGATGACGAGAACGGACTGGTCGTGCCGCCACGCGATCCAGATGCGCTTGTCCGGGCTCTCGAACGCTTTGCGAACGATGCTGCCTTGCGGGTTCGGCTCGGCGCTGCGGCCGAAAGCGCACGCAGCCAATTCTCAGCTGACACTATGTACGCGCGCACTGCACGCCTCCTAATGAGCGTTATCGCCGTATGAACGTCCTGATGCTATCGCTCGACCGCAAGGCCTTTGAAAATGGGAGCGCTGTCCGTGCTCGCTTGGCCAGATATGGCGCTGTTTTTAGCGAATTGCATATCATCGTATATACGAAGCGGACGGACGGTCTCGAGGAGACTCAGATAGCACCAAACGTCTGGCTCCGTCCCACACAGTCGAGGACCCGGCTTGGGTATATCCCTGACGCGATCCGTATCGGCCGCGCAATATATGCACAGAGTCGCTTTGACGTCATATCTGCACAGGATGCATGCGAAACTGGCATACCGGCGGCACGCCTTGCGCACCGCTTCTCGCTCCCGCTTCTCCTGCAGGATCATGCAGATGTATTCAATCCTGCATACATTGCTGAAAGCTTCGGAAACCGAGTTCGCGCCTCTATCTCACGACGCATGTTCCCGAAGGCAGCGCTCGTGCGCACCGTCGCAAGCGGCAGCGAGACGCGCCTCCTCTCGCTACTTCCTGCGCTTGCGGGTAGGACATACCGACTGCCGGTATATACAGATATGGGAACACCGCGCACGAACACAGCCGGTCTCAGTCTTCGTAAGAAATACCCGCAATTCTCGCGCATTCTTCTATCGGCCTGCCGCTTCGTACCACAAAAGAACCTCATTCTCGCGCTCGAGACGCTGGCCTGTGTGCGAGAATCAGAATCAGGCATCGGCTTGGTTCTTGTCGGTGAAGGCCCGCTTCGTGACGCGCTTGAACAGAAATCCCGCGCCCTCGGTCTTGCGGATGCTGTCGCTTTCGAACCGTGGCAAACCGATCTGGCCTCTTTTTATAATGAGGCTCACGTATTTCTGATGACCTCTTCATACGAGAGTTACGGACGCACACTTATCGAGGCGGCTGCGTGCGGGCTCCCGTTCGTTTCCACTGACGTCGGCATCGCACGTGAACTTGCCCGAGACGGCGTCGGATATGTGAGCGATTCTCCTGAACCTGAGCATCTTGCTTCGCTCGTGCAAGAAGCGCTTCAAGCACCCATCCTTGCGTCGGAGCAGGGAATCCGTGCTGTGGAAAGCCTGCAAAGCGCTTCTCTCGACGAATACTTGGAACGTTATCTAGACATGATGGAGCAGTGTGTTCTTGCCATGAACGCGCATACACGACCATGAAGTTGCTTATCATTACACAGACGATCGACTCTGAAGATTCCGCGCTCGGATTTTTTCACCGTTGGGTAGAAGAATTCGCCCGCCAAGCAGAGCGTGTCGAGGTGGTATGCCTCTATGAAGGAAGTCATGATCTGCCCTCAAACGTCCGTGTTCATTCGCTTGGAAAGGAATCTGGAAGAGCCGGCCGCCTTCAGTATATCCTCGCTTTCTATAAGCACATCATACGTTTGCGCCGTTCGTATGACGCAGTGTTCGTTCACATGAATCCGGAGTACGTGCTACTTGGCAGCTTTCTCTGGCGCATTCTCGGAAAGCCGATAACGCTCTGGTATACGCATGGGACGGTGGCACCGAAGCTTCGAATCGCGGTTCGGCTCGCTGACAGGGTGTTCACGGCATCTGAAAGGAGTATGCGCATAGAGACTTCGAAGCGGGTTGTGATCGGACATGGCATCGATATCGGCCGATTCTCTCCGAACGGCGCACAGATGCAGAGAGAGAGGAGAGGGGTAATAACTATCGGACGAATCAGCCGGGTAAAGCGCCTTGACCTGAGTATTGAGGCCATGGCAGCGCTTTACTCCCGCGGTATCGATACCTCGTTCACGATTGTCGGTGCTCCGATAACTAAAGAAGATCGTGCATACGAGAGGGAATTGCGAGAACTTGCACAAGAGAAAGGCGTCGCGGCTCAAGCAAAGTTCCTCGGGCCGATGAGGCACGACCGCATTCCGGAGATTCTCTCAGGGGCTGCGGTATTCTTGCATACGAGCGAGACAGGGAGCGTCGACAAGGTCGTAATCGAGGCGCTGGCAATGGATGTGCCCGTTGTCACCACAAGCGGCATCTTCAAAGACATACTTTCTGTAACAGATGCAACACCCGAGTCCGTCGCGACCGCTATCCAGAACGCGTTCACGAATCCTCCAAAGGACGGACCTGCAAAGGCTGCCCGGTATGCGCTCCCGAACGTCGTGTGTAAAATATTGGATACTATCGATTCACTATGTGCGGAATAAACGGATTTACATTCGAGGACGAGAAGGCAATCCGCCGCATGGACGCGGCAACATGTCATCGCGGGCCCGACGGCACGCACGATCTGGTGCGAGATGGCATTACGCTCGGCCATAACCGATTGAGTATCCTCGATGTATCAGCTGCTGCCGACCAGCCTATGGTGAGTTCGGACGGACGATTCGCTATCGTGTACAATGGCGAGCTGTATAACTTCAAAGAGCTGAGACGCGAGCTCCGCGGGTATGCGTTCCGTTCAGCCGGTGATACCGAAGTTGTACTTGCCGCCTATGCGCAGTGGGGAACGGGCGCGTTCGCACGGATGAACGGCATATTTGCAGTTGCTATTCATGATCGGCAGGAAAAGAGCCTGATTCTTGCCCGTGATCCGATGGGGGTGAAGCCGCTCTATTACGCATGGGACGAGAAAGAGAGGAAGCTGATTTTTTCATCGGAAATGAAGGCGCTGTTCGAAGCAGGAGTGTCGCGGACGCTCGATACGGACGCATTTGACGCATATGTGCGACTCCTGTATGTGCCAGGCCCTGCAACAGCTATAGCAGGAGTGAAGAAGCTGCCGCCAGGTTCGTATGGCATATATGAAAACGGCGCCTTCGAGATACAGGCGTATGCTTCTCCCCCTGCGAGACCGGAGCCGATGACCTTTTCCGATGCAGCTGAACGGGTGGAATCCGCAGTCGACCAGGCGATAGCGCGCCAGCTCGTATCAGACCGGCCGCTCGGCCTATATCTCTCAGGCGGCGTAGATTCGACGGTCATCCTTGATTCCGCATCTCGGTTACGGCCGGGTATCGACACGTTCTCCGTCGGTTTCAGCCTTGCACAGGATGAAGAGCCAGAGAAGTTTAACGCAGACAGCTTGCTCGCAGCGAAAACGGCGAAGCTGTACGGATCAACGCACCATTCGTTTCTCATCACGCCGGAAGAGATACTCCCTGCATTCACGGCTGCAGTCCGTCAGATGGATGAACCTGTATCCAATCCGACCACAATTCCTATGTTTTTGCTCGCTAAGAGGGTAAAAGAAGCGGGAATCGATGTCGCGCTCTCAGGCGATGGCGGGGACGAGCTGTTCGGCGGGTACGAACGATATCGATGGGCGCGCCGCGCCGACCTGTGGCAGATGCTGCCGCGCGCCGTGCGCCACGCGGCAGGCAGGTGCCTGCCTGCACTCAAGAAGCTCGAGGATGCTCCCGGAATAGAACGTTACGCGCGCTTCCATTTTCAAAAGGAAGCAATCGTCCGTGAGATCATGGGAGGAGCGTACCGCTCTGGAGACCGCACGAAAGAGCGGTTTGCAGAAGCGTGCATTGATGATGAGGGCGTCGACCCGCTCACCGCATTCATGCGCGCAGACCGCTGTTCATGGCTCGTGGACGAATCGCTCCTCAAGGCGGACAAGCTATCCATGGCCCATAGCTTGGAAGTTCGGGTCCCGCTCTTGGACCTAGAGCTTGTAGCGCTAGCGGACCGTATACCCTCAGCTTATAAGGCAGGCGCATTTCATACTAAGAAGATTCTGAAGGAAGCATTCCGGCATCGCCTTCCGTCGTACCTATTCAAGGAGCCGAAACGCGGTTGGCAGTCGCCCGGCGCGAAGTGGTTGCGATACCCGCATATCGCAGCATTTGCCGAAGAGGCTCTCTCCCCGGGTTATCATACGGAAACCGATGCTCTATTCGACTGGGAAGCTGTCGCGCGTATGCTTAATGAACATAGGACGCAGGATCGCTATAACCTTGTTATGCTCTGGGCGTTGCTTACGTTCCGTGTCTGGGCTCGAGAATACGATATCAAGCTATGAATACGTTCTGGTATATCGCGAATATACGGTTCCCCTCTGAAAAAGCGAACAGCATACAGGTTGCGGCGATGTCCCGTGCCCTTTTTGACAAAGGGATAAAAGTTACATTCGTATTGCCGCGTCGTCATACGGATATTCTCCAGGATGCATATAGCTATTATGGGCTTTCGCGCAGAATGCGTATCGTGCGAATACCTGTTCTTGATACGACAGGAATCGGAAGGATAGGATTTTTATTCGAGCACCTACAATTCGCATTGCTCAGCGGAATATATATCTTCTTTCGCGGATCGCGCGAGGATAAGATATTTGCACGCGAATATGCGTGTTGCCTCCTTCCGCTGCTGAGATTCAAGAAGGTGGTATGGGAGTCGCACCGCGGAGAATGGAATACGCTCATACGCATCTTAGTGGGCGCTGGCCTGCGCATTGTCGCGATAACCCATGCCGCAGCAGAACGCTATCTGTCCGAGGGCGTGCCGGAGTCCAGTATCGCTGTACTCCCGGATGCTGCCGATCCTGACCTTTTTGCGCATAACGATACGAAGGAGGCATGTCGGGAACGCCTAGGGCTTCCTCAGGATTCCTTGCTCGCAGTCTATGCGGGCCATCTATATTCCTGGAAAGGAGCGCATATCCTAGCTGAGGCGGTTGCGTTCTTGCCAGACGAATGGGGCGTCCTGTTTGTGGGAGGGACGGATCAAGATATCGCGTCCTTCAAGGAACGTTATGAGGCGAATCCGCGCATACGCATCATGGGCCGCCGATTGCACGCAGAGATTCCATACTGGCTTCACGCCGCAGACGTGGCAGTACTCCCGAATACTGGAGACACGGAACTCGCTTCCCGCTATATGTCGCCATTAAAGCTCTTTGAATACGCGCTAACAGGTACCCCGATCGTTGCTTCCGACCTTCCGAGCATCCGTGAGGTTCTCGACGAGAATTCCGCCGTACTTGTCGAGCCCGGCAATCCGAAAGCTCTGGCAGAAGGGTGCCGACGCGCGCTCGAGGACTTAGAGAGCGCGCAGACGCGCAGCGATGCTGCGCGCGCCATAGGGATGAAGCATACGTGGGCAGGACGTGCAGAAATGCTGCGCATGTTCTTCAATTCTATACCGTCTTGATAGGCTGCCTCAGTCAGGCGCGGACCGGATAGATGTGCGCTATGGAGCAGAGGAGGAGTGCGCTTGTGTATACGAAGCAAGCACGAGGCCGAATAGGAGCGTGAGCAGACGGACAGCTACGCGCGCAATGACTACTCCCCACAACCCGAAGTAGAGGACGCCGATAAAAAGCGCAATAATCTGGGCAATGGCGCTTGCGAAGCTGAGTACATACAATTCGCGGGTGGCGGAAAGCGCTTGAAGCGCAGTTTGGGGAAGAATGAGTGCAATGCCTACAGTAGAGATGGCGAACACCTGAGCAAACAGGACCGCTTCAGGATATTTTGGGAATAGTAAGGGGTAAAGAAAGGGGATAGCTGCCGAGAACAATATCGCTATTGCAAACGTACTGAGCGCCAATCGCCAGGTCTTCTGAAATGTCGAAGCAAGAAGCTCAGCGCGTGATCGGCGGCTGAAGCGCGGGAGTGCGATTGCCGCGATATTCTTGAAGAGAGATTTGAGCTGTTCCGCCGGACCGGTAGCAACTGTATATATAGCGAGTTCGACTGCGCCAAGATAGTGGAAGATCAGGAGACGGTCCGCATAGTTAGCGAGGGTGCCTACGACTCCCATGACGCTTAAGTGCTTCCCATAGGGAATTGTTTCCGGATCGGTTGTGCCGCTCAGCGGTACTTGTCGCAATGTTCGAGCCGTAGCGACGGCTCGAACCAGAAGCCATCCTCCGGCATACGCCAGCACCAAGATGACGAGGTTTCCGGAAAGGAGGACGCTTGCGCCTATGAGAACAGTCAGAGCAAGCTGTGCAAATGAAGAATATCTCGTGGAGATGCGGAAGAGCATCTTTCCCTGAAGGAGCGAATCATATAGAGAGAAAGCCTCCGCAAGCGGAACGCATACGGCAAGGATGCTGAATACCAAGGCAAGAGGCATATTCCCGTGAACGGCATAATAAAATGCGATGACTAGGCCTCCGATTGTGCCTAGAAGCGACCAGATCAGTTTGGTTCTAAAGGCATCCTGATAGGTCCTGATATTCCCGCGACTCACGGTTTGCACCAGGGCTGCGTTAATGCCGTTAAGGCCCGGAAGCGCGAGCAGCACGCCGATCGCTAGCGCGTACTTATAGGAACCGTATACCTCGGGAGAAAGCGCATTCGCAAACAGCACTGCAAGAAAAAAGGAAGATACTGTGGCTGTTGCCTGGCCGAGACTCAGCCATGATGCGCTCTTTACCAGATAGACCATATCTGTCTTTGTGTAGCGTTCGCTCCAGCGCAGAAGGTTATAGAAATGGACCTTGAACTCCTTCATGTATGGACATCGTAACACCATATATGCCCTATATGGCAACCATCAAGGCATACGAGTTCTCTAATGGTAAAAATATGGCCGTATGTCATACTTCCCGCATAGAAAAGAGACTATGATGAAATTCACGCGCGGAAAGACAGAGGCGTTCCTTGAGAGGTACGCAACCGACGCTAAGGTACTCGATATCGGTGCGCGTGCGGGGGAGCATACGGAGTATTTCCCCAATGCAGTATCAATTGACATAGATCCCGACAGGAAACCGGATATTGTGGCAGACGCGCGCGAGCTGCCATTCCAAGAAAATACATTCGAGGGTATCGTGTGTTCGGAAGTCTTGGAACATATTCCGGATCCCGCACGTGCCATTGCGGAAATGCGACGCGTATTGATTCCTGGCGGTTTTGTCGTCCTGACAACACGCTTCTTATTTCCGATACATGACGCACCTGGCGACTTTTTCCGCTTTACGCCGTATGCATTGCGTGAGCTTTTCAAGGGGTGGGAAATAGCGGAAATTGTTCCAGAGAACGGCCCGTTCGGCGCGCTCGCCGTACAGCTCCAGCGCATCATCTTTCAGACAGAACTCCGCGGAGGAAAAGCGACGAAGCTGGTTCTCTATATCCTAGCCCGGATGCTTCTCCTCCTCGATCGTCTCGTTATGAGGACATATGGAGATATATGCAAGAGCGAAAGAGTGCCTATACTGATGGCTTCGGGAGTCTACATTCGCTGCAATTCGCCGAAATCGAAAAAACAGGCGAAGGACGGTTAGGGAACAGTTACGACCACGACAAGGGTCTCGGTGAACTTAAGCGTAAATTGAGAGAGGGTTGCGTATAGCGCCGCGAGCGCTTTTCGCTTCATACCTCCATTGCATAAGGTCCCGAGTGTATAAAGATGCGAGAACGAGAACTGTTCGAAGCCGTTCTTCTTCAGAAGGACTTCGAGTACGCGCGCATTAAAGTAGAGTGTATGATCAGGATTTACATTAGGCTCTTCATGAGTAATCTTCTCGATAAGGGTAAAGAGGTTGAACGCATTCGGCGTCGTCAGCACGATACGTCCGCCGGGGGCAAGATTCCGTCTGCATGACGATAAGAATGAGCCGGGATTCGAGAGATGTTCGATCAGGTCGCCGGCGAATATAAGGTCAAACTTTATAGGAAGGTCGAAATCTTCAGCGCTTGCCTTGAGATATCGCGGAGGAGGAAACCGTGTCTCGTCAAGGTCAAGGTCAATTCCGTATACCTGCTCCGAGTATTGTTTCAGCAGGGCATGAGGCCATGCAGAGTCCGCATCTCGGACCGCTTGGCCGGTGAATCCCACATCGAGTACTCGAGTATCAGGAGCTATGCCGAGACGAGAGATAAGCTCTTTCTTATCGCGCACAAGTGCGGGCAAAGAAGATGTGATTTCGGTCCGAAGAGGCTCGTTCATACTGTCCAGTTCCGCTATCTTACCATTCTATAGTATAGGGATATAAGCGCGTATAGGTGGCAGGTTCGCGAGGTATACTATCCATATACCTTATATATGACCACCAAGACCATCGCCCGCTGGGCCGCTATCGGCGCGCTCTTTCTCATCCCGTTCCTCTCGCTGTATGTCGCCCAGGGCCAGTACTTCCCGTTCATCACGGGCAAGAACTTCGGATTTCGCATCCTCGTGGAAATAGCCTTCGCGGGCTGGCTCGTGCTCGCTGCCTGCGACCCGAAGTACCGCCCGCGCTTCTCGTGGACGCTCGTCTGGTACGGCGCGCTGGTCGCGTGGATGGCGGTCGCCAACGCGATGGCCGTCAACCCGCATAAGGCGTTCTGGAGCAACTATGAGCGCATGGACGGATGGGTAACGCTCGCGCATCTTCTCGCGCTGCTCGTCGTGATGGCCGGCGTGCTCGGGGCCGAGAAGCTCTGGCGGAAGTGGTGGCTCGCCTTCGTCGCGGGCAACGGGCTCGTGTGCGCGTACGGCCTCGCGCAGCTCGCCGGCCTCGCGCAGATACATCAGGGCGGGGTGCGCATCGACGGCACGCTCGGCAATGCCGAGTACTTCGCCGGCTACCTGCTCTTCGCTATCGCGATCACGCTGTGGCAGGCGTTCGAGACGCGGGGAAGGGAACGGGCATGGCTGCGGTACGGCCTCTTCGCGCTCTCCATCCTGCAGGTCGCGATGCTCTTCGCCACCGGCACGCGCGGCACGCTCATCGGCTTCGTCGCGGCGGCGGCGTTCGGCAGCGCGCTGTGGGTGCTCGAGGCAGGGAAGCAGGGGAGGAAGGTCGCCGTAAGCGTCCTCGCCGTAATCGTGCTCTTGGTCGGCGGGCTGTTCGTCCTGCGCGATGCGCCGGTCGTCACGCAGAGCCAGAATCTCGAGCGCCTCGCCTCCGTCTTCGATCTTAAGAGCGCGCTCGGCACGCGTCTCACCATATGGGATATGGCCGTCGCGGGCATCAAGGAACGCCCGCTCGTCGGCTGGGGCCAGGAAGGCTTCAATTATGTGTTCAACACCTACTACCATCCCAGCCTCTACGGGCAGGAGCCGTGGTTCGACCGCGCGCATGATCTCTTCCTCGACTGGGCGATCGCCGGCGGCATCCCCGCGCTCCTCTTGTTCCTGCTGGCGCTCGCCGCCGCCGCGTGGGCGCTCTATCGCGCGCCCGTCTCCCGCTTCGAGCGCATCTTCCTGCTCTCGGCGCTCGCCGGCTACTGCGTGCAGGGGCTCGTCGTCTTCGACAACCTCTTTACCTACGTGCCGTTCGTCGCGATCCTCGCGGTCGCGCATACGGCATCCTCGCGCCCCGTCAGGCTCTTCGAGCGCGCCCGCGCGGTGAACGACGGACGTCTCGATACCGTCATCGGTCCGGCGGCGCTCGTCGCGGGAGCGCTCCTCATATGGTTCGTGAACGTGCCGTCGGTCTTCGCCGGGACGAACCTCATCAAGGGCCTCACGCCCAGCTATGCGGCCGAAGACCGCCTGCAGTACTTCAAGGACGCCGTCGCGAACGACGGCCTCGCGCATCAGGAGATAGCCGAGCAGCTCCTGACCTTCGCCTCGCAGGCGGCGAACGACCCGTCCCTCACGCTCGCCACGCGCCAGGCCGTCGTCGACTTCGCCGGCGAGCAGATGAACGCGGAGCTCGCGCGCGCGCCGCAGGACGCGCGCCTCCACCTACAGTACGCCCTCTTCTACCGCTCGATACAGGCATACGACGAGGCGCAGCAGGAGAGCGCCGTCGCCCGTACGCTCTCGCCGTACAAGCAGACGACCATACTGGAGCAGGGCATCGAGGCCTTCCAGCAGAAGCAGTACGACGCTGCCAAGGAATACTTCACGCAGGCGTACGAGCTGGACACGGGCTACACGGAGCCGGTCAGCTATCTCGCGGCGGCCGAGATCGTGAGCGGCGATACCGCCGCGGGCAAGGCATTGCTGCAGCAGGTGTTCGGCACGACGACGGTGAACCATCCGATGCTCATCCTCGCGTACTACCAGGTCAAGGATTGGGACGACCTCATCGACATCGTGCGCCTCAAGGCCGAAGAGAAGGGCGACGCCGCTACCGCGTTCCAGCTGGCCGCGGCATACTCAGAAGCGGGCCGCCGTCAGGAGGCGATAGCGCAGGTGCGCGCGACGATGGCCGCGCATCCGGAAGCGAAGGCGCAGGGCGAGGCGATCCTCAAGCAGCTGGGCGCGACGCCGTAAGGCCGGTAAGCGCCTGATTAAGTTCGTTTGACGAGGCGCGCCGGCGCGCGGTATCATGGACGTACGCCTTAGCGATAAGGCCATTCGACACTAGTCGCGACCCCGCTCGAAAGAGCGGGGGTCCATTTTATATATGGATACCTATGAATACTGTTTGTTGAACGCCATTAAGACCCGTTTAAAATCAGGAGCGGTTATCCTTCCGACCTTTACCTTTAAGCGCCTTGTGTCGATGACTCGTATCTGATTCAGGCAAACGAATTCATCAATGCCTTTATGACGGACCCGAACATACCAAGGGCCGCCGTGCGGCCTTGTGCTTGTGGGAGCTACGAGGCATGAGTGCCGATTTATTCTTTTCAGAATGAGGCCAGGACGCGTGAAGTCCCCGCCTTTGCCATTCATTTCAACACCGATATTCTCACCGAAATATATCCACCATATCTCTCGTTCAGAAAGGAAGTGTGGTGCGGAAACATTCCTATCGATCTGTTGCTTGCGTTGCGTCCAATCAAAGAACTTCTCCATAACCGAACAGCATACCGGACGGTCGATCAAGAAGTCTTCAGAGAAAAATAAAAGTTACGCGAAGAAATTTTCTTCGCGAAGTTATCCACACAATTTTTTTTTCGCATACAAAAAATTTATTTTCACGCGATACTACATGCAGGACACTTCGCGCACAAAATATTTTTTGCA
>CAZYZM010000007.1:0-3520 GCA_964651935.1 uncultured Candidatus Saccharibacteria bacterium
TCGACGAGAGCCTCCATCCGGAGCACCACCTGCTCAAGTAGCAGCATACGGCCTGTCCTGATTTTCAGGACAGGCCGTGCTATGTTGTAGGGATATGGAACGAACACGTATCGGCTCGCTGGGAGAGCACATCGGCGAGACCGTCTCGATATCCGGCTGGGTATCCGTACGCCGCGACCAGGGAAAGCTGGTCTTCTTCGATTTCCGCGACGCGAGCGGCACCGTGCAGGGCGTCGTGCTTCCTGCCAAGGACCCTGAAGGAGAAGCCCTCATGGAGGCCGCCAAGGGCGTGCGCGGCGAGTTCGTCGTGCGCGTCGAGGGCATCGTGAACGAGCGTCCCGAGCGCAACGTGCAGGCCGACAAGCAGAACGGGAACATCGAGCTCGAGATCAAGGGCCTCGAGGTACTGAACGAGGCAGAGACCCTCCCGTTCGACATAAGCACGGACACGAGCGGCATCGACGAAGCGGTGCGTCTCGAGCACCGGTACCTCGACCTCCGCTCGGAGCGCATGCAGAAGAACATCCGCACGCGCAGCGAGTTCGTGCGCCGCTGCCGCGAGTTCCTGTTCAAGAAGAACTTCGTCGAGATAGAGACGCCGCTCCTTACCGAATCGACGCCGGAGGGCTCGCGCGACTTCGTCGTCCCGAGCCGCCTCAACCCGGGCAAGTTCTACGCGCTGCCGCAGTCTCCGCAGCAGTACAAGCAGCTCCTCATGACGGCGGGCTTCGAGCGGTACTTCCAGATCGCGCGCGCCGTGCGCGACGAGGACCTCCGCGCCGACCGCGGCTTCGAGCACACGCAGCTCGACCTCGAGATGTCCTTCGTAGAGATGGAGGACGTCATGAGCACCGTCGAGGCGATGGTAACCGAGACCGTCGAGGCGATGGGATACACCGTCAAGCAGAAGCCGTTCCCGCGCATCCCGTACAAGGAGGCGATGGAAAAATACGGCGCCGACAAGTTCGACCTGCGCACCGAAGAAGAGAAGGAGAAGGGCATCCTCGCCTATGCCTGGGTCGTGAACTTCCCGTTCTTCGAGAAGACCGACGACGGGAAATGGACCTTTACGCACAATCCGTTCTCCATGCCGATTCCTGAGCATGTCGAATGGCTCAAGGGAGGGAAGAACATCGAGGACATCCTCACGACCCAGTACGACCTGGTCTGCAACGGTTTCGAGGCGGGCGGCGGCTCCATACGCGCGCACCAGCCTGATATCCTGCGCGCCACGTACAAGGTCATGGGATACTCGGACGAGGAGACCGAGGAGCGCGTCGGCCACATGATCAAGGCCTTCGGGTACGGCACGCCTCCGCACGGCGGCATCGCGCTCGGTATCGAGCGCAACATCATGAACCTGACCGGGGAATCGTACCTGCGCGAGGTGCAGGCCTTCCCGATGACCCGCGGCGGGCAGACGGCCGCCATGAAGGCGCCGAAGCCGCTCACGGACGCGCAGCTCAAGGAGCTCGGCCTCTCGGTCATCCCGCCGAAGAAGGAAGGCTAGCGCACCCTTTCATTATGGAAGACACCCTCGCACCAGCCTCGACCGCCGCAGGGTTCACGATACGCACGGACCGCTTCGAAGGCCCTCTGGAGCTGATCCTGGAACTCATAGAGAGGCGCAAGCTGCTGGTGAACGAGCTCTCGCTGGCGCAGGTGACGGACGACTTCATCGCGCACGTGAAGGGCGGGGAAGCCGCAGGAAACGGAGCGGCGTTCCCGATGGAAGACGCCGCGAACTTCATCAGCGTCGCCGCGACGCTGCTGCTCATCAAGTCGCGCTCGCTCTTGCCGGACCTCGAGCTTTCCCATGACGAGGAAGAGGATGTCGAAGACCTGAAGCGCCGGCTCGCGCTGTACGAGGTCGCCCGCACGGCCGCGCGCGACCTCGGCAGGATATTCGGCCAGCGCGCGATGCTTTCGCGCGGCGAGCGCGAGCCGGAGGCGGTGTTCGCGCCTTCGCGCGACCTTTCCCTCGAGAATATCCAGAAGGCGGTCGACGCGCTCCTCGCGAGCAAGGAAAAGCAGGAAGCGCTGCCGGAAGTGCGCGTCCGCCCGCTCGTTTCCATAGAAGAGATGATGGATACCCTGCGCACCCGCGTCGAACGCGCGCTCACGCTCTCCTTCAAGGAGTTCACCGGCTCCAAGACCGAGAAGGTCGAGGTCATCGTCTCGTTCCTGGCCCTTCTCGAGCTCGTGAAGCTCGGCGCTGTCGAGGCGGCGCAGCACGACCGCTGGGGAGACATCAGAATCACGAACACGTCGGCATCCCTGCCGCGCTACTGACGGAGGCCCTGTTTTGCGGTATTCTAGGCGTATATATGGCCCTTTCTCTCCCGCATACGCTCGAGGCCCTGCTGTTCGCTGCCGGCGACGCGCTCCCCAAGAAGCGCATTCTTTCTATGCTTTCCGTATCTGAGGAGATGCTCGCTGCGGCTGCGGACGAGCTCTCTGCAGAGCTTTCCGGCACCGGGCTCTCGCTCATACAGACCGATTCTGAGCTCGAGCTGCGCACGAGCCCTGATGCGGCGGCAGCCGTGGAAGAGTTCCGCAAGGGCGAGCTTTCCCGCGATCTCGGCAAGGCGGGTCTCGAGACCCTCGCCATCATCCTCTATCAGGGCGGCGCGACCCGCAGCGAGATCGACTGGATCCGCGGCGTGAACTCCACCGCCGCGCTGCGCTCGCTCCTGCTGCGCGGGCTCATCGAGCGCGAGACGGACGCCGAAGACAAGCGGCGCATGCGGTACACGCCGAGCGTGGACGCGTACGCGCACCTCGGCGTGAACGGCGCCGCGAGCCTTCCGAACGCCGAAGCGCTGCGCGCGCAGCTCTCCGCGCATGCGGCGGCAGGCGCGCAGGAGGCTGCGCAGCCGGCAGAGTAACGGACGGGATATGGATGATTCGCGCTTTTTCACTATGAACCAATTCTGGCAGTCCCTCGCGCTCACGGTCGTCATCGGCGGCGTGCTGGCCGCAGGGGCGGCGTACGGCATCACCCGCTTCGGCAGCGACACGCCGGCCGAAGCGGTCAGCGCGACCACGACGGCGAACCCTGCGGCCGCGGCCCTTCCGCTTTCCGCTACGGCCGAGCCCGAAGACCCGTTCATGGGCATCAACCTTTCCGGCCAGGCCGCTATCGTGCTCGACCTCTCGAACGGCCGCACGCTCTACTCCCAGAATGCCGATACGCCGCTCCCGCTCGCCTCGCTCACGAAGCTCCTGACGCTGTACGAGGCGCAGCGCGCGCTCTCGCCGCAGTCGCCGGTCGCGATAACGGGCACGGCGCTCGCGCAGGATGGCGATTACGGCCTCTCGCTCGGCGAGACCTTCGCGTACCAGGACCTCGCGCGGTTCGCGCTGGTCGCCTCGTCCAACGACGCGGCCGAGGCGATAGCCGAGGCCGCAGCGGCAGCGCGCGGCCAGACCGTGCCGCAGTTCATGGCGGACGCCGTCGCGCACGCCGGCCTCAGCCATACCCGCGCGGTGAACAGTACCGGGCTCGACCTCGACCTCA
>CAZYZM010000007.1:3620-10329 GCA_964651935.1 uncultured Candidatus Saccharibacteria bacterium
GCCGGCCTCAGCCATACCCGCGCGGTGAACAGTACCGGGCTCGACCTCGACCTCACGACCGCCAGTAATTTCGGCTCGGCGCGCGACATGGCGAAGCTCGCCCGCGAGTTCCTCGCCGCGTCGCCGACGGTAGCGGCCGCGACCACGCACGGCGCCGTTACCGCGTACTCCGCGGCAGGCATCGCGCACTCGCTTTCCAACACGAATCAGGACGTGGCCGCCATGCCAGGCATCCAGCTCTCGAAGACCGGATTTACCGACATCGCGGGCGGCAACCTGGCGGTCATCTTCGATGCCGGCATCAATCATCCCATCGCCGTCGTAGTGCTCGGGTCGACCCACGACGCGCGCTTCACGGACGTCGAGAAGCTGATGCGCGCGACGCGTACCTCGTTCCAAACATCCCCGACCCGCTAGCCTATGCTTTTCTTCGATGCCGCGCGAGTGCTCATACCGTTCATCGTCTCCTTCGCGGTCGGCATCATCCTCGCGCCGTTCCTGACGCACTACCTCTACGCATACAAGGCCTGGAAGAAGAAGGGAGGGAAGGGAAAGGGGCTCGGCGACGAGAACGGCACGCCGCTCTTCGACAGCCTGCATAAGGAACGGGAGGTCTCCACGCCGCGCCTGGGCGGCATCCTCGTATGGGGGTCGGTCTTCGCCACCGCCATCTTCCTGGCCGCGCTCGGCATCATCATCGGCGGCCCGTATGCGCAGCTCGATTTCATAAACCGCGGCCAGACCTGGCTGCCGCTCGCCGCGCTCTTAGTGGGCGGGCTCACGGGCCTCATCGACGACGTGCTCGAGATACGAACCTCCGCCGGCGGCCTCTCCATGCGCTGGCGGCTCCTGGTAGTCGCCATGTTCGGCGCCTTCGCGGGCTGGTGGTTCTATGCGAAGCTCGGCGTCTCAAGCGTCGGCCTCCCGTTCCTCGGCACGGTCCCGCTCGGCGGATTCTTCATACTGTTCTTCGTATTCGTGACCCTCGCGCTCTATGCGAGCGGCGTCATCGACGGCATCGACGGCCTGGCCGGCGGCGTCTTCTCCATCATCTTCATGGCGTACGCGGGCATCGCCTTCGCGCAGAACCAGGTCGCGCTCGCCGCCTTCGCCGCTACCGTCTCGGGCGGCACGTTCGCCTTCCTCTGGTTCAATGTCCCGCCCGCGCGCTTCTACCTCTCGGAGACCGGCTCCATGGCGCTCACGCTCGCGCTCTCCGTGACCGCCTTCACCGCCGACACGCTCGGCGACGGCATCGGCGTTTCCGTCCTGCCGATCATCGCCTTCCCGCTCTTCATAACGGTCGCAGGCAACGTCCTGCAGGTCTTCTGGAAGAAGGTCTTCAAGCGCAAACTCTTCCGCATCGCGCCCATCCACCACCACTTCGAGGCAGTCGGCTGGCCGGCATACAAGGTGACGATGCGCTACTGGATCGTGACCATCCTGGCCGGCATCTTCGGCATCGCGATCGCGCTGCTGAAATAGGCTTTCCCCGCGCCGCGGACACGCGCTGCCCGCCACGCCTGCTAGAATAAGGAAATATGAAATTCGCCGGAGACAAGCTGTTCGCCAGCCTGGTGCTCATCCTCGTCTTCGGCGGCATCGCGCTCTTCACCTCGGCCGCGCTCGGCCTCCTCGCGCGCGTCGGCTCCTCGCCCTGGCACCTCGTGCTCTCGCAGATCGGCCTCGGCCTGATCCCCGGCTTCATCGCGCTGGCGTTCTTCCGCTTCCTCCCGCAGAAGCGCCTCTCGCAGTTCGTCATGCCGTTCTACGTGCTTACGCTCATCCTGGTGCTCCTGGTCTTCGTGCCGCACGTAGGGCTCAGCCTCAACGGCGCGCGGCGATGGATCGACCTGGGCTTCACCACCTTTCAGCCGGGCGAGTTCCTGAAGATATCCGTCGTGCTCATGCTCGCCGCGTACCTTTCGCACGCGAAGGCGAAAGTGCAGGATTTCCGTTCAGGACTGCTGCCGTTCGCGCTCATCGTCGGCATCCCGTGCGTCATCCTGCTGGCCATGCCGAACACCTCGACCGTGCTCATCCTCGGCGCGACCTGCGCGACCATGTACTTCCTCGCGGGCGCGCCCTGGCGCGATTTCGCCATCATGGCCGTCGGGAGCGCGCTGGCCATCACGGTGCTAGTCTTCGCGCGCCCGTACCTGCGCGAACGCGTCATGACCTTCATCGACCCGCACGCCAACTCGCTCACGACCGGCTATCACATCCAGCAGTCGCTTATCGCCATCGGCTCGGGCGGGCTAACGGGCCGCGGATTCGGCCAGAGCGTGCAGAAATTCAACTACCTGCCTGAGGCGGAAAGCGACTCGGTCTTCGCCGTCTATGGCGAGGAGTTCGGCTTCATCGGCACAGTGCTCCTGGTCATCCTCTTCGTGGCGTTCGCCCTGCGCGGCCTCATCATCGCCGGGGAAGCGTCCTCGCTCTTCGGCTCGTATGCCGTTACCGGACTCACGCTCATCATCACGTTCTCCGCATTCATGAACATCGGCGCGCTCCTGGGCATCCTGCCGCTTACCGGCCTGCCGCTCCCGTTCATCAGCCACGGCGGCACGGCGCTTTTGGCGGCGCTCATGTCGGTCGGCATCATCCTTAACATCGCCGCGCACCGGTCGAAGCGCCGCGCGCTGGCATAGGTATGAGAATCATCTGCCTGAACATATGGGGAGGCCGCGCAGGGAAGGAGAAGCTTCTCTCATTCTTCGAGAAGTACCGCGCAACGACGGATATATTCTGCCTGCAGGAAGTCTGGGCCGACCGGTACGAAAGCTTCGAAGGCGTGCTCGCCGGCGGCAGGCCCATCGACCACTCCATGATCATGACCCACGCGCTCCAGGAGATAGGCGCGGCGCTGCCGGACCACGAACCCTACTTCGCGCCCAGCTTCTATCGCAGCTACGGCCTCTGCACGTTCGTGCGGAAAGATATCTCTGTCGCGCAGGCCGGCGACGTCTTCGTGCACAAGGAACGCGGCCATGTGCCCGAAGGCGACATCGGGCTGCATGCGCGCAACCTGCAGTACGTGACGCTCGAGCAGGACGGCGGCAGGCTGACCGTCATGAACTTCCACGGGCTCTGGAACGGGAAAGGGAAGGGCGACTGCGCAGAGCGCATCGCGCAGTCCGACCGCATCCTGGAATTCGCAGCAGCGCTGCCGAATCCCTACATCCTCTGCGGCGATTTCAACCTCATGCCGGACACCGTAAGCCTGCGGAAATTCGAGACCGCCGGCCTGCGCGACCTCGTGAAGGAATACGGCATCACCTCGACCCGCACGAGCCTCTATGACAAGCAGCTCGGCTACGCGGACTACGCCTTCGTGAGCGACGGGGTAACGGTGAAGAATTTCGAAGTGCTGCCCGACGAGGTCTCCGACCACGCGCCGCTCGCGCTCGAAGCCGCCTGAACGGGCGGCGTACGAGGCCGTATATGCGTGCTATACTGCGGCTATCATGAAAATCGTCTTTACCGGAGGCGGCACGGGCGGCCATTTCTACCCCGTCATCGCCGTCGCCGAGGCGGTCCGGCAGCTCGTCGCCGAGCAGCGCCTCCTGGCGCCGGAACTCATCTACATGGCGCCGGACGAATTCGATTCGCAGGCGCTCTTCCATAGCGACCTCGCCTTCGTGAAGGTGCCGGCAGGGAAGATGCGCCGCTACTTCTCGTTCGCGAACTTCACCGACACCTTCCGCACGCTCTGGGGCGCGGTGCGGGCATTCTTCATGCTCCTCAAGGACGTACCGGACGTGGTCTTCTCTAAGGGCGGGTACGCGAGCGTGCCGGTCGTGCTCGCTGCGCACTGGCTGCGCGTCCCCATCGTCATCCATGAATCGGACAGCAAGCCCGGGCGGGCGAACCTGCTGGCGGCGCGGTATGCCGACCGCATCGCCATCTCTTTCGCGGACTCGGCCCGGTACTTTCCCGAAAAGGCGAGAGGGAAGATAGCTCTCACGGGCATCCCGGTACGCAGCGCGCTCGCGCATCCGCTCCCTGAGGGCGCGGCGCAGGAGCTGAGCCTCGATCCCTCCGTGCCGACGGTGCTCATCATCGGCGGCTCGCTCGGCAGCAAGCGCATCAACGACACGGTGCTTGCCGGGCTTCCGCAGATACTCGCGTCCGCGAACGTCATCCATCAGACCGGCAAGGACCATGCCGCCGAGGTCGAGGCGACCGCGAAGGTCATTCTCGAGGGCAGCGCGCATGCGGAGCGGTACCACGCCTTCCCGTATCTCTCGCAGGACTCGCTCCGGAAGGCGGCCGGCGCCGCGTCGCTCGTGGTATCGCGCGCCGGCGCGACGGCGATAACGGAGATCGCGCTCTGGGGGAAGCCCGCCATCCTCATACCGATCCCTGAGAGCGTGAGCCACGACCAGCGCACCAACGCGTACGCCTACGCGCATACCGGCGCGGCCGTCGTGCTCGAAGAAGGGAACATGTCGCCGAACATACTCGCTTCGGAGATACGCCGCATCACGGGCGACCCCGCGCTCATGGAGCGCATGAGCGCGCAGAGCGCGGGCTTCGCCAACCCGGACGCCGCGCGCCTCATCGCGCAGGAGCTGCTGCGCATCGCGCTCTCGCACCTGCCGCCGCGGCCTGAAAGCGCCAATCTCGGCTAGGCGAGATTTTCTCGGATATATGAGATTCCTGGTACGCATACGGAAGAAGAAGGAAAAGACGCGCGCTGAAAGCGCGCCAGCCGAGCGCCCGCAGGGCGTTGCCGCCGGCGTGCGCACCCGTTTCGCCCCGAGCCCTACCGGCTTCATGCACGTAGGCAACGTGCGCACTGCCCTCTACGCCTGGCTCTTCGCGCTCAAGCACGGGGGGGCCTTCGTGCTGCGCATCGAGGATACCGACAAGGTGCGCGAGGTCGAGGGCGCTATCGGCCACATCATGGAGACGCTCAAATGGCTCGGCATCCGCTGGAACGAGAGCATCGACGTGGGCGGGCCGCATGCGCCGTACATCCAGTCGCAGCGGCTCCCCATATATCGCGACTACGCGCAGCGGCTCCTCGCGCACGGCCACGCGTATCCTGACCCGTATGCGAAGGAGGAGCTGGACACCCTGCGCGCGAAGGCGGAAGAGGAGAAGCGGCCCTTCCTGTTCCGCGAGCACCGCCCGGCAGAGATAGCGGACTGGGACGGGAAGACGCCGCTGCGGTTCCGCGTTCCCGAGGTGAAGCGCTACGCATGGCACGACCTCATCATGGGCGACCTTTCGGCGGGCGAGGAGGCGCTCGACGATTTCATACTCATCAAGGGCGACGGGTACCCGACGTACAACTTCGCGCACGTGGTCGACGACATCGAGATGCGCATCACGCACGTGATGCGCGGGCAGGAGTTCGTCTCGAGCACGCCGAAGTTCCTTTCCTTGTACGACGCGCTCGGCGTTCCGCCGCCCGCCTTCGCGACCCTGCCGCCCATCCTCGGCGAGACCGGCACGAAGAAGCTCTCGAAGCGCGACGGCGCGAAGGACCTTTTGGAATACCGCGCGGAAGGATACCTGCCGGAAGCCATGGTGAACTTCCTCGCGCTTCTGGGCTGGCACCCTACCGAGAAGGACGGGGAAGACGACGAGGTGCTCTCGCGCGACGACCTGGTGCGCGAGTTCGACATCGCGCGCGTGCAGCGCGGCGGCGCGCAGTTCGACGAGAAGAAGCTCCTCTACCTCAACCGCGAGTGGATGCGCCGGCTCACGCCGGAAGAATACGTCGTGCGCGGCGGACTCGTCGACATTCCCGGCATCAGCGACGCCATGCTGCGCAAGGCCGTGCCGCTCTTCAAGGAGCGCGCCCATACCTTCGAAGAGGCGCGCCATATGCTCGAAGGCGAGCTTTCCAGCCTCTTTTCCGCGCCAGAACCCTCTGAAACCGGGCTTTTGGCGAAAGAGCCGGAACAGGCCGCAGGCAGCACGAAAACGCATCTGAAGGCCGTTTTAGGGCTTCTAGAGGCCCTTCATGAAGCAATCGACGCCGAGGGCGCGAAGGCGGCGCTGATGCCGTATGCGGACGCAATTCCTAAGGAAGACGGCGGCCGCGGCGCCGTGCTCTGGCCCCTGCGCTATGCGCTCTCCGGCCAGGAACGTTCTCCCGACCCCTTCACGCTCATATCCCTGCTCGGAAGGGACGAAAGTATTTCGCGTATCCGCACCGCCCTTGATATACTAGGCGGATGACGGTGCGTTCCTTCAGATCGCTCTTCGCATTCCTCGCCGGAGGACTCGTTTTCGCAAGCGCCATAGCGGCGATAGCGCCGCAGTCTACGCATGCGCAGACCGACGACAAGGCGGCCATCCAGTCGGACATAGACGCGCACAATCAGCGGATCGCCGACCTTGAGAAGGAGATCGCGCAGTACCAGGCGCAGCTCGACAAGCTCGGGGCGCAGCACCAGACCCTCCAGAGCGCCATCAAGTCCATCGACGTATCGCGCCAGCAGACGTCGACGAAGATACAGGTTACGCAGAACAAGATGGATGCGAGCGCGCTCAAGCTCCAGCAGCTTTCCGGGGATATCACCGAGAACGAGTATCAGATGGCGCTCGACAAGAAGTCGCTCGCGAAGTCCCTGCGCGACATGGATGCCGCCGACCAGAACACGATGGTCGAGCAGATATTCGGCGCAGAAAGCCTCGCGGACGCCTGGTCGGCCGCCGACAGCATCATGGCCGTCGGGAGCGCGCTGCGCGC
>CAZYZM010000007.1:10429-22289 GCA_964651935.1 uncultured Candidatus Saccharibacteria bacterium
CGGACGCCTGGTCGGCCGCCGACAGCATCATGGCCGTCGGGAGCGCGCTGCGCGCCAACGCCGCCGAGCTCGCAGGCATTACCCAGGAGCTCAATGCGCAGCACGAACAGGTGAGCGATACGCACACGCAGCTCGAAGAATTGAACGGCCAGCTCTCTGTGCAGCAGGAGCAGCTCGACGTGAACAAGGCCGAGAAGGACAAGCTTCTCTCGCAGACCAAGAGCCAGGAATCCAGCTACGCGTCGCTCATCGCCGAGAAGAAGGCGCAGCAGAAGGTGTTCGAGAGCGAGCTCAACAAGCTCCAGCAGCAGCTCGAGTCGGTCGGGCAGGCGAGCATCCCGGTAGTGCAGACCGGCGCCCTCGCGTGGCCGTACTCTCCGGCCTTCGCCGCGAGTTGCACCGGAAAGGCGTCGGCGCTCGGCAACGCGCACTGCATCACGCAGTATTTCGGAAATACCGCATTCGCCACGGCGAACGCTTCCATCTATAACGGCATGGGGCACGACGGCATCGACATCGGCATGCCTATCGGCACGCCGGTGCAGGCGGCGCTCGCCGGCACCGTGCTCGGCACCGGCAACACGGACGCGTACCACAGCCCCGTTACCGGCGCGCAGTGCTATTCCTTCGGCAAGTGGGTCATGGTCAAGCACGCGAACGGCCTGGCGACCCTCTATGCCCATCTTTCGCAGATAAACGTCTCGAGCGGCCAGCAGGTCTCTACGGGGCAGGTCATCGGCTACTCGGGCATGACCGGCTACGCGACCGGCCCGCACCTGCACTTCGGCGTCTACGCCTCTGCCGGCGTGAAGATCATGGATCTCGGCTCCTTCCGCGGCTCGGGAGGCACGCCGTGTACCGACGGGGGCGCCGTGCTTCCGGTCGCGCCGACCAACGCGTACCTCAACCCGCTTTCATACCTTTAGGAGCCGGCGGCGTGCACCTTCCAGAGCAGGAGCGAGACGTACGAACGGTGCGGCGCCCAGCGTTCCGCGATACGCGTGAGCTCTTTCTTTGACGTGGGCCCAGGAAGTCCGAGCAGCCGCTCTGCCGTGCGCGCGAGGATGAGGTCGCCGGGCGAGAAGATATCCGGCGCGCCGAGCGCGAATATGAGGAACATTTCCGCCGTCCAGGGGCCGATGCCATACAGGGCGGTGAGCTCTGCGACCGCCTCTTCGGGCGGCAGGCGCTTGAGCGCGAGGAGCGAGAGCCTGCCGTCTACGACGGCGTCTGAAAGCTCCTTGAGGCTGCGGACCTTCGCTGCAGAGAGGCCGGCGGAGCGGAGCAGGGCAGGGGAGGCCGCTGATACCGCTTGGGGAGTCAGCGTACCGCCCAGCTCCTTCTCGAGGCGCGCGAAGATGCTCTGCGCCGCCTTCGTGGAAAGCTGCTGGCTCACGACGGACGAGGCGAGAGAACGGAAGAGGGCTGCATTCGTCCGTTTGGGAACGACGCGTGAGAGGACCGCGCCGCGATGGGCACGCCCGTGAACATAGAGCCGCGGCTCGGCCTTCCGCAGGTGCGCGAGCGCTGCGCGCTCGCGCACCGCATCGCCGTCCTTCTTCGGGGGCGTCCCGCCCTTCTTTTCCGTACGCATACGTATCCAGTATGCTATATACTGGAGGGATGCTGAAGCTCCTGGTATACGCAGCCGTCCTCCTGCTGGTCCTTTCCTTTTTCGGCGTATCCTTCCAGCATCTCGTCGAGTCGCCGACGACTCAGGCAAATTTCGCATACGCGCTCTCGCTGCTGGAAGAGGGCTGGCACGCGCTCGTCGCGCAGCTCTCCGGCCTCTGGAACGGCGCGAACGCCTAATCCAACCCATCTATGCCCTCTGAACGGAACATCAATATCGACATCCCGGCCGCATCGCGTCCGACCTTCTCGAATGCCACGCAGGTAACCGTATCCGACGATTCGGTCATCCTGCAGTTCGCCTACGTGCGTCCGAATACCGCTGCCGGCCAGCTCATCGCCGAGATCGTCATGTCGCCCAAGCACGCGATCGACTTCAGCCGCGCGCTCGACGCGACCATAAAGCAGCACTTCACTCGCCACCTTGACCGCTAGCGCCGGGGCGCTCGCGCAGCGAGCGCCCTTGCCAATATGCTGATTTTATAGCATATTCATGCTCATGGAACGGAATGCGCTGCCTGCCGGCCTCGGCCCCGTCTTTCGCGTCGCGATCATCGGCGCCGGTCTCGTCATCATCTTCTTCAGCGGCATCTTTCCTCTGGAGGAATACCTCGCGCGCGTGCCGGCGCAGGACCTTTCCGCCTCGGTCGCCGCGGCCGATGTGGCTGCGCTTACGAACGAGAACCGCACCGAGCGCGGCCTTCCGGCGCTTTCCGTGAACCCGCTCCTCGCCAAGGCCGCCCAGCTCAAGGCGGAGGACATGGCGGAGAATTCGTACTACGCGCACATAAGCCCGGACGGGAAGTCCCCGCTCTACTGGCTCAACCGGGTAGGCTACGCGTACCTGAATGCCGGCGAGAACCTGGTCATCGACCGCACTACGTCGGAAGACGCGGTCGATGCGTGGATGGGCTCGAAGGACCACCGCGAGAACATCCTGCGCCCGCAGTTCACCGAGATGGGCGTCGGCGTCGCGGAGGGGAAGTACGAAGGCGTCCGTACGATATTCGTCGTGCAGGAATTCGGAACGCCGTACCCGCTCAGCATCGCGCCGCAGCCGGCCGCCAAGCAGGCGGCGAAGCCTGCCGTACAGAAACCGGCACCGGCGGCGAAGCCTGCCGAAGAGAAGGAGAGGGAACCGGCGCTGCTCTCGGTCGACCCGCTCCCGCGCCCGTCGGTAGTCACGCAGGTGAACGTGCTGGCTGCGCCGGCCGTGCACGCGCTCGCGCCGGCAGCATATCCGGAGCCGGAGCAGGCGACCCTGCCCGTTGCATCCTCATCTGCCGCATCGACGACCGCGACGACGACGGCCTCTTCTGCCACGTCGACGCCCGCCGAAACAGGCATCTCCTTCGTTCTCGCGCCTGAATTCTTTTCCCCCGTTACGATCGCCGCCGTACCGGATGAAGAGGTATCGGTTCCTGTCCAAGACGCCCGCTATTCGGTATTCTCACGAATCAAGGCTTATATGCAGCATATTTCTGCTATACTGAGGCGTTCCTAGCCTAGCTCCCTCATCTTCATGAAGATTCATCCAGACT
This sequence comes from uncultured Candidatus Saccharibacteria bacterium, assembly GCA_964651935.1. Taxonomy (GTDB): domain Bacteria; phylum Patescibacteriota; class Minisyncoccia; order Phycocordibacterales; family Phycocordibacteraceae; genus C7867-001. The sequence continues at coordinate 13,603 of CAZYZM010000007.1, forward strand.
TCATCGAAAAAACGCTATACCAAGAGCATGGATAGCCGCTGGCATCCAAACCTAACCCGAATAACCCGAAACAGACCATGAACAAACTATTTGGAATTGCAGCTCTTGCGGCAACCGCCGCGCTCCCGGCAGTCTCCTTCGCCCAGACGTTCGCGTATGTGAACACATCCGGGGAAGTTACCTCGATGGAAGCAGTCGACGCGAACACGGCACTCGCTACGGCACCGAACATTGCCATGCATAGCGGCGTCATGCTCCTTACGGACGCAGATGACGACGTGCTCGACGAATCTGTCACCACTCCGTAGGCGCACGCCGCAGGGGAAAGAAAACGGCGGGCCCGCGTAACGCGGGCCCGCCGTTTTCATCTTCATGAAGATTGCACAACATCATTTGCGGTACGTCAAAGCCTCCGGTATACTGCACGCATATGCATACGCTGTACATTCGCTCCCTCCGTTCTCCGCTCGCCGCGCTCCTCATGAGCCTCATGCTCGGCAGCCTCGCGCCGGCTACGGCGCTCGCCGCGTCATCCTCGACCCGTGCGGCTGCCGAGGATACGGCATCCGCATCCTTCGAGCTCGCGTCGCTTTCCGTCGACTCGGGCGAACGCCCGCGTATCTCAGGAACTGCCACGAGCACCGACAAGGTACGCTTCGCCATCACCGAGAAGACCGAGGCGGGGAAGGCCAAGACCGTCTACAAGAGCCGCACCCTCAAGGTCCGCGACCATCACTGGGCCGGTTCTGTCTCCCGTTCTGCTGCCAAGCGGCTGGACGATGGCACGTACACGGTAACGGTCTACGACTACGATGCGCACGGCCATCCGGAAATCGCCGAGGGAACGCTCTACGTGGGCGTACCGCGCACCGTGCTGAAAGTCGTCCCGATCCCGCTCCTCTTCGGCAGCGTCGCGCACGCTGGCGCGCTCGTGCCCGTCTCGTACCTTGAGGTCATAAACCGCAGCGCCGCGACCACGAGCATCGCAGGCTTCTGGCTCGAGCAGGACGGGACCGCGCCGGTTTCGGCCATCGCCGGATTCAGCTCCGTAGACGGGAAGGGAGGCTCGCGCGCAGCGACCGGCGGGGCAGGGGGCGCTGCCCTCTTCAAGAACGGCAAGGCCTTCGTGCCGAGCACGGCCGTCCTCGCCCCGGGCGAGATGCGTCTCTTCACCCTCAAGGCCCAGCTTTCCCCGCTGGCCGCGCAGCAGGCCGCCGGCAGGACCCTCATGCTGAATGTCGCCGGCGTCGACACGGGCGGCCCTGCGACATTCCAGGCGACCTTCCCGATACGGGGCACCACCTGGACCGTCGGCGCGTAATCTTCATCATTCTCTCACCGGCCGAGAGGTATACAGGAAGGGTTATTCACCCTAACCGCATATCACTCTATGGGAATTCTGCTTTGGATCGTGTTCGGCGCGATCGCCGGATGGATCGCTTCCCTTATCACTAAGTCCGACACGGGGCTCCTGCTCGACATCGTCGTCGGCATCATAGGCGCCATCATCGGCGGCTGGATCATGAACGCGCTCGGCAGCACCGGCACGACCGGCTTCAACCTCTGGAGCCTCCTGGTCGCCATCCTCGGCGCCGTCGTCCTCCTGGTGATCGTAAAAGCGGTACGGCGCGCCTGAGGCCCGAGATGCGCGCGGATGCGCGAAACGCATACAGAAAAAGCGGGCAGAGCACTTTGTGCTCTGCCCGCTTCGCGTCTAATGGCGCGTCGTAGGACGGTATCCTTCTTCCAGCAGCGCGGCGAGCCTGATCCTGCCGCGCGTGACGCGCGACTTGACCGTTCCGACCGGAACTTCCATGGCATACGCCGCCTCGTCGTACGAGAACTGGCTGAGACCGATAAGCTCGAGCGCCACGCGCATCCCTTCGGGAAGCAGACGGAGCGCCTCGAGCGTCTGCGCAAGCATCACCGCAGATTCCTGAACCGGACCGATGGCCGGCATCGCGACGTGGTCGTTCGGGTTATCCGGCGACCGGTCGTCGACGAACTTCCGGCCTCGCATCGCGCTCAGGAAGCTGTTCCGCATGATGATCAGCAGCCACGCGTTGAGGCGCGTCCCTTGCTCGAACAGGTGGCGGCCGCGCAATGCCTTCATCAAGGTCTCCTGGACCAGGTCCTGGGCATCGGTCCTATTCTTGCAGAGGGTCATGGCGAAGCTTTCAAGGCTCGGACGGAAGGCAATGAGCCCCTCCTCAAAGGCATCCATATCATCTTCTCCGTATATTCTTGAGGGTTCGATTCTTCTGGAGCCATCCTAGCGAAAAAGGATTGAAGAGGCAAACAGGGAAGCGGGACTTCCCCGGACATGCCGTGAAATGCGCGCATGCGCAGGGAAGTGCGGCCTCGTCGACCGTGCGGATGGCTGCACGAGAGATAGGACGCGTCCATGCCTGCGGAACTATGCTTGCGCGCGTCGCCGATAGCATCGCGATGCAGGTGCAGAACGGTAGAGAAGCTGAAACGAAGCCGAGACAGAAAAGCGCCCACTTTCTCGCTTTCCTAGATACTATATTCGCAAAAGAGGCATTGTGCGAAGTTCATCTCGTGCTTCCCAGATGGCTATTTTCTATAAAAACCATCAGATTCCGATGACGCCGTTCTCCTCTCTCCCCTGTCCCGCATGCGTCCGTCTGCCTTCGACCGGAATTCAGGAACGCAGGTGTTCATCTGGATATGCAATAACGTCTCCTAAGCCTGCCTCCTCAGACCCCTTCCCCAGGAAAGGGGACTCTGACGCCGGGGAAGCGCTACGGGCTTCCGTATCGAGGCATCCTCTCCTTCCCTTTCCCCTTCCCTTGTGCTATGCATTGGGTAGCGGAAGGATATCGCTGCACGATAATCAGATCTTTAGGAGAGGTGAGATGGTCCATTTCATTTTCTGGGTCGCGATCTTTGTCTTGGTGCTCTGCGTCATGATTATCTTCTGGGACAGGACGCTCAGCTCGCGAGAGGAAAAGAACTTCACGTTCGGCGCCGGGCTGGCCTTGGTATTCGGTCTCGTATCCGGCATCGCGATGCTGGCAGGCATGAACTGAGGCTGGCAAGAGCCGGCTCCCGGTCTCGGACGCACACGCGCTACGCCGCACGAATCATCGTGCGGCGTTTTTGCATATCTGGCTTCCCTGCGGCAACCCTGCTCGCCTACCTCGTCGCCTGCAGTATGTAATCGTACGCCTCGTCGACCGAATCGACGACGCGGTACAGGTCGAGGTCGGCTGCGTCCACGGCGCCGTACTCCTTGCAGAGCCGCTCATCGAACAGCTTCGTGAACGGTTCCCAGTACTCGCGTCCGTAAAGGACGATGGGGATCTTCCGGATCTTGCGCGTCTGCACGAGCGTCACGATCTCGGTGAACTCGTCGAGCGTACCGAAGCCGCCCGGGAAATAGATGTAGACTTCCGACGCGAACGTGAGCATCACCTTGCGCACGAAGAAATGGTCGAACGTCATGGAATCGGTCAGGTACGTGTTCATGCCCTGCGATTCTTCCAGGCGGATATTGAGGCCGATGGATGCCCCGCCCGCCTCGTACGCGCCCTTGTTCGCGGCTTCCATGATGCCCGCCGAGCCGCCGGTAATGACGGCGAAGCCCGCCTTGGCGAGCTTTCCTGCGAGCGCCGTAGCATCGTCATAGAAGCGGCTGGCGAAGCTCTGGCGTGCCGAGCCGAAGAAGCTCGCGGCAAGCCCGTACTTCCGAAGGATCTCGAATCCTTCCACGAACTCGGACATGATCTTGAAGACGCGCCAGCTCTCGAGCTCGGCAGGCTTATGCACGAGCGGATCGGGCGTATGCGGCACTTCCCGCTTTCCTTTCTCGATGGCATGCGTGAGCACCTGGCCCATTACCTCATGCTGTGCCGGCTTGTTCGGCTCCTGGGGCGTGGGCACGGGAGGGACCTTCGTCTCTCCGTCGGCGCCGCTTCCCTGCTGCGCCTTTCCGTCTAGCTCGTTTACGATATCGCGTTCGTCCATGGTATCTCGAAGGTACTGAAGTCCGGTAATAATTTCTTAGTATACGCCATCCGCGAGAACGCTTCGGCGTGGCAGAGCGCTCCGGTGAGCGCGTTATGCGGCTTCGGCTCTTCCGGCATCCCGCAATATTCGAGCACCGTCGTGAGGTTTATCGCCGTCCGATGCTTGGCGGTCGGCGGTTCGTGCCCGTTCAGGGCCATGTGGAGCCAGCAGAGCGTATGCAGGTCGAGCGCGCGATGCGCGAACGGCGACTCTATCCCCGCGCGCTTGCAGGCGGCCTGCACGAAGCCGAGGTCGAATGGCACGTTCTGCGCGAGAAGCGTCCGGTTCTGCGGGCGGTCGGTGGCCCAGGCGACGAAATCGCGTATGAGTTCGGCTTCCGTCTTCTTCCCGCTTTCGGGACCGATCTCTTCGCGCGAGAAGCCGTTGACCTCGAGCGCTTCGTCGTTTATGTCTGCGCCGTCCCACGCGCGGCATTCGTCATAGAACTGGTTCGCGGGATCGTCGGTGTCGACCGCGCCGAGCGAGAGTATGGCGCATGAGCGCGGGTCCAGCCCGCTGCTCTCGACGTCGAGGGATATCATGCGCCCAGTATACCCTACGGCCGCACGCGCGTTTTCCGCAGCCCGCGCGCCGCGCTCACATCCCGTCGCAGTTCGCCGCAGGCGTATAGCCGGCGGCTTCGGCCATGCTCTTCGTCTGGAACCAGACCCGGTTCTCTTCCTTGATGCGCTTCGCGCCGCTGCAGCTCGGCAGGTAGTACCGAGTGCCGTTCTTCGAGGCCACGTAGGTGCCGGTCGAAGCATGCGCGGCAGCAGATGCGGCGGCATCTGCTGCCGCGGGGCCTCCGCCGGGCTGCGGACCGGCGGGCCCTGATATCTCCTCCTGCTTCCCTGCCGCGGATTCCGCAGGTACACTGCCCGGCAGCTCCTCAGGCGGCAGCTGCTCTATCCAGAGCGCGTCGTCCGTGCGCGGCATGTCCCGCGCCACGAGGATTCCCAGGCCGAAGCACAGCGCGGCGGCAAGGAGGATGGCCGTTCCGAGCAGGATATGCGGCTTCCCCGCCCTGCCGCCCGCCGCCCAGCCCGCCTTGTCCTTCATCTCCCCTTCTGGTATACTCATCGGTACTTAAAGAATAGCAGATATGGCACATACTAAAGCCGGCGGATCATCGAAGAACGGACGCGACTCAAACCCGAAGTATCTCGGGGTAAAGCTCGCTGACGGCCAGGCAGCACGCCCGGGCATGGTCATCGTCCGCCAGCGCGGCACGAAGATCGAGGCAGGCAAGAACGTGAAGGTGGCGAAAGACCACACCCTTCTCGCCATGGCAGAGGGCATCGTTACCTTCCGCGACCGCCGCAAGACCAACTTTGACGGCCGCGTCGTGCGCAAGAAGGTCGTCGACGTCCTTGCAGCCGCGTAACCGATAAAGTCTTCCTGAAGGAAGCATAAGAAAGGCCCAAGCATTCGCTCGGGCCTTTCTTTACTTTCTCCGATTCCTGCCCGTTTTCCTACTCCACCTCGATCACGATGCGGATAGTGCCGAAATCTTCGCCGAAGGACACCGGAACGTCATGCTCGCCGACCTCCTTGAAGGGCTTCTCGAGCGTGATGGCGTCTGCCGGAAGCTGCGCAGCCTCGGCGATGTCTTCCGCATCTACGGCGTCGTACAGGTGGCCCTGCTCGTTCGCCTTCTTGCGGATGACGATGCGCTCTTCGGCAAGCGCGGCGATGCGCTCCTCGACGAGCTTCTTCGCGGTCTCACGCTTCTTATCCGCCTCCGCAGATACTGCCTCCGCGCGCTTCATGGCACCCGGCGTGGCGAGCACGGCGAGCTTGCGCGGGATAAGGAGGTTGAGAGCATGGCCGTCAGAGACCTCGTGCACGGTTCCCGCAACGCCCATATTCTTCACATCTTTGAGTAGTACGACTTTCATATAGACCCTATCCTACCCTACCGCGCCGCTTCGCGCCACCAGAGGCGGCCCGCAGCCTGCTACAGGAAGAGCGTGATGATGGCCATGACCCCCGCGACCGCCATGGACCATACCGTGATCCAGCCGATGAGGGTCGTGCGCCTGCAGTTCACGTGGTCGCGCATGATTTCCGGGTCGCTCGAGAGCCGCACGATGAAATACAGGACGATAGGGGCGATGAGCCCGTTCCCTACCGCCGAGTAGATGAGCGCCTTCATGGGGTCGAGCCCGATGAAGTTCATGAGGATGCCGAGCAGCATCGAGACGATGATGACGCCGTAGAAGGCGTACGCCTCCTTCAGCGACTTGTAGAGCCCGTGCTTCCAGCCGAAGCTCTCTGATATCGCATAGGAGGTCGAGCCGGCGAGCACCGGAATGGCGAGCATGCCGGTGCCGACGATGCCGACGGCGAAGAGCACGTACGCGGCATTGCCCGCGAACGGCTTAAGCGCGGCAGCCGCCTGCGCCGCGGTCGTGATGTCGGTTATGCCGTGCGTGTACAGCGTGCCCGCGCAGGCCGCGATGATGAAGAACATCACGATCTCGGAAAGGAACATGCCTGACCATATGTCGACCTGCATGCGTCGCATGGACTTCTTAGACGGACGGCGGTGCCATCCGTGCTCTTCGCGGTGCGTGCGCAGCGTCTCTGTCTCGACCTCCTGCGAGGTCTGCCAGAAGAAGAGGTACGGGGAAATGGTGGTGCCGAGGATGGCGCAGACCAGGAGGAGCTGTTCTTTCGAGAAGGTTATCGAAGGGATGACGGTCGCGCGCAGTATCATGCCCCAATCCAGGTCGGAAAGGAGCGCGGAGGCGATGTAGGCGAAAAGGACGAAGGCGAGATACTTGAGATAGCGCGAGTAGCGGGCATAGGTCGTGTATATCTGGAGCAAGAGGCTCGCCACCGCGAAGAATATGACGAGGAGCGCGAAGCTCGCGCGCGGAACGATGAGCTGGACGCCCTGCGCCATCGCGCCGAGATCGGCGCCGATATTGAATACGTTCGCCGCGAACAGGAGGATCGTGACGAAATACAGCGCGCGGCGCGAGTAGTGGCGGTCGATGTTGGCGGCGAGCCCCCTGCCGGTAACGACGCCGATGCGCCCGCACATCTCCTGCACGGTCGCCATGAGCGGGAACATGACCCAGGACATCCAGAGGAGCTGCGGGCCGTACTGCGCGCCCGTCTGCGAGTAGGTCGCAATGCCTGAAGGGTCGTCATCTGCCGCGCCCGTGACCAGGCCGGGGCCGAGCGTGTTCCAGTACTCTTCAGCGGCCTTGATAGGCTTCTTGCTCACGAGCGCGCGCTCTGCCGCGCCGAGCGCTTCGACGCTCTCGTCGAGCAGTTCGGCCGGCTCCGCGAATACGCGCTCGAGCGCGCCTTCATGATGCGCGCGCGGCTGCGGGCCCTGCGGGCCCGCTTCGGGAACAGCGTCCGGATGTCCTGGCTCAGGCATGTCGTATCAAAAGTATACCTGACTGCCGCTCCGCCTTACGAGCCGGCGGTGAGGAATTCGACGGCGCGCGCCATCTGCGGATCCGCGCCCGCGTCGAGGTCTTCCTGTGTTACCTTCGCCTCGATATCCGGAGTGAGGCCGCCGTCAGAGATGGAACGGCCGGACGGCGTGAGCCAGCGCGCGACCGTCACCTTGAGCGACGCGTCGCCGACATCGATGAGCTCCTGCACCGAGCCCTTGCCGAAGGAACGCGTGCCGATGAGCGTCGCCGCGTCATGGTCCTGGAGCGCGCCGGAGAATATCTCAGACGCCGATGCCGAGCCCTGGTCGATGAGGATCACGACCTGGGTGCCGGCAGGCACGCCGTCGGTGCCGGCGCTCCGATGGACGACGTTGGGCTGGTTGCCTTCGTAATCTTCGGTCACGACGGTCTCGCCCTTCGGAAGGAAATGGCTTGCCATGGCGACGGCCGCGTCGAGGTAGCCGCCCGGATTCCCGCGCAGGTCGATAACGAGCTTCGTGCTGCCTGACGCGCGGAACTCCCTGAACGCATCGTCGAAGAGGTCTGCGGAGTTCGCCGTGAATTCGTAGAGCGCGATGGTATAGACGCCGGTCTTCGCATCGTACGAGCGGTCGATGGTCGGCACCTGGATAGTATCGCGTACCACCGGTATGTCCTTCGTCGCGCCGTCGCGCGCGACCGTGAGCGTTACGGACGTTCCCTTCTCGCCGCGTATGCGCTTCACGGCCTCGTCGGTCGAGATGCCTTCGGTGGACTTCCCGTCGATGGCGAGGATGAGGTCGCCTGCACGGATGCCGGCCTTCTCTGCAGGCGTCCCCTTCAGGGGCGCGATGACCGTGAGGACGTCGTCGTCGCTCATGCCTATCTCCATGCCGACGCCGCTGAAGTTGCCGGAGATATTGTCTTCGAACATCTTCGCCTGCTCGGGCGGGAAGAACACGGTATACGGGTCGCCGTATGCCGCGACGAGGCCCTGGATGGCGCCGTATATCCTGTCTTGGGCCGTCGAGGGCGTCGTGGATCCGTGGGTCTGCACGAAACGGCCCTGAAGGACGTTGTATACCTTCCAGAAATCAGAGAAATCGAGCGACGGGTCCGGCGTCGCGTCGAGCCCGTCGCCGATGAGCGGCACGTTCGCGAGCACCTTCTGGCCGTTCCCGGTCGCGCCGACCGTGAGTCCGCCGAGGAATCCGAGCGCGAGCACTGCCACGAGGGTCACGGCGGTGCGCATCATGCGGC
>CAZYZM010000008.1:0-21633 GCA_964651935.1 uncultured Candidatus Saccharibacteria bacterium
CAGAGGTAAGGATTTAGCCGTTTCAGCCTGGCGTCGCCGCCAGGACGCTCTCCGGAGAGAGCACCTATCCTTTCGGAATCGGTCGTTTCTGTTCGCACCTCGCAGATCGCTCTGGACGGGCGTTACCCGCTACCCTGCTGCCAGGCGGCGAAGCCGCCTGGCCTGAGTTCGGACTTTCCTCCCGAGACATAGCTGCCTCGAGCGGCCGTCTGTGCCAGTCCGGATGCATTATACCACAAAACCCGCCTATTGGTAGGCGGGTTTTGTGCGCATTCACGCCGTTAGAATATCTCGCAGGTTCCTGCGACGCAGGCGAGCTCCTTCTTGAGCTCCGTCTCGTCGGCGCGCTCATACTGCATGAGCTTCGCATAATCCACCATCGGGAAGGATTTCGCGCGGCGCTCGTACTCCTCTTTCGAGATAGCTTCGTACGGCGCGAGGCTGTAGGCATGGTTGTCGCGCGGCAGGAACGAGAGGCCGCCGACCATATCCCAGTTCTCGAATACCCAGTTCGCGACCTGGATCCACTCATCGTCGCCGACGGAAACCGTCACGGAAGGATTGTGCTCGGTATAGTTCTCCTTCACGAGCTTCCAGTGCTCGAGCTGGTCGAGGGCCGTAACATCGTCCTTGCAGACCGCGCCCTCCGGAGCCCTCACGGGGAACTCGAGCACATACGTATTCGCCGTCTCGAGACTCTGGCCGACTTCCGGATAGTACGGGACACCGGCGTCGCGCATGAACTTGAAGAGCGAATCCGTCGCGCTGATGCGGATGCGGCGGACGTAGTACGGCGCATGGCGCGCATGCATGCCGCTCGCCACATCGAAGGTCTGCGACACGGTCCCTGACGGCTTCACGCAGGTGATGGCGGTCGATGCGTTCACGCCGAACTTGTCCGCGTATTTCTTGTTCGTCTTTACCGTCTCTGCGCGCATCGCCTTGAGCACGCCCGCATCGCGGACCGTCTTGGAATCCCACTGGCCGGTGATGGAAACGCCGAGGAGCCGTTCCGCTTCGCAGTTATCCGTCCACTCCTTGGAGAGATAGTTCAGCTTCGTGAGCGTGGACTGGTAGGTGCCGAGAATCGTCGCGAGACGTGCCTTGCGGATGAGCGATTCTTTCGTATCGGTAGAGCGCGCGATGACTTCCGTGAGGTTGCAGAACTGCTTCGACTTCAGGATGATCTCGCCGCACGGATTCGTGCCGCCAGGGCCCGTAACCTTCCCGTTCTTTATATATCCCGTCTCTTCCCAGAACTTCACGCGGCGTTCCGGAAGCTGCTTGACGAGGCCGCCGCGATTGAAGATGCCGCGCTCGCCCGTTCCGCTCTTCATGAGCGCGATCCACTCGTCCATGAATTCTGTGTTCGTCGGCTTCTGCATGTAGACGGCAGAATTGTTCGCAATGGCACGATGCGGGTTCGTCATCCAGAACTGGCCCTTCTTCGCATCGCGGACCTCCGTATCGTCGAGGTCAGAAAGGGAGATCATGGCGCTGCGGCGCACGCCGCCGGCGACCACGCACTCGCCTATCTTGCAGATCATGTCATGCGCATCGATGTTGCGGAGACGGCGGCCTTGGCGCGCCAGGATACGGTCGCGCGCGAAAGCGAGAAGGCTGCGCAGCGGCTCCGGGCCGGATGCCTTTCCGCCCATCGTCTTCAGGCGCGCGCCTGCCGGGCGGACCTGCGAGTAGTCGAAGCTGATATCCTTGCCTGCGTACCAGGTTTCGAGGCCGAGCGTAAGCGCATCGCACCATCCTTCCTTCGAGTCGGCGACGACGTGCGTCTTGATCTTCTCGCCCGTCTGGTAGGCGATCTGCGGGAGCGACTGGACGTTCGCGCTCTCGACGGAATATCCCACGCCCGTCCCGCACATGGAAATGTACATGATCTCCGCGAAGTCGCGCAGCTTGGAAGGCGCGATGTACGAGCAGTTGTACGCAGCGACATTGCAGCGCTCGACCGCGTCGCCTGCGAACTGCATGAGGCGCATGGACGGCATGATCTCCTGCTTGAGGATCGCTTCGCGTATCTCCAGGTATTCCTTCCGCGAGAGCTTGTCGCCCAGGTTCTTATGCATGAAGTTTATGTAGCGGTTCACGGTCTCGATCCACGTCTCGCGACGGCCCTGGTCAGGGATCCACTTCGAGTACGAGCGCAGGTACACGAACTCGCCGAGCGCGTTATCCTTGAAATATCCCTTGCTCTCTTCGGCGATCTTCCGGAACTCTTCCGGAATCTCGATCTGGTCCTGGCGCAGCTGGTTGCGCTTGTCGCGGTAGAGGATGTAGGACTTCGCCGCGCCGGTGAAGTCGTTCAGCATGAGCTGCTTCTCGACCGCGTCCTGGATGCCCTCGACCGTCGGCAGGAAGTTCTTGTATTTCTTCGCGAAGCGCACGAGCTCGCCGGCGACCTGATGCGCGACGAGGATCGCGTCTTCGGTACCGCCTTCGCCTGCCGCGGCCATGGCCTTCTCGATGGCGCTCACGATCTTCTCGAACGAGAACGGCACGATGCGGCCGTCGCGCTTCTCCATCTGCGGGATCAGTTCCCGATACCGCTTCGTCTCCTTCGTCTCCGGTGCCGTAGCGACAGGAGCGGCCGCGGACGGGGCGGTCTTCTTCTTGGTAACGCTCTTCGCGCGCACGGAGGTTTTTGCGGTTTTCGGCATACGTAAAGTCGGTGGGTATTCTATGCTAATAGGCGTCGAAGGAAGGCTCGGTGAAGGACGCGAGCGGGGCAAGAGATTCGACGTACTTGCCATTGTACTCCTCTTCCAGAGGATGAAGGAATGGGGACAATGAAGCACGAAACAGTATCGACTTCGGCGCAAGGCGCACTGCGTCAGGGCATGGGGAGCGCGACTCGCGTTCCCTCGCTCCATCCTCTCCGACGCGCTTCCCCCGCCTTCGTCTCAAGGACATGCTTCACCGGCTGCGGCGGATAGAACGCCTCAGGATACGTATCGGGAGAGACACTGTCCTCGATACCGAGTATGGTGCCGTTGTCCGAGAGCCAGATGATGTCTATCGGCACGAGCATGTCCTTCATCCAGAACCCCACGCGCTCATCCTGCGGGAACACGAACAGCATGCCGTAATTCTCAGGTATCTCAGTGCGGCCGCCCAATCCCCGCTCCTGTGCCGCCTGCGTCGTTACCGTTTCGAAGCGCATCTGCGGAAGGGCGGAAGGGCCTTCCGGCGTCGATGACGAGGCGTCGGACGGGACCGTATAGGACACGCGCGGCGATGGCGGCATCAAAAGGACAATGAGCGCGACGATAAGGGACACGGCAAGGATGCCGTAGAGGATGTGATGTCTTTTAAGGTTCATAGCGCCGCATATTTGCGCCCGTCGGTTGTTGAAACCTTCATATGCCAGAAGTATACTATCTCTATGAATACATTATTCGCTGACCGCGTACGTACCGTCGTCGCATCCATCCCGCGCGGAAAGGTCGCGACCTACGGCCAGGTAGCGACGCTCGCCGGCAACCCTGGCGCAGCGCGCGCTGTCGGCGGCGTCATGCGCACGAACAAGGATACGGAGGCCGTCCCCTGCCACCGCGTCGTCGGCTCTACCGGCGCGCTCACCGGCTATGCGTACGGCAACGGGACGAGCACGAAAAAGTCGCGCCTCCAGAAGGAGGGCGTCATGTTCAGAGGGGACCGTGTCGACCTGCCGGCTTCCCAGTGGCAGCCGAAGTAGAGCGGGCGGAGGCGGAGAGATTCGAACTCTCGAGGCCCTTTCGAGCCTGCCGCCTTTCCAAGGCGGTGCACTAGACCACTATGCGACGCCTCCGTGCTGAATTGTTATAGCACAAAAGGAGCGCGGGATGTACCCGCGCTCCTCGCTTCTTTATGCCTGCTGCTGCCCGAGCAGCGCGCGGATACGCGCCTCCGTAGGCGGATGCGTCGAGAAGAGCCGGTTCACCCAGTCGCGCTTCTTGGCGCCTTTCTCGCCGTACGGGTCGCCGATGAACAGGTGCGCGGTGGCATGGCTCACCCGACGCATCGGCGGCGCATTCTCTATCTTCTGGAGCGCGCGTGCGAGCCCTTCCGGATACCGCGTCAGGAGCGCTCCGGAAGCGTCTGCCAGGAATTCGCGGCGCCGCGAGATTGCCAGCTGGATGAGCTGCGCGGCGATAGGCGCGAGAACGAGCCCCACGATGCCGAGCACGATGAGCAGGCCGCCGGCGCGGCCGTTGTCGTCACGGTTCCCGCCGCCCCAGAACGAGACGCGCAGGAAGATATCCGCGATGATGGCGATGAAGCCGGCAAGCACGACCGCCACGGTCATGAGCAGGATGTCGCGGTTCTGTATATGGGAAAGCTCATGGGCGATGACGCCCTCGAGCTCAGAGCGGTCCAGGAGCGCGAGGAGGCCGGTCGTCGCGCAGACCACCGCGTGCTCCTGATCGCGCCCGGTCGCGAAGGCGTTCGGCGACGGGTCGTCTATCACGTACAGTTTCGGCATCGGTATGCCGGCCGTAATGGAGAGATTTTCCGTAACCGTATACAGGTCGTAGTACTGCTCCTTGCTCGCCGGATGCGCATTGGTCATCGAGAGCACCTGGCGGTCTGAAAACCAGTAGCTATAGACGTTCATGAGCATCGCGAAGGCGATGGCGACATAGAGGATGACCTGATTCTGGTAGTAATAGGAGACGAAATAGCCTATGCCGAGCACGATGGCGATGAATACGGCCATCAGGAACGCCGTGCGCCATAGGTTGCGGGAACGCTGTTCGTAGAGAGTAAGGGCCATAGGTATGCTGCGGCGCTCTGCCGCGATGCCGGCTGCTAGAACGAGACCTTGACCGGCCCGCGGGCAGCCGCATCGGCATCAGCGAGCTCGAAGAGGTCCATCTTCTGGATATGGAAGCTGCTCGCGATGATATTGCCCGGGAAGGACTGGATAGCGATGTTGAGATCGCGGACGTTGCCGTTGTAGAAGCGGCGCGCAGCCTGGATCTTGTCTTCCGTATCGGCGAGCTGGCGCTGGAGCTCGAGGAAGTTCTGGTTGGCCTTGAGGTCAGGATACGCCTCGGCGACGGCGAAGAGCGACTTGAGCGTGCCGGTAAGCTGGTTCTCGGCATCCGCCTTGGCAGCCGGCGTGCCTGCCTGCATGGCCTCTGCGCGCGCCTTCGTCACGTTCTCGAAGGCCTCGCGCTCGTGGGTCGCGTAGCCCTTCACCGTCTCCACGAGGTTCGGGATGAGGTCGTAGCGCCGCTTGAGCTGCACGTCGATATCGGCCCATGCCTCCTTCGTGCGGTTCACCTTGGCGATGAAGCCGTTGTAGGCGAATATCACGTAAAGAACGACGAGCACGATGATCCCGAGGATGATGTAGAGGATAGTCATATGCGCATATTATAAAACAAGTTAAGCAAAGAGGAAAGGCGGCGCCCCGCAGGGGCGCCGCCTTTCCTCTTTGCTTCGGGCAGGCGTCCTAGAAATCCATGCCGCCGCCCATGCCCTCGCCGCCCGCAGCGGGCTGCTTCGGCTCGGGGATGTCAGCGACAGCCGCCTCGGTCGTAAGCAGGATGGCGGCGGCCGATACGGCGTTCTCCACCGCGCCGCGCGTTACTTTCACCGGGTCGATGATGCCGGCCTTCACCATGTCGTCCACGACCTCGTCCTTGAGCGCGTCGTAGCCGGCGAGGCCCTTGGCATCCTCGACGTCGCGCACGATGGTCGAGACGTCGTCCTTGCCGCAGTTGAGCGCGATCTGACGCAACGGCTGCTCGAGCGCGCGCACGACGATGTCGTATCCCGCCTTCTCATCGGCCGACATGCCCGCGCCCTTCTCACCCGCTTTCGAAAGCTTCGCGGATACCTTCGCGAGCGCCGTGCCGCCGCCCGGCACGATGCCTTCCTCGATAGAGGCCTTCGTCGCCTTCACCGCGTCATCTATCTTATCCTTCAGGTACTTCATCTCAGTCTCGGTCGCGGCACCTACGCGGATGACCGCCACGCCGCCGGAAAGCTTCGCGACGCGCTCCTGGAGCTTCTCGATATCGAATTTCGAGGTCGTATTCTGCACGAGCGCCTGGAGCTGCGCCACGCGCGCGTCAATATCGGCCTTCTTACCCTTGCCGCCGACGAACGTGGTCGTATCCTTGGTCGCCACCACGCGCGCGGCGCGCCCGAGCATCGAGAGCGTCGTGTTCTCGAACGTAAGCCCCGTATCGCTCGAGACGACCTGCGCGCCGACGACTGCCGCGATATCCGCCAGCATCTCCTTCTTGCGGTCGCCGAAGCCCGGAGCCTTCACGCCGAGCACCACGAACGTGCCCTTGAGACGGTTCACGATGAAGGTCGAGAGCGCCTCGCCTTCGATGTCGTCAGCGACGACGACCAGATCGCGCTTGCCGCTCTGCACGACCTTCTCGAGGAGAGGGAGTATCTCCTGGACGCCCGCGATCTTCTTGTCGGTAACGAGGATGTAGGGGTCGCGCATCTCGGCTTCCATGCGCTCTGCGTTCGTGATCATGTACGGAGAGACGTACCCTTTCTCTATCTGGAGGCCCTCGACGACCTCGTGCGAAAGCTCCATGCCCTGGGACTCCTCCACGGTAACGACGCCGTTCTTGCCGACCTTTTCCACGGTCTCGGCGATGATAGAGCCCAGCTCCTCGCTTTCTGCCGAGATAGCGGCGACCTGCTTCACGTCCTTCTTGCCGGAAACCGGCGTCGCCATCTTCTTCAGCTCGGTAACGGCGGCATCGCGCGCGCGCTCCATGCCGGCGCGCACGCCCATGGCGTTGCCGCCCTTCACGATGCGGGCGAGCCCTTCGCCCACCATGGATTCCAGGAGCACGACGGTCGTGGTCGTGCCGTCGCCGACGCCGTCGTTGGTCTTGCTCGCGACCTCCTTCACGATTTCGGCGCCCATATTCTCGAACTTGTCGCTGAAGGATATCTCCTTGGCGATGGAAACGCCGTCGTTGGTAATGCGTGGGCCGCCGTACGAGCGGTCGAGCACGACGTTGCGGCCGCGCGGGCCGAGCGTAACCTTCACCGCACGAGCCGCCTTTTCTACGCCCTCATGGAGCTTGCGGCGCGCGTCTTCACCGAACAGTACTTGCTTTGCCATATGAATAGAAATTAGGAATGGATAAGAGGGAAGTGAGGAGAGGATAGAAGGGGACTAATCCTTCAGGACCGCCAATACGCTCGACTCAGAAAGGATGAGGTACTCGGTACCATCTAGCTTGACCTCGTCATACCCGTACTTGGAGAACAGGACGGAATCGCCGACCTTGACGCTCATAGGGATGAGCGAGCCGTTCTCGTACTTGCCGGAGCCGACAGCGACCACAGTCCCCTGCTCCGGCTTTTCTCGGCTAGCCGAGTCAGGGATGATGATGCCTGAAGCCGACATCTCTTCACGAGCGAGAGGCTCGACGACGATCCGGTCGCCGAGCGGCGAAATAGAGAGCTTCTTTTTCGTAGCCATAGAATTACGTTCCTCTTATTGAATGCCTGATAAAGCGCACGAGTTCCCTCAGTATAGAAGAGTGAGGGCCTGAGTCAAACGAAGCGCGGCCGAGCTTGTGAGGCCGCATCCGGTATGGTATATTCTCTCCTAAGTACGCCACATATGGTTGCCGCACTTCCCTACATCGAAATCATCCTTTCCGCGCTCCTCATCATCGGAGTCGTCCTTCAGCAGCGCGGCGCGTCCCTTGGCGGCGCGTTCGGCGGGGATAATTTCTCTTCGACCTTCTATAAGCGCCGCGGCGCGGAGAAGTTCCTCTTCAATGCGACCATCGTCATCGCCGGGCTCTTCATCGCGGTCGCTATCCTGAACTTCGCGCTTACGACGGCCTAAATCCCTCTCCCCTATTCATGAATCGCTTTTTCCGATTCATTTCCGGACTGCCGGCAGGAGACAAGGCGATTGCGGGATTCCTCGCGCTCTTGTTCCTCTGCGCCTGCCTCGTGAGCCTGGCAGCGCTCGCGCGTTCCTTCCAGGTGACGGTTCCCGCGCACGGCGGCACGCTGCATGAAGGCGTGGTCGGCAGCCCGCGTTTCGTGAACCCTCTGCTGGCCGCTTCCGATAGCGACCGCGACCTCGTGCAGCTCGCCTACGCAGGGCTCATGGGCCATGACGCCGACGGCGCGCTCGTGCCGGTGCTCGCCGAGTCGTACCAGGTGTCGGATGACGGCACGCAGTACACGTTCACGCTCCGGCAGGGCGCGGCCTTCTCCGACGGCTCGCCGGTTACCGCCGACGATGTCGTCTACACCATAGAGAAGGCTCAGGATCCGGCTCTCAAGAGCCCTGCGTACGCAAGCTGGTCGAATATCCGGGTCGAAGCGCTCGACGCGCGGACCGTCCGGTTCACCTTGCCGAAGGCATACGCGCCGTTCCTCGAGGATGCGACGCTCGGCATCCTCCCGAAGCATCTCTGGCAGGATGTCAGCGATGAGGAATTCCCCTTCGCCTCGCTGAACACGCGCCCGGTAGGGGCAGGACCGTTCGCCGTACGCTCCGTCTCGCGCGATTCCGACGGCAGCATCAAAGAATACGAGCTCGCTGCCTTTGACGAGTACGCGCTCGGAAGGCCCTACCTTTCCCATATCCGCCTCTCTTTCTATGCGGATCAGCAAGGACTTCAGGCTGCATATGCGGCGGGCGAGATAGACAGCGCGTACGGAATCGCCTCGCCGGATGCGCGTACCGCGCCGTATGCCCGCATATTCGCCGTATTCTTCAACCCGGCCAAGGACGAAGCGCTCGACGATGCGGGTGTGCGCGCAGCGCTCTCGCTCGCCATCGACCGCACGAAGCTCGCCGAAGACCTTCTGGGCGGGTACGCGACGCCGACCATGGGGCCGCTGCCTGCCGGCAGCGGCGTACCCCCTCTTCCGCTTCCTGAGGAATCCTCGCGGCTCGAGGATGCGCGTACCGCGCTCGAGGATGCCGGTTACGAGTACGCCAGCACGACCAACCTCTGGATGAAAGACGGCGAACTGCTTTCCGTCACCCTTACGACCGCGAACGTCCCTGAGCTCAAGGCGGTAGCCGGCCAGGTACAGGACGACTGGCGCGCGCTCGGCATCAAGGTCGAGCTGGAGCTTCACGATTCCTCGACCATCACGCAGGCGGTCATCCGGCCGCGCGCCTATAGCGCGCTCCTCTTCGGCGAGGTCATCGGCACCTCTCCCGACCTCTACGCCTTCTGGGCGGGGAGCGAGCGCGCCGACCCGGGCCTCAACATCGCCGACTACGAGGACGAGGACGTCGACGCCCTGCTCTCGGAGGCACGCAGCGAGACCGATCCCGGTGCGCGCCTGGATACGCTTTCCGAGATCCAGGAGACCATCGCGAGCGCGTACCCCGCTGCCTTCCTCTATACGCCGCAGTTCCTCTACGCCGTGCCGGAACGCATCCGCGGCATCGCGCTCTCTTCGGTCAGCGCGCCGTCCGACCGCTTCTGGGGAATCGCCGGCTGGTACCGGTATACCGAGCATGTGTGGCCCTTCTTCGCGCCCGCGTCATCCCCTGGCACGAATTCCTGAATTTGTGTAAGATACCGGTAAGTTTCCCTTATGGGTAGTGTGCGAATCTATTATTTAGTTCTGATCTTATCTCTATTCATCTATCATGACCCCTGCTCCCGCTCCGGCCCCTGCGCCGCGACCTTCTCATTCCTCCGCACCTAACAAGGCGTCCTCCGACGCTCCTGCGCGCCGTTCCTCCGGCCGCGGAAACGGCGCTTCAGGCCGCTCATCGCGCGGCCGCGGCGGCCGCTCCCGTTCCGGCGGAAGCTCGTCCCGCGCCATGCGCGACCGTCGCCGCATGCCGGTCCACGGCCGCTCCGCGGCCCCTAAGAAGCGCGAGAGCGACTATAATCCCGACCCGGTCGCGAAGAACGTCGTACGCATCGTTCCGCTCGGCGGCGTCGAAGAGGTCGGCCGCAACATGGTCGCCATGGAATCAGGCGACGACATCTTCGTCTTCGACGTCGGCTTCCAGTTCGTCTCTGAGGACGGCTCGCCCGGCGTCGACTACGTCCTTCCGAATACCAAATACCTCGAACGCAATGCCGACCGTGTCCGCGCCGTCTTCATCACGCACGGCCACCTCGACCACATCGGCGGCATCCCGTTCCTTCTGAACCGTTTCGGCAATCCGCCTATCTACGCGCAGAACCTCACGAACGCGCTCATCGCGAAGCGTCAGGAGGAGTATCCGGACGTCCCGAAGCCGGAACTCATCACCATCGAGTCAGGCTCAACGCATACCGTCGGCTCGCACAAAGTGAAGTTCTTCCAGGTAACGCACTCTATTCCTGACTCGATGGGCATCTCTGTAGAGACTCCGTACGGCAATGTCGTCGTTACCGGCGACCTCAAGCTCGAGCACGAGAACGGCATCCCGACCGAGAAGGAAAAGAAGGTCTGGGGAGACATCGGGAAGGAGAACAACCTCTTCTTCATCGCTGACTCTACGAATGCCGAGCGCGACGGATTCTCCACGCCTGAGAGCAGGGTGAACACCACTATCGAAGAGATCGTGCGCGGCGTGTCCGGCCGCCTCATCATCGGCACCTTCGCCTCGCAGTTCGAGCGCATGACCCGCATCATCCAGATCGCGGAATCCATGGGCAAGAAGATAGTCCTTGAAGGCCGCTCTATCAAGACGAACCTCGAGATCGCCCAGAAGGCCGGCATCCTTACGGTCAAGAAGGACACGATCATAAGCTCGCAGGACATACAGGACTACCCTGCCGACAAGATCGTCATCCTCTCGACGGGCGCGCAGGGCGAGGAATTCGCCGCGCTCATGCGCATCGCCACCAAGCAGCACAAGAACATCACGCTCACGCCGCGCGATACCGTCGTGCTCTCGTCGTCCGTCATTCCGGGCAACGAGATCAGCGTGCAGCGCCTGAAGGACAACCTCTACCGCAACGGCGCGACCATCATTCACTACCGCACCTCGGACGTGCATTCCACCGGCCACGGCAACTCCGGCGAGCTCGTCTGGATAAACCAGCAGGTCGGCGCGAAGTACTTCATGCCGGGCTACGGCTACTACTCCATGACCTGGAGCCATGCCAAGGCCGTCGAGCAGGCAGGACGCCCGAAAGACAGCATCGTCATCGCCGACAACGGCAGCGTGATCGACATCGTGGACGGCGAACGCCTCGAGATCCATAAGGAGAAGGTGCCTTCCGCGCCGCTCGTCGTGGACGGCTTCGCCATCGGCGACATGCAGGAAGTGGTCATCCGCGACCGCCAGGCGCTCGCGAAGGACGGCATGTTCGTCATCATCGCGACGGTGAATCTCAAGACCGGCAAGCTCCGCAAGTCTCCGGACATCATTTCCCGCGGCTTCATCTACCTGCGCGAGAACCAGGAGCTCCTGAACCAGTCGCGCCTCCTCATCAAGAAGACCGTGGAAGAATCGACCCGCGGCATGAACCCGGTCGACCTCGACTACGTGAAGAATACCCTCACGGACGCGGTCTCCGGCTTCCTCTTCAACGCGACCAACAAGGCGCCGATGGTCATTCCGGTGCTGATCGGCGTATAGGGCTTCGCGGATAGGTTCCTCGACGTGCTCGCCTCGAGGCCTGCACGTCTCCGCGCGTCTCGGAACTATCCGCTCCGCTATGATAAGAAAGAAACCCGCCTATCGGCGGGTTTCGCGTATTCATTCCTTCATACGGACTGCGGGTAGTCTATCTCGGCGCCATGCTGCTGGATATGCTTCACCCAGTCATCCGTCGCGTATTCAGAGCCGTCGAAGTACCAGGTGCTTTCCCAACCGCAGGAACAGACATGCCGGTCGCACATGCCGCCCTTGTCCGTTTCCGGCATGCCGATATGGTTGATCTCGTGCCCGGCCGCTTCTTCTGCCTTGCGGCGCGCCCGATACCGTTCTGCAGTGTCCATCAGTACCTCCTCAAAAGGCTTCTAGGAGAGAAGATAGCACATGCCTGCGCCGGCGGGAACTCATGCGGGAAGGCGGTACGCTGAACGAGTCCTTTCCACCATTCCTTCGTCGCATAGGCGCTCGAGCTGGCTCTCGAGCTGAACATGCCGTTCCTTCGGGAAAGGCTTGAGAAGCGCCGTCTTCGAGGCAGGCCCTTCAGCGAGCGCGCGCAGGATAGCGCCGCGCGCTTCCCTGCCTGAACCCTTGAATGCAGCCTGTTTCGCGTACCCCTTGCTCTTGGCGTTCACGCGCACGCCGGAGCGCTTCAGGTGCGCGCCGTAATCCATGAGCGCGGCATACCACTCGCGCGGCCGAAGAACTCTAGAGTTAACTCTGGAGTTCTTCGGCCGCGCCTTCTCAAGCACGGCGAGCACCTCGGCGTCAGGAATACCGTTCCGGTCGGCGAAGAAATGGTGGATGACCGCGGTGCGCAGGTTCGTCTCGACGAATACGACATCCTCATCGTACGCGAAGGCGGCGATGGCACGCGCCGTGTACGGGCCGATGCCGGGAAGCGCCTCGAGCTCCTCGACGGCGCGCGGCATCTTCCCGCCGTACTGCGCCGTCAGGATCTTCGCCGTCTCATGCAGCATCTTCGCGCGCCGGTTATAGCCGAGCCCCTGCCAGGAACGGAGCACGTCGGAAAGCGGCGCAGCCGCCAACGCGCGCACGGTAGGATATGCGCGCATCCATTCCTCGAAATGCGGGATCACCCGCTCCACCTGCGTCTGCTGGAGCATGACTTCCGAGACGAGCACGCGGTAGGGGTCATGCGAACGCCGCCACGGCAGCGTGTGGCGCCCCTCGTTCCGATAGTGCCCCAGCACGAGCTTCCTGAACTGCGGGATGGTGAGCGGCATGCGCGTCAGATGTCGTAGATGACGTCCTTGCGCTCGACGACGACCTTCCACCCGTTCTGGAGCGCGTGGCGGTACAGCGCGCGGTTCGGGTTGAAGGCGATGGGCTGCTCCACCATGGCGAGCATGGATATGTCGCTTTCGGTATCGCCGGCGCCGACCGAGCCCGCGAGCGTCAGGTTCTCCTTCTCGACGGCGCGCGCGAGTATGGCGGACTTGTTCTTGATGAGGTGCTCGTCCTCTATCTCGCCCGTGAAGCGGCCGGCAGCGCCGGTCGCATAGAAGGTGCCGTATGACTTGTCGAAACCATGCTCGAAGGCGAAGCCGTCCACGATGAACTTGGGCGAGTGCGATATGGCCAATAGGTAGTGGCCGCGCGCCTTGAGCTCGGCGACGAGGTCGCGCGTGTAGCGGTAGGTACGGTCGCGCATCTCCTCGATGACCTCGCCGGCGATATCCGCGACTTCCCCGTAGGGAGCGCCCTTGGCGTATTTCGCGAACGAGACGACCACCTTCTGGATGTAGGGCTCATAGTCGCCCTTGCGGTCCAGCCATTCCTCCTGCGCGCGCTCATATTCCTTCCGCGCTTCCTCAGGAAAGACGCCGCGCAGGATGAGCCGGTCGACGAGCTCTATCAGGAGGCTCGAACGGAATATGGTGCCGTCTATATCGAACGCCGCAACGGGCCGCTGCATCTCCATACGCCTATGGTACCGTATGCTGCGCGGTATTGCGGCATCTCGATTTATGTTGTAAAATGCTCGCGGAGTGCATGCTCCCCGTTCGCATACGGACCTTCAGGGAAAAGGAGAATTGGGGTGAAAGTTATTTTCGAGATCGATGAATGCCGTATCAAGGGCAAGGTGTCCGAGCTCCGGCCGATCGTGTGCTGCATCTATGCGGTGCACTACGATTCGTTCACGCAGCCGGAACGCAGCCAGTTCGCCGATGACTATTGGCGGATGGCGTACCGGGAACGGGTCGCTTCCGGCGATCTCCGCGGCGCATGGCACGTCGTGATGATGTCCCGCCTCGGGTGCGAGGTGCTCGTCGGCGCCGACCGGATCTGCCGGCCCCTCGTCGAGGGCGAGCCGCTCGGACTGCTCTGTTCGCTGATGCAGACCAGCATCTTCATCAGCGAGCTCTACGATGAGCTCCTGGAGCGCGGCTACGTCGAGGAAACCGGCACCGAGCAGCTCCCGGCCACGTGGAATGTCGACGGGAACGACGACTTTCCCGCGGGCATCCGCATCGCCCGCGCGATCTGGAAGCTCGGCGGCGTCGGCGAGAAGTCGATGAGGCTCGGCCTCAAGGCTCTGGCGATCGCCAGGCGCATCGACAACATCCGTGCCGACGTTCCCGACCGCATGGTCGCCTGACTGCGCGATCCGCGCATCACAGGGCCGGACATCTTCAGATGTCCGGCCCTTTTCATACCCGCCCTGACCTCTTCCTATTTCGCCTTCGGCCAGCGGTCCGCCGCGGGCGGCCAGATCTTCGTGAGCGGGTGCTCCGCGCAGTCGTGCGGGCGCGCCGGGCACACGTACCGTCCGTACAGCACCAGGCCGTTGTTCACGTACCGCCAATCCTTCTTCGGCACGAGCGCTTCCAGGTCCTTGGATATCTTCGTCAGGTCGGTCTGGCCCGTGAGGTCGAAGCGCAGCGCGAAGCGGCGCACGTGCGTGTCCGTAGGGATTCCCTCCCATATGTCGTACAGCTCGCCCAGTATCACGTTCGCGGACTTGTACGCGATGCCCGGCAGCGTGGCGAGCTCTTTCGTCGTCTTCGGTATCTTCCCGCCGAACGACTCGACGGCGACCGCTCCTGCCGCTATCAGGTGCTTTGCCTTCGCGCGGTTGAAGGTGATGCCCGCCGTCTCGGCGGTAAGCGCGTCCCAGTCGGCCTGCGCGAAATCCGCCGCTGTCTTATATTTCTTGAAAAGAGTCGCCGTGACCTCGTTCACTTTCTTGTCCGTGCACTGGGCGGAAAGCATCACGGCCGCGGCGAGCTGGAACGGCGTCTTGTAGTGGAGCTCTGTCGCAGGCTCGGGATACGCCTTCTTGAGGTACGCGACGATCTTCCCCGCCCGTGCCTTCCGCTCTTCAGGCGTGCTCATCACCGGCAATCCCGCGCTCATACGCTTCGCTCCGCTATGTCAGCGAGCACTTCGTCGGCGTGAACCTCGGGCTTCACGTTCTCATACACTTTCTCTATCTTTCCTTCAGGATTTATCAGGAACGACGTGCGCAGCACGCCCTCGTACTCGCGGCCCATGAACTTCTTCGGCCCCCAGACGCCGTATGCGTCGATGGCCTGTCTCCCTTCGTCGGCAAGGATCGTGAACGGCAGCGCGTACTTCTCCGCGAACTTCGCATGGCTCTTCACGGAATCAGGGGAGATGCCGAGTATGACGGCTTTCCCTTTCCCGAACTGAGGGAAAGCATCGCGGATGGCGCACGCCTCCTTCGTACAGCCGGGCGTGTCGTCCTTCGGATAGAAATACAGCAGCACCCAACGGCCGCGGTAGTCAGCGAGCGAATGCTCCTTCCCCTCTTGGTCAGGAAGCGTGAACTCAGGAGCAGGAGAACCGGTCTGCGGGAGTGTAGTCATGGAAATAAGTATTGGGTACTAAAGATCGGAAACGAAGGCGGCGCGGTATGCGGCGCGGGCCAGGGCGCCTGCGCACATGAGGGAGAGCGCGCATATCGCCACCGTCCCCGCGACCGGCACGAGTCCGACGACATGCACGCAGACAGTACCGAGCACGGCATCCTGCCAGGTCAGCGCGCGCGCATCGCGGAACTTCCAGAGGAATATGCGGCGCAGGAACGCTCCGGCGACGATGCCGGAGAACGCATACGAGAGGATGGCGACGAAGGCGTACAGTATCGCCAGAAGGAAGGCGAGCTCCGCGCCCACGAAGGAGACGAGCAGGAGGACGCAGAGTATCGGCGTGAGGACAGCGAGCGCGATGCCGGATGCGAGAAGCCGGAGGAGCGCGCGGGCGTTGCGGGTCAGCACGGCATCGGCGATGCGTTCGGAGAATCCCGCGAACAGGCCGACGATGAGGCCGGCGACGATGGCTCCGGCGAGCACGCGCACGGCGAAGAAGAGGAAGCTGCCGATGAGCGCATACTGGTGCGCCTGCTCGCTCGTCGGCACGTAGGAATACGCGCCGGTATAGCGCGTTCCGCCCTCTATAGAGGCGCTTTCCGGCACGGAAAGCGCCTCGGGCGCGCTGTACTTGAGGACGCCGCGGATATGCGTCTCCTTGCCTATGGTGAAATGATTGCTCGCGATGACGGATACGTTGCCGGCATATTCGCCCGCGAGGGCTACGTCCGCGCCGTACAGCGTTACGTCGCCTTCCGACGAGCCGTCTACCGTAACCGCGCCGCCCGCGGCATAGATGCTCCGCGCGCTGCCGACGATGCGCACGCTGCCGCCTGCGGCGGCGATATCTCCGCCGACGTCGCCGCGCACGGTAACCCGCCCGCCGGCGACCCGGACATCGCCGCCCGCGCCCTGGGCTACGGCTACGGTACCGCCCGCCGCCAGCACGTCGCCGGCGACCGGCGCGGTCACGTTCACGCTGCCGCCCGCCGTGATCAGGTCGGCAGGAAGCGGGTGCTCGATGGTAACCGCCGACTCCGCGAGGTACGCGTTCGTCGCGGAAGCGCTGGACGACGCTGCGGCATCATCCGCGGCCGCTCCGGCTGCGAGCGGCAGCGCGAGGAGGGGCAGGAGCGGGATGAGCAGGAAGCGTCGCATAGCGGGTCGATTAGGTCATGGCGGATTGCAGCGGCGGACGGCGGCGGCGCAGCTTGAACGTCGTGATGAAGATGCCGACGGAAAGCAGGAAGGATGCGACGCAGTAGATGCAGATAGCGTCGATGACGAAGAGCTGGAGGCCGATGAAGTAGAGCGACATGAGGAGACCGACGCAGCCGAGCACGAAGAGCGTCTGCATAAGGCGACGCACCGGCGCCGAGTACGCGAGCGCGCTGGCGATGAACACGGCTCCGTAGAAGAAGACGCCGTAAACGCCGAGCGGGATGCCGAACAGGTGCGAATACGGGCTCTGCGCGACGATATTGCAGCCAGACAGCGAGCCGATGCCGCAATAAAGGGCGGTATTGGTGAGCGCGTGCTGCGCCAGATACCACGAGTCAAGGATGCCTAGGAACGAGAAAAGGGTCGTAAGGACCAGCAGGGATGTCCGTCGCATAGTGAGAATAGTATACTACCCTTATATGGACGACGCATCATTCAAGGAAAAGCTCACCCCTGAGGAGTACCGGGTACTGCGCGAAGGCGGTACCGAGGCTCCGTTCGTGGGCGCATATGTCGATAATCACGAGCCCGGCACCTACCGCTGCCGCGCCTGCGGCGTCGTGCTCTTCACCTCCGACGCGAAATTCGATTCCGGAAGCGGCTGGCCGTCCTTCACCGATCCTGCCGTAGCGAAGAACATCGGCACGCGTCCGGACGACTCTCACGGCATGCGCCGCACAGAGGTCTTCTGCACGAACTGCGGCAGCCATCTCGGGCACCTCTTCGACGACGGCCCTAAGGACCGCGGCGGCAAGCGCTACTGCGTCAATTCCCTCTCACTCGATTTCGTGCCGAAGGATACGGAATAGCGCTGTCTATTCTCTAGGAAAAGGCGCGGAGCCTGCGGCTCCGCGCCTTTTCGCGCGCACCCTCTCCTTTACGCCATCGGCGCAGGGGGAGGAGCCTGCGGAGGCATCTGCGACTGCATCGGGGACGCGGTTCCCTTCTTGCCGGCGATGCCGCAGACGAGCAGCACGATGCCGAGCACCAGGTGCAGCCAGTTGCTGGCCGCGCTCATAGCGAAGAGGCCGAAGAGCGTGCCGCCACCCGGCACGAGGACGAAGCCGAGCACTACCATGATCAGGTAGATGACGCCGAAGATCTTCAGCCAGAGCGCGGAACGCGCCGGTGCCGAGTACGCGACGATGAGAAGGATCACGCCGGTAACGAGGTACGCGAGCGCGAGGAGCATATTCGCGCCGAACAGCCCTACCGAACCCACGAGCGGGTTCGAGATGAAGGCGAGTATGCCGAGGATAAGGAATATGATGCCGAACACTACTGCGGAGGTCTTAGCCATAATCTCTGGATATCAGGAGAGTTACTGGATAATCTCACGAAGTCCTACCGCTATTAAGTATAAGACTCCCTCAGCCGATATCCAGGAATGTGGGCACAAGTGTGGATAGCGGCGCGGATTCAGGCTATGCTTCTTGCATGAATCATGCCCATACCCGCGCGTATTTCCTCGCTATCGTTACCACCCTGCTGGCCGTGCTGACGGTCTATATGCTCCGGCCGTTCCTCGTGACCGTCGGCCTCGCGGCGGTCTTCGCCGTGATGTTCACGCCGCTTAACGGACGCTTCCAGCGCGCAGGGCTTTCTCGCGGCTTGGCATCGTTCGCGACCCTCATCGTCGGCACCGTCTGCGTCGCCGTCCCGCTCGCCTTCCTGAGCGTCCAGCTCTTCCATGAGGCCGAGAACGTATACCAGCTGATCTCAGGCCCTGAGACGCTCACCCGCGCGCAGGCCGCGCTCGTGTCCTTCGGCGCATCCGCGGACCATATCGTCCCCGGCGCGCAGGCATACCTCGCCTCCCTCTCCGCGGACCTGAGCGCGCATGCGCGGCAGGGCCTGCAGTGGGCGCTCGGCAACGCGGCGGACGTCTTTTCCGGCACGTTCAGCTTCCTCCTCCAGTTCTTCGTCTTCGTGATGACCCTCTACTACTTCCTCAAGGAGGGCCCGCTCCTGCGCACGCGTATCGAGCGCTTCTCGCCGCTCACCCACGCCGAGACGCAGGCGCTCTTCGCGCGGCTCACGCGGACCATCAACTCCGTAGTGCGCGGCTCGCTCGTCATCGCGCTCATCCAGGGCGCGCTCACTGCGGTCGGCTTCCTTCTGTTCGGCATACCGAACGCCGTGCTCTGGGGCACCATCGCCGTCATCGGCGCGCTCATCCCGAGCATCGGCACCGCGCTGGTCATCGTGCCGGGAGTCCTCTACCTCTTCCTCGCGGGCCATGCCGGCGCGGCCATCGGCCTCGGCCTCTTCGGGCTCTTCGGCGTCGGCGCGGTAGACAATGTCCTTCGGCCGATACTCGTGGGCGGAACGGCGCGCATCCACCCCCTTCTCATCCTCCTTTCCGTGCTGGGTGGCATCGCGCTCTTCGGCCCGGGCGGCATCTTCCTCGGCCCGCTGGTCATCAGCCTCTTCCTCGGCCTGCTTTCCCTATATGCGCCTGAGG
Source organism: uncultured Candidatus Saccharibacteria bacterium (assembly GCA_964651935.1). Taxonomy (GTDB): domain Bacteria; phylum Patescibacteriota; class Minisyncoccia; order Phycocordibacterales; family Phycocordibacteraceae; genus C7867-001. Next base: position 19,112 of record CAZYZM010000008.1, read on the forward strand.
GAGGCACGGAAGCCTAACTCCCTACGAAGGCGTCAAAGCGCTTGAGCGCTGCGCGCAGATGCTCCTTCGTGTCGTCGTCCGTGAGCGTGCCGTCCTCGCTGAACTTCTCCGGCGCCTGCGAGACGTAGAGTTCCGGCTGGGGCATGACCTGCGCATCGAGATACAGCAGCACCTTGCGCACGTCCGCCTGCGCGAGCGTCGTGCCCGTCGTCGAGATGGTCGTGCCCATCACGTACGCGCGCTTTCCCTTCCAGGCGTTCTCGCCATAGGGGCGGCTCGTCCAATCGAAAAGGTTCTTGAGCGCGGCAGGCATGCTGCGGTTATGCTCCGGCGTGGAGATGATGATGCCGTCGGCAGCGCGTATCTTCTCCTTGAGCGCAGCCGCCTCGGCCGGATACGGGCTTTCGAGGTCCTGGCTGAAGAGCGGCAGCGAGGAATAATCCAGAAGGCTGAACTCATGCCCTTCGGGCGCGAGCTCGGGGAGTGCTTTGAGCAGATGGATATTGAACGATGCAGCGCGCTGGCTGCCGGAAATCATGAGAATATTCATGGTCGGGTATAGATAATGGGTACGTATTCCTTATACCAGCCGGAAAATCCTCCGGATGCTGGGGATAACTCTGCCGGGACAGCGACCGGAATAGAAAAAGAGCGGCGCCTGCGGCGCCGCTCTTTTCCGTGAGCCTCGAAGAGGCCCGGTTTCCCCTAGTTCCCGTCTATCTCTGCCGAGATAGCGGCGTAGAACTGGTCAGGAGACATGCCGGTGAAGACCTTGTCGCCGACGACGATGGTCGGAGTGCCGTTCACGCCTAGCGATGCGCCCTCCGTGCGGTCAGCCATGACCGCCTTCTCATAGTCGCTGCGCTTCTCGTCCACGAGCGCGCTCACCTTGCCGACGTCCAGGCCGTCGATGGTCGCCGCGAGCGTCTTGACGGATTCGAGGTCGCCGAAGCCCTGGTCGCCCTCGTCATCCTGCGCGTCGAACATCGCTACGTACCACGGATAGAACAGGTCCGGCTGGGATTCCCACAGCGCGCGGCCGAAGACGGCGGCATCCATAGAGTCGTTGCCGAGGAACTGGAAGTCCTTGAAGACGATCTTGAGCTTGCCGGTATCCACGTAGTTCTTGACGAGCTGCGGCGTAACCGCCTGCTCGAACTGCTTGCAGAACGGGCACTGATAATCGAAGAAGAGCACCAGGGTGTTCGGCGCATCCTCGTCCCCGATGAACGGGTCGCCCTCGGTAGCGATATCGTCCACGCTTACCGCGGCTGCGCCCGTAGCATCCGTATCCGTGCCGGAACCGCCGCCATGCCCGTAGATGAGGGCGAAAGCGACGATCACGCCCGCCAAGAGGATGGCGACCGGCGTCAGATACTTGTCCATGAATGATTTGTCCATATACGTTCGTTACCTATAGTCCTCCCAGTGTAGCACCCCTCTACCGCGCGCGCTTTGTGGATGCTTTCGCGCCCTTCTTGGCACCCTTCTTCGCGCTTTTCTTGGCCGTCTTCTTGGCAGTCTTGGCCGATTTCTTCGCTGCGGTCCCGGTCTTCTTCGTCGCCTTCTTCACGCTCGACTTCGCCTTGTTCAGCTCTTCCTCCACTTTCCGCCAGTGCTTCTTGAGCTCGCGGGCGGCGGCAGCGAGGTCTGCCTTGTCTACGCCGCGCGCGGCCTGGTATGCGGCGGTCGCCTTGTCGACGATCGCTGCCATCGCCTTCTGGTCGAGCTTCTTGGCCTTGCGCGCTTCCTTGAGCACATCGGCCTTCATGCCCTTCGCCCACGCGCTTGCGGCGGCGCGGTGCTTCTTCGCGTCCTTGTCGCCATAGAAGTAGTAGCCGGCGCCTGCGGCCGCTGCTGCGGCCAGGACGCCCGCGCCTACCTCGAGCGCCACTTTCGTATCCTTGCTCATTCCCTTCTTCTTCGCTGCCATAATGCTCGGATTAAAATCTAGTATGAATGAATAACGTATTAACTCTTCGAACGCGTTCGGCGGGCCGTGCGTCGTGCGGCCTTTCCGAAGAATCCTAACCAAGGTACAAGCCGGAGCCCCTTCTTCATGTCTGAGCGCAGCTCGTCGAGATCGGCGCGTATCTCCGCGGCTTCCTCCTCTACGGTGTTCGCGATGCGGTCTATCGTGCGCAGCACGCGGATGAGCGCGATGAGCAGCACGGCTGCGAGCAGCGAAAGCACGACGACGGCTATCGTCGTGACCGCGAAGAAGATGTGCATCTGCGTGAAGTCGTCCATGAATCGTTCCGGATAACGGTCTTAGTATACCCTGCCTGGTGAGCGGATAATACTAATCCACACTCCGGCCGAAAGCCCGATTTGCACGAATACCACAACTAGTTGTGGTATTAATTGTGGTATTCCGAAAGAGCCGGACCTTCGGTCCGGCTCTTTCATTTCCAGCTTATGCCGTGCAGGCTACTGCCCCACGAACGTGAGCGCCTTGCCCGTCTTGCCCGCGCGGCCGGTACGGCCGATGCGGTGGGTGTAGTCCTCGTAGGTGGCCGGCA
>CAZYZM010000009.1:0-19561 GCA_964651935.1 uncultured Candidatus Saccharibacteria bacterium
CCTCCATGGAATCCGCCGGCATGCCGGACGCGCCGAAGGTCGTATGGGAAAGCATGACGGCATTGGCGTCTTCCCCGCTAGGGATCGCATACCGGCTCACGACGATGCGGTCGCGCTGCGTGCTGCTCGCCGCGAGCGCGGTCTTCTCGTACGCAGCGAGCGCTGGGGCATCGTTGCCTTCCGTATCCGCGAGATATCCCGCCGGAAGCGCGAAGGCGATGCCTGCTGCGGGCAGCGTTACGTTCGGTGCCGGGCACGCGGCGAACTCGCACGAGGGCGCGGCACGGGATACCGAGGTGCCGTCCGGACATACGTACGCGTCCTGCGGGCATACGGTCCCCTCGCTGTTGGTGGCGTGCTGCGGCGCTTCCAGGGTCGCGCGGTACAGGAAGCCGGCGATACCTACGATGACCAGGAGGATGACCCAGAGGATGGCGTTCTTCATTTCAGCTTTCATTAGGCGTCCCCCGCAGTATACCCCGTTATGCTCCCTGCTTCTGCCCTGCCTTCAGGGAATCACGGATCTCTTCCAGGACCATGAGTTCCGGGCTCTTGGCAGACGGCGGCGGCGGCTCAGGAGGCGGATCGTTCCGCGAGAGCTTCTCGATGCGGTTAATGACCCGGACCATGACGAAGAGCACGAAGGCAGTGATGAGGAAGCTGATGACCGCCTGTATGAAGAGACCGTACTGGATGTTCACGTCCCCGCCGAGGTTGAGGGCGAGCTCCTTGAAGTTGATACGGCCGAGCAGGAGGCCGAGCGGCGGCGTGATGATGTTCGTCACGAGCGAGTTCGTGATGTTGTTGAACGCGGTACCGATCACGACGCCGATCGCCAGATCGAGGACGTTGCCGCGCATTATGAATTTCTTGAATTCGTCGAAGAAAGATTTCATGTGAGGGTGTTATCGGGGGCGACCTGTGGGGCTCGAACCCACGACCGCTGGTACCACAAACCAGAGCTCTACCAACTGAGCTAAGGCCGCCATGTATCTGCCGTGCAGATACCACGCGTTATACCACAGAATACGCCTTATTTATACCTCGGCGACTGCCGCTCGATGCCTGCGCGCTCGTTGGCGTACCGTGCCAGCGCGAACAGCAACGAGGAGAGGCGGTTCAGGTACGCTTTCGTGTTCGGCGCGACCTTCCTGATGCCCTGCTCGGCGATGCCGACCACCCGCCGCTCGGCGCGTCGGGCCAGGGTGCGGGCGACATCGAGCGTCGCGGAAAGCTCCGTGCCGCCGGCGACCGTGAACGTCGTTATGGGCGGCATGAGCCCCTCGAGCGTATTGATGACGCGCTCGATTCCGGTTACTTTCCCCTTCCCCACCTTCTTGGAAGAGCCGGCGACTTCCGCCTGCACGATGAAAAGCGTCTCTTGGACGTCGGCAAGGATGGCGGAGACGGCCCGCTGCCGCGAGCCCAGCGGCACGCGCGGGTCGCCCTCGCGCAGCGCGCGCACCTTCGCAAGGCCCACGAACGAGTTCAGCTCGTCGAGCGTGCCGAGCGCCTCAGGAAGCTCCGACGCCTTCGAGATGCGTACGCCCGACGCCGTGTCGAAGGCCTTCGTCGTGCCGCCGTCGCCTTTTCCGGTGTAGAGCATACGGAGAGTATACCAATGCTTGCTTCTGAGCAGCGGATGTGGTCGTATGGGGATGGATTCAACAGATAGAAGGAGGCCGGCATGGCCCGCGATATCCATCTCGCCGGGTGCGCTGCAGCGCCCGGAGAACACTGCGCGTGCGAAGTCAGGCGGTACTGGCAGATTCTCTGGCTCACCCTGCTGGTCATCGCCATCCAGCTCGCCGGCAGCATCGTCTCAGGGAGCCTCGCGCTCCTGGCCGATACCGCCCATGCGTTCCTCGACGGCGCGAGCGCGGGAATCTCGGTATACGTCGCGCATACGGCGCGCTTCCACGCCGACCCGCACACGCTGCGCGTCCGCTGGATGCGCATCAACGGCGGCCTGCTGCTCGTCGCCTTGGCCTGGATCGCGTTCGAGGCATTCCATCGCTTCGAGCATCCCCGGCCGGTCGCCGGATGGGAGGTCATGCTGGTCGCGGGCATCGGAGCGGGCATCAACGTGTGGCAGCACCGGCTCGTTCCGCACGACCACAGCGTTACGGCGCGGGCCCAGAGGCTCCACGTGCTGAGCGACCTCTTCTCGAGCATCGTCGTGCTCGTCGGCGGCGGCATCATATGGGCTACCGGCTCATATATCGTCGACCCCGCGCTCTCGCTTTTCGTAGCGGCCATCATCGGATATTCGACCTTGAAGATGATGCTCGCGCCGCAGGCAGAAGCCGGCCATTGCGGGCACTCGCACTGAATGTGCGGCAGGGGCCGCGTCGTACGACGCGGCCCCTTTCTCTTGCCTTCTGCATTTTTGGTGCCCAGGAGAGGACTTGAACCTCCACGCCTTGCGGCACATCCACCTCAAGGATGCGTGTATACCAATTTCACCACCTGGGCATACGGTCTCATGCGAGACTTGCCTACTATACGTGATGCGACCTCAAAAAGAAAGAGCGCGTCAGCGCTCTTTCTTGCTTATTTGCCTTCCTCTTTCGTCTCTTCGGCTGCGGGAGCTTCGGGCTCGGTCTCTTGCACTTCCGGCGTCTCAGGCGCTCCTGCCTCCTCTTCTGCCGGCGTCATGTCCTGGCCGTCCGGCTTCTGAGCAGGGTCTTCGGTGCGGACCTCCTCGACCGTCTCTTCGGCTGGCTGCTCTAGAGCCTGCTCTGGAGCAGCTTCAGGCGCTTCCTCCTCCTTGAAGTCGTCGGTCGACATGTTCACCATGCGCATATTGCGGAGCTGGCGGCGGACCTGGCGGGCGACCTTCTCGCGGATGAAGTAGAGCTTCGCGCGGCGGACCTTGGAACGGCGGGTAATCTCGATCTTCTCTATGAACGGCGCGTAGAGCGGGAAGATGCGCTCGACGCCGACGCCGGACATGGTCGCGCGGACAGTGAAGGTGGCGCCTGCTTCCGTGCCGTGCTTCACGGCGATGACGAGGCCCTCGAAGGCCTGCGTGCGGGACTTGCCGCGCTCGACGATCTTCTGATGGACGCGCACGGTATCGCCCGGGCGTACGCCAAGCTTCGCGCGCTCCTGGGTGCTAACCGGAGTGATTACTGCGTTCATGATGGAGCAAACTGTACCACAGGGTATTTCTGAACGCAAAGCAGGGCCGTACGGATGAGCTTTTCTCCGTGCTCGCTCGGGGCCTGCACGCTCCGCGCGTCGAAAAGCTCATCCTCTACGGCTTCCAGTTGAAACGTTCAGCGGCTATTTCGAATTCGGGCGGGAGGGGGGCGGTTATCTCCTTCTCTCCGCCGCTCGGAAGCGGAAACTGAAGACGGTATGCGTGAAGGCCCAAGCGCGTGAGGCCCAGGTCGCACGGATGGTTCGGCGCGTAGAGCGGGTCGCAGACGATGGGATGATGGATGGCTTTCAGGTGCACGCGTATCTGATGGGTGCGGCCCGTGCGCGGCTCTACCGAAAGCAGCGAGTGGCCGGTCGCGCCCGCCCCTTCCCCGGGCGCCTCGCCGACGACCTTCCAATGCGTGAGCGCCTCGCGCATGCGGCCCTTCGCCTTCGGCTGCGCGGAGCGGAGGCGGAAATCTTTTCTCGAGCGGCCGATAGGAAAATCTATGACGCCTTCCTTCGCGTCCTTGAAGGTGCCGTACACGAACGCCAGGTAGGTCTTGCGCACCTCCCGCTCCTGAAAGGCCTTCTTGAGGAACGCGTGCGCCTCGGGCGTCTTCACGAGCACGAGCACGCCGGACGTGTCGCGGTCGAGGCGATGCACGATACCTGGCCGTTCTATCGCCGTGCCGTCCGGAAGCGTCTGCGGCTCCCCCACGTGGCGAGCCTCAGGATATCGCGCGGCGAACCAGTCGCTCACGGCCTCCTCGTCGGAATGGCCGTCCTGGTGCGTGCGGATGCCTGCCGGCTTGTGTATGACGACGACGTCCGCGTCTTCGTAGAGGATGGGAATCTCCATGCGCGTACCTTAGCACGGAACCTGCGCCGCGCGACGGCGTCCGGACGCTTCCCTCTTTGAAAATGAACCTAGATACGGTATCGTCTCTGGTACAGGGCGATTAGCTCAGTTGGTAGAGCACCCCGTTTACACCGGGATGGTCAGAGGTTCGAGTCCTCTATCGCCCACCGCATCGCTTACTAAAAACAGCACCGCGAGGTGCTGTTTCCGTGTGCCCGGGAGAGGACTTGAACCTCCACGCCCTTGCGGACTCTACGACCTGAACGTAGCGCGTCTACCAATTTCGCCACCCGGGCTTCAGGTAGCACTATACCAGAACGAGCGCCGCGCCACACCTGCGGTGCCTGCGGAAGAATCACACAATTAATACCACAATTAATTGTGGTATTCCTCTCTTAGCATTTCGGATAGGTCGTCTCCCAGCCGTTCGCATACAGCGACGAGGACGGCGGGACGCACCAGCTGTTCTTCGTCTCGCTCCTCCGCAGCATGATGTACCGGGAGTGATAGGTGGGCTCTATGACGTAGAGGTAATCGGTCGATTTGTCCTCATAGAGCGGATCGTGCGGCATGGCGGGCAGATACTGCGGCACGAGCGCATTCGCCATGGTCGAATCGCCGAGGCAGGTCCCGTGGCGCGCGCCGCCGCAGCCCGTACCCGGATTCGCCGGTACAGGGTACGTCGCAGAATGGTCGTTCGCGTACAGTTCGAGCGCGTTCACGACCTGCCTCAGATCTGATGCGCGCTGCGCATCGCGCGCCTTCGCCCGCGCCGTGTTGAGGCTCGCGAGCACGACCGAAGAAAGCAGGCCGATGATAGCGATGACGACGAGAAGCTCGATGAGGGTGAAGGCGCGGGGCGTGCTCGTGCGATTCATCGTATATATAGTACCTCACGCTGACTTACCCATGCATTCAGGAACGGGTGTAGATGCTTGGCACGGATCGGTGCCCCCACCTGGAATCGAACCAAGATCAAGAGCTTAGAAGTCTCCTGCTTTATCCATTAAGCTATGGGGGCGAAATACCCTCGATGCAGATATCGCACGTTTAGCGCGAAGGGTCAACGAACCCGTACCCGCTCACGTACTTCTCGCGCTCCTGCGCGCGATCCGCGAAGAGCGCCTTCACCTGCGAGAGCTGTATCTCGACGGCCGGCGTCGTGGTCGCATGGCCGACCTGCTCCCCGTTCGTCGCGCGCGAGAAGAGCCAGAGGTTCCAGGCGACGCTCGCCGCGAGCAGGATGCCGGTCAGCGCGAGCAGGACGAACCAGTCGCGCGCAGGGTCGGCCGCTCTCGTGCGGGAGAGGGCCGTTGCGCGTTTCGTGAGCGATGAAGGAAGAAGTTTCATATATAGCCGATGCTATGGCCGCGTTGCGGCGGTATCCGTCTTGGTACCGACGCGCGCCGTCAGGCGCGCGACCCAGGGCGGCGTGCTGCTGCCGCTCTGGGCTGCGGTGTCGAGGGAAAGCTGCGTAATCTCCGTATCGTACGGCTGATATTCTATCGCGCCGAGCGTGCGCTCGACGGCCGCGAAGCTGCCCGTAATGCGCAGCGCGAGCTCGAGCGCGTCATGGTCCCCCGCCTTCGAAGACACGGATTCTACCTCCACGTCCGCGCCGAGCTGCGCGCCGGTCGCCTGCAGCGCCTCGAGGAACGGCACGACTTCGGCGGTGTCGACGAAGTAATCCGCGATCGCCGTCTCGTCGGACAGCGCGCGGGCGAGCTCGTCCTTCGCTTCCCGGGTGCGGGCCTGGTTCTCCTTCTTCGCGCCGACCTGGTCTGCGAGAGAGACGGCCGTCGCGGATTCTTTCCCGACATGCGCGTACCACGCGCCGTAGGCGGAGAGCGCGATGACGAATGCGGCGGCCGCTATGAGGACGTGAGCGTAGGTGCGCAGATTCATGGTTTCAAGGTGCCCGTGAGGGTGATAGTGAACGGGATGGCGCTGTCTTTCGCGTAGGCGCTTATAGGCAGGGCGGCATCAGACACGTAGGGGAGGCTTCCGAGCGAGTCGGCATACTGGCGAAGCGCGTCGCGCGTGCTCGCCGTGCCGGAAACGGTCATCTTCGCGGGCGTCGTCGTCCCTGCGGGACCGGCGAAGGTGAATCCTGAGAGCGTGATGCCCGCGTGCGGCACGAGCAGGATGGCGCGCACCGCGCCGCTCGCCGTCGGCAGGGCCGAGAGCCGCCCGAGATACTCGATATCGTTCTGTACCGCCCAGACGCGCTTCTTCACCTCGGCCTCTTCGTCGGTCGAGACCGCTGCCGTGATCCGGTCGAGCTCGGCCTGCTCGCGCTCGGCCTGCGCATGCGCATACAGGTACGCGGGAGCGAGCAGCACGCCGTGCACGATGATGACGAACACGCCGAGCATGAGCGCGACCGTCGCGAGCCGCGCGAGGTACTGGCGGCGCAGCGCGCGCTTGGCGGAGCGCGGGACGAGGTTCGTAAGCTGGTCGCGGGAAGCGGTCATGACAGGTGGTCGCGGAGCGTGAGGCCGATCGCGGTGCCGTAGGCGAGGGATTCTGTGTAATCCACCTCGGGCAGCCATTCGTCGCGCGGCGCGAAGCTGCGGAACACGTCGCCCAGCTCGACCGGCATCTTGAGCGCCGCAGCGAGGTACTCGGGGAGCCCGCGCAGGGTCGCGTTGCCGCCCACGAGCACCGCGCGCGAGACGGGCGCATGCGCGGCAAGCGACCCTGCGCGGGTATTCCAGTAATCCAGGCGGCGCACGATCTCTTCGCGGATGACCGAGACGGTCGAGAGCATCGCGGTGAGGTATTCCTCGTTCTCCGCGCCCGCGACGAGCCCCTTCTCGGCCTTCACGCGCTTCGCCTCCTCTTCGGTTACGCCGAAGTGCTTCTGCACGGCGAGCGTGAGCGCATGGCCGCCGACCTCGAGCGTCGTGGCGAAGCGCGGTATGCGCGCGGTAACGACGAGCAGCTTCGTCGTGGTCTTGCCGATGTCGATGATGAGCGCGGTATCCGTGTCGTCGGCCGGGAAGAGCGCGCGCGGCAGCGCGAACACCTCGCTCTCGACGGCGCGGACCGTGATGCCCGCGTCCGCGAAGTTCTGCAGCGTCTCCTCTACCACGCGGCGGGCATACCCTACCCCGACCACGTGCATGCCGTCGCCCTGCGCCTTGAGCGGCACGAGGTCGTAGGCGACCTCCGCAGGAGGAAGCGGCACATACTCGTCCAGGCGCGCCTCGACGGCCGTGCACCATTCCTCGCGCGTACGGCCCGGCACGGTCGCCTCGAAGAGATAGCCGCGAGATTCGGGAAGCGTGATGTTCGCGTACGAGACCTTGAACTTCTTCGCCAGCGCGCGCAGCGCCTTCACGATAGCCGGTCGGTCGGCCACCTCGCTGTTCTGCACCGTGCCGGGCGCGAGCCGCTCTTCGGCGTATGCGTCCAGCTCGAGGCCGTTCAGCGTATCCTTCACGGTCACGACCTTCATCCCACTCGCCGAGACGTCGATGCCCGCGGTCGGAAGCGCGAGGTACGACGGCGGCGCGAACTCAAGCTTCGCGATGCGGGACAACGAGCTCATGCCTTGCAGTATATCGCACTATCGCGCGCTCCGGCGATCAATGCGCGCCTGTTCCCGGCGGTACCGGCCTATCCGGCACGACGAAGGCGAACGTATCCCCTTCCCCGACGGCGAAGAGCATCCCGTCGCTCTCGAGCCCGCGTATCTTTCGCGGCGCGAGATTCGTGACGAAGGAAAGCTGACGGCCGACGAGCGCTTCCGGCTCCGCGTATGCCGCGATTCCTGAGACGATCTGGCGCGGTGCCGCTTCGCCGAGGTCTACCGTGAGGCGCAGGAGCTTGTCGGTGTCAGGGACCCGTTCGGCAGAAAGGACGGTCCCTACCTTCACTTCCACTTTCGCGAAGTCGTCTATGGAAATGCGCGGCTCTTCGGGAGCGGCTTCCTGCGGCTGCGCGGGAGCCCGCTCGAGGAAGCTCGTAAGGATGAGCGCGGCAGCGGAGGCGTCGACATCCGGCGACCCTTCCATGCGCGATCCGTCCGGCATGCGCCGCGCGGCCTGCGTCGTGAACGTTTCCGGCTCGAAGTGCACCGGAAGGCCCGTGCGCGAGGCAAGGTCCTCAGCGAAGGCGCGCGCGGCCTCTGCGACCGGATTCTCGCCTCCCGCGAGGTCGCGCGATTCTCCCATGACTATCGCGCCCACCCCCTGTTCCTTTATAAGGAGGGCGAGGTCGTCCAGGAGCCGCGGGTCCGTGGGGCGCGTGCTATGCGGGAAGCCCATGGTGCCCGCGTCGTCGGAAAGCGCGATGCCGGTCTTCTTCGTGCCGTAGTCGATGCCGAGGTATTTCATCCGTCCATACTACCGTACTTGTGGTATCGTGTGCGCATGGATACGTCTTCGCTCGCCTCAGCCTTCCATCCGGCCGTCGCCCTGCTCGGTACCGTCGGTGCCGCCCTGTTCTTCATCGCGCTCGCCGTCTGGAGCCTCGCCTGGAAGGGCGTCGCGCTCTGGTTCTCGGCCCGCAACCATCAGAAGAAATGGTTCATCGTCCTCCTCATCCTGAACACGGCCGGCATCCTGCCGATCATCTACTTGCTCGCCTTCCGTCGCGACAAGCAGGAAGGGGTTACGACGTCCCTGTTCAACAGCCCGCTTCCCGCGCCCGAAGAATCCGAAGGCGCGCAGCCGGTTGCCGAATCGCGCGAGGCATAGTTGAATGGGCGCACGGAGGAGTGCGTGAGTGGTCGAAACGAACGGTCTTGAAAACCGTCAGGCCGAAAGGTCTCGTGGGTTCGAATCCCACCTCCTCCGCTCGGAATAGCAAGCACCGGCATGAACCTATGGCAGACCCGCTAGCTACGAAAGCGTTCAAGACATCCGGTGAATGGCGCCGGTGGCTCCTGAAGAACCACGCCGCATCAGGCGGGCTCTGGGTGCGCATCTACAAGAAGGATTCGGGAACGAGGACAGTCACCTATGCCGAAGCGCTCGACGAGGCCCTCTGCTATGGCTGGATAGACGGGCAGAAGGCCGGATACGACGCGGAATCGTTCCTGCAGAAGTTCACGCCGCGCCGCCCGAAGAGCCTGTGGTCGAAGCGCAACCGCGAGCATGCCCTGCGGCTTATCGAAGAGAAGCGCATGGCCGCCGCCGGACAGAAGGAAATCGACGCAGCAAAGAAGGACGGCCGATGGGAGCGCGCGTACGATGCGCCCAGCACCATGGAGGTGCCGGCGGACTTTCTCAAGGAGCTCAAGAAGGACAAGGGTGCGTACGCGTTCTTCAAGACGCTCAACCGTGCCAACGTGTACGCCATCGCCTGGCGCCTGCAGACCGCCAAGAAGCCGGAAACCAGGGCTCGCCGCACGGAGGCGCTGCTCGCCATGCTGAAGCGCGGGGAAAAGCTGCACTAGGCCGCTGCCGTGGAGTTCACACGGGAAGCGGAAGCGCGCGCCTTTCATGCGCGCGCGATGCTATCATTACGCCATGGCGCGCGATCCTTTGTATACGTGGGAAGGACATGAGTACGTGTTCGAAGAGCACGGCCCGGACTGGTACTGGGCGCTCGGCATCATCACGTTCGCCGCGGTGGTAACCGCCGTGCTCTTCAGCAACATCCTCCTGGCGCTGGTCATCGTCGCCGGCGCGGCGGCCATCGCGCTCCAGGCGGCCAAGCACGGCAGGGCTCACCGTTTCTCCATATACGAGAACGGCATCGCCGTCGACACGACCCTCTACCTCTACGAGGACATGCGGGACTTCGCGATCCTCGAGTACGTCGACCCCTCGCTCCCCCCTGCCCTTTCCATAAAGACGAACCATATCCTGGCGCCGCACCTGCTCATCCCCATCCACGGCCATGACCCTGAAGAGATCTATTTCCATATCGCGGAGCAGCTGCCGGAAGGCGCGCACGAAGAGACGCTGCTCGACCGCGCCATAGCCATGCTGCGCATATAATCTTGCGTTCGCGGCTCAAGAACGGTACAGTCTAGCCACGCTCTCGTCGTTCAATGGATAGGACGCATCCTTGCGGAGGATGTAATGTAGGTTCGATTCCTACCGAGAGCACCGAGTGAGTGAAACGAAAAGGCCGCATCCTCATGCGGCCTTTTCGTTTCCGAGCGAGGTGCGAATCGGCAAGCCTTGCTTACCGAGAGCACCGAGCAGAAATGAAAGCGCCGCAGCAATGCGGCGCTTTCATTTCATGCGAGATGCGATGTGGTACAGTCTAGCCACGCTCTCGTCGTTCAATGGATAGGACATCTCCCTCCGAAGGAGGAAATCCAGGTTCGACTCCTGGCGAGAGCACCGTAGAATATTCGTATGAGAAAGATCCTTATCGCCTGTGCCTGCATCCTCGCCGTCTTCGCGGTCGGCGCGCTCATCATATGGTTCCTCTCGAGCACGTCTTCGGCCCCGCTCGAGCCTGCGCCGGCAGCCAGCTCTACCCCCGCGATCTCTGCCCCTGTCTCCGCAGGGCCTGTAGGCGAGTCCGCGTACCATAGCGACGCATACGGCTATTCGCTTTCCTATCCCGGCAGCCTCCTGCTTGAGGAATACCCCTCGCACGCCGTGGTTATCGGCGAACGTTCAGGGACCGGCATCGTTCCTTATGTCGAGGCGAGCGTGACAGAAGGCGACGCCGAAGACGGCTATCGCAGCTTCGACGCCTTCGTTGCCGAGCGTAGCCTCGTGTTCTGCGCCGCGGACGGGCCGAACGAATCCATCGGATGCGACCGCGTCATATCCGCCGAGCCTTTCACGACCGCCTCAGGGACCGCCGGAACGAAGCTCGTGCTGCACCTCGTACATAAGAATCTGGCCGCACACACGCAGACCGAATCTGAGTTTGGGCCGATATACGCCTTCGATGCCGGCGCGCGCGTTCCCGACGCCGTCTTCGCCGCGCTCCTCATCTACCCGCCGCTCGGCACCTACGCCGACGGCGCGCATGCCGCGCTCGTCAGTTCGGTAGCCAAGAGCCTCACGTTCACGCAATAAGTTCGATTTCTCGCGCGCTCCTTAGCAGGCAGGAAGATAATTCCATCCGTTGCTGTAATACGCCGACGTCGGCGCATTGCAGTAGCTGTTCTTCGCCTCGCTCCAGCGCAGGAGCCGGTACTTGTCGTTTCCAGAGTCTGTCATGACCATATAATCGTACAGCGTATTCTCCCTGGAAGGGTCATGCGGCATGGAAGGAAGATAGGCGGGGACAAGTGCGTTCACGATAGCGGTATCTCCGAGACACTGATTAGGACGCTTGCCGCCGCACCCGTCGCCAGCGGTAGGCGCGGGATACGTTCCGGCGTGGTCAGTCGCATACAGCTCGAACGCATTCACGACCTGCGTCAGGTCGGAAGCGCGTTTCGCATCCCTCGCCTTCGCGCGCGCCGTGTTCAGGCTCGCGAGCACGACCGAAGAGAGCAGCCCGATGATAGCGATGACGACGAGAAGCTCGATGAGAGTGAAGCCGTAGGGCGTACGGGAGCGGGTCATTGTTTCTATACTAGCTTAAACTACCCCCCCCCCCCCGAAACGGGGCGGGTGGATAAAAAAGAATTCCGGAATTAATTCCGGAATTCTTTTTTTATCCCCGCAGATGCGGTTACTTCTTCACCGCGCGCTTCGCTGCCTGCGCCAGGCGCGACTTCTTGCGTGATGCGGCATTCTTCTTGATGATGCCGCGCTTCGCTGCCTTGTCGATAGCCTTGTACGCTGCGGAGAGGGATTCCTTCGCGGCAGAGGCGTCGGCAGCTATCTGCTTGCGCGCCGTCTTGGTAGCGTCGGTGAGGGCACGCTTGCGGCGTACGTTGAACACGCGCTTCTTGAGGGAGGCGCGGTGCGCTTTCTTTGCTGAGGTAGTGATTGCCATGTACGGGAATCCTATACCAGCTTGCGCGTATCCGCAAGCAGCCGCCTCGCCGTATCAGGGGCGAAGTGGGTATATAAAGGAAAACCCTGTATCATAGTAAGGACATGATCCGCCAGGTAACCGGCACCGTCCTTTCCGTAGAGCCTTCAGGCTGCGTCGTCGACGTGGCAGGCTGGGGCGTCTTCGTCTGCCTGCCGAATGCCGCGGAGGTAGAGGCCGGACGGCCGGTAACGCTCCTCACCCACATGGCCGTGAAGCAGGACGGCATCGAGCTCTACGGCTTCACCACGGGCGACGACCGCGCCTTCTTCGAGCAGCTGCTCACGGTCTCGGGCATCGGGCCGAAGACCGCCCTTTCCATACTGACCCGCGCGCCGCGCGAATCGCTGCAGAACGCTATCGCCACCCGAGACATCTCCTATCTCACCCGCGTGGCCGGGCTCGGCAAGAAGGCTGCGGAAAAGATCGCGGTCGAGCTTTCAGAGAAGATCACGCCTACCGCCGATACGCAGGGCGATACCGATTCCGAAGTGCTGGATACGCTCGTGGCTCTCGGCTACACGGAGCGCGAGGCGCGCACGGCGCTCGCGCGCGTTCCCCTTTCGGTCGCGGGCCGCGACGCGCGCCTGAAGGCAGCGCTCAGCGCGGGCTAGCCAGGCATCGTGATCATGAACGCGCTCAAGTCATTCATTCAAAGAATCCTTCCGCGACGGCTCTATCGCGCGCTCCTCGTTCCCTATCACGTCGCCTGGGCGTTCCTTCCCGCTGTCCGCTACGGCTTCCCCGCACGCAAACTGACCGTCATCGGCGTAACCGGCACGAAGGGAAAGTCATCCGTAACGGAGATGATGGCTGCCATCCTCGAAGAGGCCGGCCATACGGTCGCCGTCTCGAGCACCATCCACTTCAAGACCGGAAAGACGACGCGGCCGAACCGGTACAAGATGACGCTGCCCGGGCACGGCTTCATCCAGAAGCTGCTCGCCGAGGCCGTGCGCGACGGCGCGACGCATGCGGTCATCGAGCTCACCAGCGAGTCGGCGCTCCAGTACCGCCACCTTTTCCTCTCGCTCAATGTCCTCATCTTCACGAACCTCGAGAAAGAGCATCTGGAGTCGCACGGCGGCATGGAGAACTACTTCCGGGCGAAGTTCCGCCTCGGGCGCGCGCTGGCCCGCTCGCGCAAGCGTCCGCGCGCCATCGTCGCGAACGACGAGAGCGAGTACGGCCGCCGATTCCTCGCCCTTCCGGTTGAGCGCGCCATCCCCTTCTCTCTCACCCAAGCGGAGAGTCTTTCCTATGCCGGCCACGGCTCTTCGTTCACGTTCGACGACGTGCATGTAGCGCTTCCGCAACCAGGAGCGTTCAGCGTGCGCAACGCGCTCGCCGCCATGCAGGCCGCCGCCTTCCTGGGCGTCTCGGTCGCCGCGTCCGCGAAAGCGCTCGAGGCGCTCACGCGCATCAAGGGCCGCGCCGAGCACGTCGACGAAGGGCAGCCGTTCGCGGCGGTCGTCGACTACGCGCATACGCCTGATTCGCTCAAGGCGCTCTACGACGCGTACCCGCAGCGCAAGATATGCGTGCTCGGGAACACGGGCGGCGGGCGCGACACCTGGAAGCGGCCCGAGATGGGGCGCATCGCCGACGAATCCTGCGCGGAAGTCATCCTCACGGACGAGGACCCGTACGACGAGGACCCGCATGCGATCGTCGAGCAGATGGCGGCCGGCATGACGCGCGCGCCGCGCATCGTCATGGACCGGCGCGAAGCTATACGCGCGGCGCTCGCGCTCGCGCAGCCGGGCGACGCGGTGCTCATCACCGGCAAGGGCACCGACCCGTACATCATGCAGGCGAACGGCGCGAAGACGCCATGGAGCGACGCAGCCGTCGTGTCAGAAGAGCTGCAGAAGCTGCTATCATAAGCGCATGAACAACGACATCTTCCTCTTCGCAGGGATACTCGTCTTCTTCTTCGTGCTCTGGCTCTATTCCGGCGGCCCTACCAACCCCATCTCCTTCGCCGGCCCGTACATCACGCCGGTTACGGACGTCGGCGTGCAGTCCGTCGGGTATGGCGATGACACGTCCTTCTGGAGCTGGACCGGTTTCAGCAACAGCGCGAACAGCCCCGACATCCTCGACGATGCGCGCTCTCCCCTCTATGGGAAGGTATATATCGCCGGCGGCACGCCGCAGGCGCGCGACGAGGACGAGGAATACGTCATCATCCGCTCGAGCGCGGGCGTAGACGTAACGCTCACCGGGTGGCAGCTCGTAGGCGCGGCGGTCGGCACGCAGGTGCGCATTCCTGAGGGCGGGCACGGCCGCAGCAGCGGTTCCCGAACGGTCGAGCTCTCTTCCGGCGAGAACCTGCTGGTCGTAACCGGCTCGCGCATCGACAGGAATCTGCACGACCGGTACTCGGAGAGCTGGTTCGCCTACCTAGAGCGCGACGACGATATATGGCGGAACAGCGACGACACGCTCACGCTCCTGGACGCGAGCGGCAAAGTGGTAGACCAATACCGGTATTAAAGGTATAAAAACAGCACCGCGCTTCGCGCGGCACATGCGCCTATAGCTCAGTCGGTAGAGCAGCTCCCTTTTAAGGAGACGGTCCCTGGTTCGAGCCCAGGTGGGCGCACAGAAGCGTTCCGCATTCAGCGAGAGTCTGCCGAGACATGCTCCGGCAGGAATCCCATGCCGATGACCTTCGTGGGTATGCGGCGCAGCACGGGGAACCAGCTGAGAAGGCGCAAAAAGACGGGCGTGCGCAGCTTGTCGCGTCCGCGGATCGCCGGCGAGAGCACCTTGTCCTGAAGGAATACCTGGAGCTCCTGCATGCGCCGCGTAGGGGCAGCGCGACGCGCCTGTATCTTCTGCAGCGTCGAAAGCGCGGGCACTCCTTCCGCAAATGCGGGCACGAGGATGTTCGCCGCTGCGACCGCGTCCTGTACCGCGTAATTTATGCCGACGCCGCCGATAGGCGACATGGCGTGCGCAGCGTCGCCGATAAGCGCGAGCCCTTCCTTCGCCCACTGGCGTGCGTGATCTACCGTTACGGAAAGGAACTTCACGTCGTCCCACGAGTCTAGTTCTGAAAGCGCCGCAGCCGGCATGCCGGCGAGCGCCGCGATGCGCTCCTTGAACGCCTGCAAGCCGCGCTCTTTCACCTGTTCGAACGTCCCTTTCTCGATGATGTACGCGCACTGCCAGTACTCGCGGCGGTCGAGCATCACGAGCCCTGCGCCGCGATCGAGGTATCCGAGCGACTGCTTGTCGTCCGCGCCCCGCTTCCCTATGCGGAACCACAGCACGTCGATGGGCGACCCGAGTGCTTCTATCTCGAACCTTTCCGCATCGCGCATGGTCGAGTGGCGGCCGTCAGCGCCCACGACCAGGTCGGCGCGGATCTCATACTCCTCTTCCCCGCTCCGTGCCCTCACGCCGACCGCGCTCCCGCGCTCTTCGACGAGGCCGGTCGCCTCGGTCTCCATCATGAGACGGAATTCCGGATACGCCTTCCCTTTCGCTGCGAGGAAGGTAAGGAAATCCCACTGCGGGACGAAAGCGATGAAGCGGCACGCGGTGCGGAGCGTCCGGAAATCCGCGACCGTCACTTCCTTCTTCCCGAAATGGAACGTCATTCGCTCCATCTCGTTGTGCGGGAGCGCCAGGAACTCGTCGAGAAGGCCGAGCTCCTTCAGTATCTCCATCGTCGAGGGATGGATGGTATCGCCGCGGAAATCGCGGAAGAAATCAGGCCACTTCTCAAGGATGACCGTGTCGATGCCGGCGCGTGCCAAGAGATAGCCGAGCATGATGCCCGCCGGTCCGCCGCCGGCGATACAGCAGCGCGTCTGGATAGGAGTAGCGGCCATGCATATACCGTAGCACGCGCGGGTAGCGCTTTTACGCCGGAAGCGGTATCGTGCAGCCAGAAAGGAGGACGATAATGTATGCGAGATCGTTCAACAAGGCGCGTCTTCGCGGCGTGATCGCCTCATCGACCATAGCGCGCAAGGGCCGCCCGCCGGTAACGAAGCCGCATCCGGAACCGCAGGAATCCCAGTGCAGGTACCGGAATCCGCTCACGGAACAGCGGTGCCAGAATACGGCGAGGGGCAAGAACGCGTATTGCACGGAACATCAATAAGAACTGCCTACGATCCCCGGCGCTTGCGTCGGGGATTCTTCATAGCGAGAGCGCGAAGCGCTCGAGCGCGAGATTCAGCGGCAGGTCGCGGCCGCGCGAATCAGAGAGCAGGAGGATGAGGTCGCGCGACAGCCTGCGCGCGTCTTCCTTCGTCCACGCCCTTCCCCTTTTCTGCATCATGTCGCGCGCCTTCCAGTGCAGGAGGCCGTGCACCATTTCCGGCGCATCGCCCTGCCGGTACGCCTTCAGTATCTCCTTCCACAAGGCTGCGCCGTCCTTGGCGGCGAGCGCGTTCACGAGCGCGCTGTTGAAGGCGCGCGCAGGCTTCGCCGCAGCGTCGACGGCGAAGACCTTCTCTGCTGCCGCTTCCAGCTTCTTCGCGCGCGCGGCAAGGAGCTTCGGCGCGACGATGGCGACGATGTTCGCTGTTTCCTTGAGCTCCGGCAGGAGGCTCAGCACCGTCTCGGCGCTCTCGGCGTTGGCGAACGGGTCATCCAGTACGACGAGCGTCTTCGAGAAGAAGAGCCCTTGGGCGGCGAGCGCCTCGCGCAGCACGGCTTCGTCCAGGTCGTCCGCGCCGATACGCGTATAGGAGGCGTCCGGCGCCTTCGCTCGCGCCGCAGCGATCCATTGGAAAGCTTTCGCGCGCGCGCGGTTCGCGTCTGAGCCGGTGAAAAGATAGATCATAGGTCCTGCATGTGGCCCCAGTCGGGGCCGCTCTTGGCGCTCGCCAGTATCGGTACGCCGTTCGTCTCCTCGGCGGGAAGCACGCCTTCCATGATGCGGCGTATCTCTGCCGCGAGCGCGGCGAGCTTCCCTTCCCGCACCTCGAAGACGAGCTCGTCGTGCACCTGAAGGATGAGGTGCGCATCCTCTGTGCAGCCTTCCTTCTCGAGCATGCGTGCGATCTCTACCATCGCGAGCTTGATGATGTCTGCCTGCGTTCCCTGTATCGGCGCGTTGATGGCCATGCGCTCGGCTTGCGCGCGCACGTACGGCAGCGGCGATTTCATGCCCGGGAACTGGCGGCGGCGCCCGAAGAGCGTTTCCGTATACCCCTGCCGGCGGGCCGTTCCCTTCGTGCGTTCCAGGTATTCCGCGAGCGTGCTGAAAGTGCGGAAGTAGTCATCATAGAACTGATGGGCTTCGGAAGTGGTCGTGCCGAGCTGCGCTTTCAGCGCGTTCACGCCCATGCCGTAGAGGATGCCGAAGTTGATGATCTTCGCGCGGCGGCGCATCTCGCGGTCGACCTTCTCGGCAGGAACGCCGAAGACGGCGGCAGCGACCTCCTGGTGCACGTCGCGACCGCTCCTGAAGATGTCGATGAGCTTTTCGTCGCCGGAAAGGATCGCGGCGAGACGCAGCTCTATCTGCGAGTAATCGAGACCCAGCAGCGCGAACCCTTCCGGCGCCGTGAACGCATCGCGGATGGCGCGCCCGCGCTCGCTCCTGATGGGGATGTTCTGGAGGTTCGGATTCGCGCTCGCCATGCGGCCGGTTACAGTGCCGGCCTGCAGGAACTGCGCATGCAGGCGGCCGCCTCCGTCGAGGAGCGGCGGAATGCTTTCTATATAGGTGCCGAGAAGCTTCTGCACCTGGCGGTATTCGAGGATGTCGCCGATGACGGGATGCGTGTCGCGCAGCTTCTCGAGCTCTGATTCCTTCGTGGAGCGCTGGCCCGTCGACGTGCGCTTGCCGCCGCTCTTCCCCCCCGGAACCTTGAGGTCCATCTCGGTGAACAGCACGTCGCCGAGCTGCTTGGGCGAGCTTATGTTGAACTCATGGCCGGCGGCGGCGAAGATGCGCGCCTCGATCTCTGAGAGCTCGGCGCGGTAGGTTTCCTGCAGCTTCTTGAGCGCGTCGCGGTCGACGCACACGCCGTGCCGCTCCATCCCGCGCAGCACCGGTATGAGCGGCTTCTCTATGTTCTCGTATACCTCGTCGAGCCGCCCGGTCATGGCGACCTGCTTCTCTAGCTCTGCGTACGCGCTCGAGAACGCCGGCAGCTTCGTGTAGGCGAGTATATCGTCGAGCGTCGGGTTCGTAAGGTCGCTCGCGAGCAGCCACAGCATGACCTGCGCTTCTTGGAGCTTTTCTTCAGGGATGTCCTCGGCATCGGCGGCTTCCTGCGTGCCAGCAGTTCCTGCCCCGCCTTCCGCCGTTGCCGCATCCGCGCCGAATACCGCGCGCGCGCGCTCGCGCAGCGTGCGGAACCCGAGCTCGTCGAAGAGCGCGAGCACGCGCGGCAGCGCCGTGCCGTCCTGCCATACCGCGTCAGGCAGCTTGAAGGATATGGGCGCGTCCAGCCGGATGGTCGCGAGCATCTTCGAGAAGACCGCGTCCTCCTCGTGCTCGATGAGCAGGTTCACGATGCGCGGCTTGATGCCCTTCTCTTCGAATTTTCCTGGATTTTTCTTGAGCGTCTTATACAGCTCCTCTATCGTCCCGAACTCCTGCACGAGCGTCGTCGCGGTCTTCTCGCCGATGCCCGGTATGCCGATGATGTTGTCGGAAGGGTCGCCGCGCAGGCCCTTGTAGTCAGGAACGAGCTTCGGCGGAAAGCCGTACCGGACCTCGACCGCCTTCGCGTCGTACATGATGATGTCGTTCAGCCCCTTCTTGAGGGTGTATACCTTCACGCGCGACTTCTCGACCAGCTGGAGCGTATCCATATCGCCGGACGCGATGACGATCTCGATGCCGTCATCGTCTTTCGTGAGGTGGCAGATAGTTCCGAGGATATCGTCCGCCTCGAATCCTTCGCGGTCATATATAGGTATGGAAAAGGCCTCGAAGACCGCGCGCGAGGTACCGAGCTGGGTCGCGAGCGCATCGTCTATCTTCGCGCGCGTCGCCTTGTATCCTTCGTGCGCCTCGTGCCGCAGCGTCGGCTTCGGAAGGTCGTAGCAGGCGGCGATATAGTCGGGCTTCAGGTCCTGGATGATCTTCAGGAGCATGGAAGAGAGGCCGTAGAGGGCGCCCGTCGGCTCCCCCGCAGGGCTCTGGAAGTCCGGCAGCGCGTGGTATGCGCGATGAATGATCGCATGCGCGTCCAAGAGCACGAGACGCTTCTTCGACGGGTCTTTGCGGGGTTTCCTAGGCATATGAAAGTTCGCGCCCTTCTCCGGCGACCGAGAGCGAGAGCGCGTGGTCGGCCTGCGGCAGCTGCGCGTTCACGAGTTCCGGCCATTCGAGGACGATAAGGTTCGCAGGGTCGGCATAGAGCTCCGCAAAGCCGAGCGGCGCGAGCGCATGCTCTCCTTCTAAGCGATACGCATCGATATGGACGAGCTGTGCGAATGATGCGCCTTCAGGGAGCGCGTATACCTTCTCGAGCACGAAAGTCGGGCTGGTTATGGGTTCGGTAATTCCCAGCGCGCGCGCCATACCTTGGGTGAAGGACGTCTTCCCCGCGCCGAGCTCGCCGGAGAGGGTTACGAGCGTGGCATGGCCGGGCACAGGGGCGAGGCGGCGGGCGGAGCCCCCCCCCCACCCCGGCCCATAAACCAGAATAATGACAGGGATACCGG
>CAZYZM010000009.1:19571-20140 GCA_964651935.1 uncultured Candidatus Saccharibacteria bacterium
TTCGGCGTAACCTGGCACGAGCCGACCTTCGACATCCCCCGCGCCGTGATCGCCGGAGTGGGTTACGCGGGGGGCATGGCGGGGCCCCGGGGGGCGCGGGCGGGCTACGCCCGCCGCCTCGCCCTGCAATTCCTCAAGATTCTTCAGCGTCTTCGCTGCTGCGCCATCCGTTCCGCGGTCCATCCCCCCATTCTACCAAAACAAAGGTATCGAGAAATGAAAACGGCCCCGGCGCAAGCGCGCGGGGGCCGTAAGGGTCGTTTTGTCCGTCATGCAGCTTATCGCTGCTTCGGCGTCCTGGTGATGGTCTGGGTTCCCCTTTCGTCGACCTGGACGGTGACGAAATAGGCACCGTCCCAGTACGACGTCGAGGTGCCGGGCGCGTAGTCCGGGTGGCTCGCGCCGGCCGCGGGGGCCTGCGACGGGCCGTACCCGACCGGATACGCCACGCGGTTCACGTAGCACGGCTGCTCGATCGGTACGGCGGGATCGTTCCCGCACGTCTTGTACCATTTGCCGTTCCGGCGCCAGGTGTTGCGGCGCACGGCGTTCTCGTCGTAGTAGAACCA
>CAZYZM010000010.1:0-20062 GCA_964651935.1 uncultured Candidatus Saccharibacteria bacterium
TAAAACGACTGCCTTCCAAGCAGTAGTCGGGAGTTCGATTCTCCCTGCCCGCACCACATCCGGAAATTCCGGTACTAATCGAAAATTCAGGCTCTATAATGCTACGATAGTAGCAACGACCCTATGCGATTCGAAGGATTCCCCCAGAACAGCAAGGACCTAGAGCCTGAGCAGCCGTACGATGCGGCTGCTGAAGGCGATTCTCTTTCGGAGGCTGCCGCGATTCCTGAGATAGAATCGACGCTCGAAGGCTTGTCCGCACGCGGCGCCGGCCTGGAAGGGTACGCGCATTCGCAAGACGGAGCGCACGAAGAGGAACTCATGCTTAGCGAAGAGCAGGCGAACGACCTGAAGGAGACGCTCTCCCGGTTTCAGGACAAGTCAGACTGAACGCGTCCCAGCCCGCACGAGGAAGTGTGATAGGCTTATAGTATAAAAGTGATTAATTGATCTTTGGTATGTCATTCTCATCTTCTCGCATCCTCGCAGGCTCATCCGTCCTCATCGCAGGGGCGCTTTTCCTGAACCCTGCCCCTTCGCTCGCCGCGTCGGCGTGCTCGTTCACGACGAACCTTGAGCGCGGTACCGTGAGCGAGGATGTCCGCTGCCTTCAGCAGTACCTGAACGCGAACGGATATCCGGTCTCTGCGTCCGGCGTCGGTTCGCCGGGCCACGAGACGAACCAATATATGGACAAGACTATAGCCGCGGTGCGCGCCTGGCAGGCCGGCAACGGAGTCTCGCCGGCGACCGGCACGTTCGGGCCGCTTTCCCGTGCTAAGTATCTGGAGCTTACGACCGCGGCTTCGGCGCCCGTAACCGTCCCGCCGGTAACGACGCCGGTTACGCCCACGACGCCCATAGTGGTTCCTTCTGTAGATCCTGACATGAAGAAAGCGCAGTCGGCGCTCAAGGACGCCTACGAAGACTACCAGGATTCGATGGATGATTACGAGGATGCGCACGAGGACGGCGACAATACCGGATCGGCGAAATCGCTGCTTGCCAGCGCGCAGGAGAAGCTTCTCGGTGCCCTGTATGATTTCGTGCGCGAAGACTATGATTCCGCGCTCGACGGGGCGGATGACGCGCAGGACGACATAGACGACGCCGCTGACGAGATAGACGGGGGAGGAAGCAACAGCAAGGCTGACCGGAACGATGCCCGCGATGCCATAGAGAATGCCAAGGACGACCTTGATGACGCATGGAACGACGTCGACGATGCCGACGACCGCGGAAAGAATACTTCTGCGGCGGAAGACCGTCTCGACCGGGCGGACGACAGCATAGAAGACGCTGAGGACGCGTACGATGACGAGGATTATGACGAGGTGATGGATCTCATCGACGAAGCTCAGGACTACATCGATGACGCGCTGGACGAGCTGTAGAGGCTCGCTGACGTAGAAAACGACGCAGAGGCGGCCCGCAGGGCCGCCTCTGGTCATTTATATCGAGGAGCGTACACTTTTCGCATGGAACCTCTGGCAAACCGCCTGCGTCCGAAGACGCTCGACGAGTTCGTCGGGCAGGAACACCTCGCGGGCGAGGGAAAGCCGCTACGCGTAGCTATCGAGAAGAAGCACCTGTTCTCCTTCATCCTCTGGGGGCCGCCCGGCACCGGAAAGACGACCATCGCGCGCATCTATGCCGCAGCGCTCGATGCGGAACTCCATGAGCTTTCTGCCGTCTCTGCGGGGAAGGATGACATTCGCAAGATAGTGGGGGACGCAAAGGCTCCGCAGCTCGCGCTCAAGCCGAAAGTGCTCTTCCTCGACGAGATACACCGCTTCAACAAGAGCCAGCAGGATTTCCTCCTTCCGTATGTCGAGAGCGGGGAGCTGACCCTCATCGGCGCGACGACCGAGAACCCTTCCTTCGAGGTCATCCCCGCGCTCCTTTCGCGCTGCCGCGTCTTCGTGCTCGAGCCGCTCTCGGAAGAGGCGCTGCGCGCTATCGTGAAGCGCGCGAAGCTGAAGCTCAAGAAAGACGCCTTCGAATGGCTCATGGGCTACGCCAACGGCGACGCGCGCAAGGCGCTCACGCTCCTCGACAGCACGGTGTCGCTCTATGGCGCGGTAACGGTGGAGAACCTGAACAAAGCGCTCGAGAACCCGCACCTGCGCTATGACAAGAAGGGCGAGGAGCACTACGACACCATCTCTGCCTTCATAAAGAGCATGCGCGCGAGCCAGCCGGATGCGGCCATGTACTACCTCGCCCGCATGGTGGAAGCAGGGGAAGACCCGCTCTTCATCGCGCGGCGCATGGTCATCTTCGCCTCCGAGGACATCGGCCTGGCGCAGCCGACGGCGCTCGTGGTCGCGAACGCCGTATTCCAGGCCTGTCAGGCTATCGGCTACCCGGAGTGCGCCATTAACCTGGCGCACGGGGTCGCGTACCTTTCCTACGCGAAGAAGACGAAGTCCGCATACGAAGCGCTTCGCATGGCGCAGGCAGATGTGCAGAAGTTCGGAAACCTGCCGATCCCGAAGAACATACGCAACGCGCCCACGAAGCTCATGAAAGAGCTCGGCTACGGAAAAGGGTACAAGAAGTACGACACCGAGAGCTACATGCCCGAGAAGCTTAAGGATACGAAGTACTTCAAAGAGGGGGATGAGGAATAAGCTGCAGTCATAAGCCTAGACTGCCAATAAATAAGAAGGGCCCCGCGAACGCGGGGCCCTTCCGTAAGGAGCGATATTACTTGACCGCGTCCTTGAGCGCCTTCGCAGCGCGGAACTTCGGGGTGCGGGTAGCAGCGATCTGGATGGTCTCGCCGGTGCGCGGGTTGCGGCCGGTGCGAGCCGGGCGGGCCTTCGCGTTGAAGATGCCGAGGCCGGCGATGGAGACTTCGTCGCCGGAGCGAAGACCGTCTACGATGCACGAGATAACCGTCTCAACAGCGCGATCCGCATCGGCCTTGGTACCGCCGAGCACGTCCTGCACTTTCGTAACGATGTCTGCTTTGTTCATAGGGAGTAGTGAGCGAGTAATAAATCCACCATGGGGAGGACTATGTGGAAAAGTATAGAAAATACGCCGTTTTATGCAATAGCCTGGAAAAGCCGGCGTGGATAGCAGAAATGACGCCCTATAGGGCGTCATTTCTGCATTTCCGTCAATTCCCTTTAGGCTGCTTACCGTGCGAATTCCACGGCTCGGTTCTCGCGTATGACGTTCACCTTGATCTCTCCCGGGTATTTGAGCTCATCCTGTATGCGCAGGGCGATATTCCGTGCCAATTCGTGCGCACCGAGGTCGGTAACCTTGCCCGGATTCACGAAAATACGTATCTCGCGGCCTGCAGAGATGGCATATACCTTCTCGACGCCGGGGAAGCCCAGCGCGACGCGCTCAAGCTCCTCGAGGCGCTCAAGATAGCGCTCCACGGTATCGCGGCGGGCGCCGGGACGGCCTGCAGAGACGGCGTCCGCTATCTGCACGATGACGGATTCCGGCGTCTCATAGTCATATTCTTCATGGTGCGACTGCATGGCCTGGATGACGCTCGTCGCGACGCCGAATTTCTCGAGGATACGGCGGCCTATCTCGACATGCGTGCCGGATACCTCATGGTCGACCGCTTTGCCGATGTCATGCAGGAGGGCGCCGGCGCGGGCGATATCGGCATCCGCGCCGAGCTCGTCGGCGAGCATGCCGGCGATATGCGACATCTCGACGGAGTGGCTGAGCACGTT
Source organism: uncultured Candidatus Saccharibacteria bacterium (assembly GCA_964651935.1). Classification (GTDB taxonomy): domain Bacteria; phylum Patescibacteriota; class Minisyncoccia; order Phycocordibacterales; family Phycocordibacteraceae; genus C7867-001. The sequence goes on from CAZYZM010000010.1 coordinate 3,708, forward strand.
CTGGCCGTAGCTGGTGCGGAAATGGAGCCGGCCGAGAAGCGCGACGAGCTTCGGGTCGAGGCCGACGACACCTGCCTCGTATGCCGCCTGCTGACCCTTCTCCTTCATGAGCGCCTCCGTCTGGCTGCGGACCTTCTGCACGGTCTCCTCTATCTTCGCAGGCTGGATGCGTCCGTCCTCGATGAGCTTCTCGAGCGCCATCTTCGCGATATGGCGACGCAGCGGGTCGAAGGAAGATATGGTAATGCGGTCAGGAGCCTCGTCGATGATGAGGTCGACGCCCGTAGCGCGCTCGAATGCCTTTATATTGCGCCCGTCCTTCCCGATAATCTTCCCCTTCATATCTTCAGACGGAATGGCGACGGAGAGGGAGAAGACCTCGGCATTCACCGGGTTCGCGAAGCGATGGATGGTCGTGAGGAGGATGTCGCGCGCCTTGTCTTCGAGCAGCGTGCGGCCATGAGCCTCGAGCTTCTGTATGCGCGCGAGGATGGACGTCTCCTGTGCCTTCTCGACCTCCTCGAAGAGGCGTTCGCGGGCTTCCTCTTCGGTGAAGTGCGCGATGCGGGCGAGTTCGGCCTTGCGCTCCTTGAGCACGGCTTCGGCCTCGTTGCGGAGCTTGGCTGCCGCTTCTTCGCGCCCTGCGAGCGAGAGCTCGCGCTCATCGAGGAACTCCTCGCGCTTGAGGATGCGCGCGGTCATGCGCTCGAGGCGCCCTTCGCGCTCGCGCAGCGGAGCGGAACGGGTTACCTCGACTTCCTCAGCTTCCTTTTCTGCCTCCTTGACGATGCGGTTCGCCTGCTCGCGCGCTTCGAGGAGCTTCTGCTTCACCTCGAGCTCGAGGGAGCCGCGCTGGCCGAGCGCTATGAGGAGGCGCAATACGTAGCCGAGCGCGATGCCGGCGAGGCCCGAGAGGGCGAGGAGGATGAAGACGATCTGGATGGACATATATAGGGAAACGGTGCCGTTTGTTCCGGCACCGTACCATATTTGGAACTGCAGGTACAGGACGAGGCCTGCCGCGCGCTATTTGTAGACCTGGTCGACGATGCCGTACTTCTTCGCCTCGTCGGCGGTGAGGAAGAAGTCGCGGTCGACGTCGCGCTCGACCTTGGCGAGCGGCTGGCCGCTCGTCTTCGCCAGGATCTTGTTCAGGCGGTCGCGCAGCGAGAGGATGCGCTTCGCGCTGATCTCGATATCCGCGGCCTGGCCTTCGGCGCCCCCGTGCGGCTGATGGATCATGATGTCCGCGTTCGGGAGCGCGAAGCGCTTTCCCTTCGCCCCCGAGGTGAGGATGATGGAACCCATCGATGCCGCCATGCCGACCGCGACCGTCGCCACATCCGGCTTGACGTGGTTCATCGCGTCGACGATGGCGAGGCCGGAGTGCACATGGCCGCCCGGGCTGTTCACGTAAAGGAAGATATCTTTCTTCGGATCCTCCGATTCGAGGAAGAGGAGCTGCGAGATGATGAGGTTCGCGACGTCGTCGTCTATCGGCCCGCCGAGGAAGACGATGCGGTCCTTGAGGAGGCGGGAGTATATGTCGTACCCGCGCTCGCCGAACTGCGATTTCTCGACGACCATCGGCACGAGCATCGAGGAACGGAAGGAAGAATCAGGAAGGGGTGAATTCTTTGCCATAGATAAATGCGTTAGACGTCCATGATACCAAACGGGCCCTGGCGTGGCGAATCGAGCTGGCTGGGAGTATGCTCGTAGGTAATGGCAACCTACGTCGCTCTGCTCCGAGGCATCATGCCTATGAATCCGAATATGAGGAGCGCGAAGCTCAAGGAGTTCTTCGAGTCGCTGGGGTTCAAGAACGTCGCGACGGTCATCGCGAGCGGGAACGTGGTCTTCGACTCTGCCGCGAAGGACACGGCCGCGCTGGAAGCGAAGATAGAGAAGTCGCTTCCTGCCGTGCTCGGCTTCTCGAGCACGGCCGTCATCCGCAGCAAGGAGGAGCTCGAGCGATTGGTTCGGAAGGATCCGTTCAAAGGAGTGAAAGATGAGAAGCCGAACTATCTCGTCGTCACGTTCTTCAAGGACCGTCGGAAGGAATTATGCACGGTGATAGACCTGAGCGAGACGGACGGCCGCACGCCGGAGTTCATGGCGCGCATAGAGAAGCAGCACGGCAAGGAACTGACGACCCGCACATGGAAGACCGTCGGCCGCATCCTTACGAAGATGGATAGTCCCCGATAGAGAGTCCGGCGCGGATGCTCACGCCTTGCGGCGCGAGACGTTCGGTCAGGGTGTAGTAGGCACCGGCGACGATGATGGCGAGAATGAGCAGGAGGCCGATGAAGAGGCCCCAGGGAGTGCGACGGGCGCGGCGCGGCCGTTGGCTCAGCTCGGGCTCCTGAGAAGTGCTGTCGGGGGTGATGGGAGGTTCCATAGCGGTATTCATAGTATAGCGGTCGTGTACGTTCCATGAAACGAACATACGGTAGGCTTCTGAGGATTTCTAACGTATTTTGATAGCGTTCGCCGCAAAACGCCGCCCTGCACAGAGTGCAGGGCGGCGTTTTTAGGAAGTTCCTTAGTTTTCTTCAGGAAAACTTTATATTTTCACCACCTTTATTTTATTTTTCTACCTTCGCATCCTCGTATAGTTTCACGGCGCGTGCGAAGGCTGCCTTCGCGGCTGCCGCATCTTCGAAGTCGCCGACTTCCACGACCTTCTTCTGAAGCTGCTTATAGGTCGCGAAGAAGTGGCTGATCTCCTTGAGCGTGTGCGCGTTCACGTCCTTGATGTCCGTTACGTCCTTGAAGCGCGGGTCGCCCGCCGGAACGGCGATGACCTTCTCGTCCGCTTCGCCGCCGTCCACCATATGCATGATGCCGACCGGACGCGCGTTCAGGAGAAGCCCCGGGAACAGCGGCTCGGTCGTGAGCAGCACGACATCGAGCGCGTCGCCGTCGTCCCAGAGCGTCTGCGGCACGAAGCCGTAATCGAAGGGGTAGGCCTGGGCCGTATGGTTGACGCGGTCGAGCTTGATGAGGCCGGTCTCCTTGTCTATCTCGTACTTGTTCTTCACGCCGCGCGGGATCTCGACGATGACGTTCATCTCGTCAGCGGTGCCTGCGGGCAGGTCATGGAGGAGGTTCATAGGGATGATGTGAGGTTAGGGGGTTATGCCTGGTCGCGTACCTGGCCTTCGGTGGTGATGTCGCGGTCTTCGTTTCCGACCGGTCCGCCGTCGTCGGCAAGGTTCGTCTCTTCCTCGACGGTGCGCTCGCCGGTATTCTCATCAGGATCCTCTTCGGTGGTGATGATGGAATCCATGCCGTCGGGAGCGACGCCTGCCTCGACGGCCGGATCGTTCTCGACATCTGCTTCCTGCGCTTCCAGGTCTGCCTCGGCATCCGTAACGGCTTCGTCGGAAGCTTCTGCGTCGAACGACGAAGCTTCAGGATCGGATTCGGCAACCGTATCCCCGCCGGTCGACTCGATGTCGATGTTCCAGCCGGTAAGCTTCGCGGCAAGGCGTACGTTCTGTCCGCCGCGGCCGATGGCCAGCGATTGCTGGTCTTCGGAGACGGTAACCTTCGCGCGATGGTCAGCCTCGTCGATCTCTACCTCGAGCACGCTCGCAGGATTGAGCGACTCCTTGATGTACTCGACGGTGTCTTCCGACCATTCGATGATGTCGATGCGCTCGCCGCCGAGCTCGCCCATGACGGTCGAGACGCGCACGCCCCGCTGGCCGACCAGCGCGCCGACCGGGTCGACATGCGGGTCGACGGATGCGACCGCTATCTTCGTGCGGCTGCCCGCTTCGCGGGCGAGCCCTTTCACCTCGAGCGTGCCGGTCGCGAGCTCGGGCACTTCAGCCTCGAAGAGCTTGATGAGGAATTTCGGATGCGAGCGCGACAGGCGCAGGTACACGCCGCGGAACCCCTCGTCCACGGTGTAGAGGAATGCGCGGATGCGCTCGCCGGTGCGGAAGCGCTCTCCCGGAATCTGCTCCTCGTAGGGGATGATGCCGGTCGCGCGGCCGAGGTCGACGAAGATCGCGCCGCGCTCCATGCGCTGCACGATGCCGGAAACGATCTCGCCCTTCTTGTGTCCGAACTCCTCGAGAATGGAAAGCTTCTCCGCCTCGCGGATCTTCTGGATCACTACCTGGCGCGCGGTCTGCGCGGCGATGCGGCCGAAGTCGTCCTGCGGCTCGAGCGGGAAGATAAGCTCCTCGCCGAGGGCCGCGTCGCGCTTGATGCGCTTGGCGTCCTCGAGCAGGATGTGCTTCTCTGCGTCGAAGCGCGGAAGCTCGCCTTCGGTCTCTTCCTCTTCCTCGTTGGGGAAGTAGGTGCGGACGTTCTCAGGCTCCGCTTCGGCAGCGGCAGCCTCTTCCTCTTCGTCGGACAGGAAACGCACCATGGTGTCGTCCACCACGGTCTTCACCTGCTCGAAGGACACGTCGCCGGTGCCGAGGTCGAGCTTGGCACGGACGACCTGCCCGCGCTTGCCGTATTCTTTCTTGTACGCCGTCGCCATCGCTGATTCGATGGCTTCGAGCATGGTCTCGCGGCTGATGCCGCGTTCCTCGAACTCTCCGAGCACTGATTGGATGGTCTTTAGGTCTAGCATAGGTCTCTATATGAAGTTGTGCGCACCAGGTAATCTCTCCCTTTGAAACGAAAATGCCCGCGGGTGCGGACATCTCAGTCACTACGAATATACCATATATAGGATGAACCTGTCGAGAAGGGGGTGGAAAAATCTTGAAAATATGATTTAATACAGCCAGGAAACTCATTTCCTGCTCATTCCACGCATATATAAGGAGACGTGCAATGTTCATGAAAGGCATCTGCTTCGCTGTGCCGGCCCTGGCCGCGTGCAGCTTCCTGGCCATCTCGCCTGCGGGCGCGATGGGGAAGAAGAAGGAAGTCATCATTCCGCACTGCGTTCGTCCGCTGGGCACGGCGGCGGTCCGGCTGCCGCCGGCCGCCCAGAACTGGTGGGGCGATCAGCATCTTTCGTCGCCGGACACGGTGGTGAAGGCTATCGTCATGAAATCGGGCTGCTTCACGCTTGTCGATCGCGGCATGGCCATGCAGCTGGCTGACGAAGAACGGGCGCGCGCCGCGAGCGGCAACCTGCAGGCCGATTCCAATATCGGGAAAGGCCAGGTACGCGCCGCGGACTTCATCATCGTCCCGACGCTGCTTTCCAAGAACGACCACGCGGGCGGCAGCGGCGTCGGCGGCATCATCGGCGGCCTCTTCTCGGGCGTTACCGGCGGCCTGAGCTCGCTCTTGGGCGGGCTCAACCTTCACAAGAAGACGGCCGACGTGCACCTGGAGGTCGTGGACGTCCGTTCGGGCGTCGTCACGGCGGCTGCAGACGGCCATGCCAAGAAGAAGAATCTGAGCTGGGGCGGCGGCGGTGCCGCAGTCATCGGCTACGGCTTCGGCGGCATGGGCGTTACCGGCTATACCGATACGGAGATCGGCCAGGTCATCATGGCCGCCTATATCGACAGCTTCGACAATCTGATCTCGTCGCTGGGCGCCGTGCGGGCGTCGGATCCGAGCGAGATCGCTCAGGAAACGGCCTCGACGGGTACCGCCGGCGTGCCTGCCGCGGTTCCGGCCGCAGCGACAGCTTCGCTGACCGCCTTCCGCCCGGGAACGCTCCGCGACGGCCCGTCGCTTTCCGGGAAGCTGCTGCGCAGCTTCCCGGCCGGCGCGGTCTTCTTCCCGGCCGGAGAGACCGTGAACAAGTGGCTCAAGGTTACCGACGAGGTCGGCACCGAGGGCTGGGTCTCCTCGCTCTCGGTGAAGCAATAGTAATAGGTGAACCATGCGGATACGCATCATATGCGCCGCTCTCGAAAGAGGGCGGCGCTTTTCTTGCCTTTGCCGGCCCCAAGGCATACGATTCCCCTAGGTGTGAAAGGAGGCTCCGATGAACCTTTTCGTCAGTTTTGTGACCCAGGACCCGGGAAAGCCTGTCGTATTCGGGAGCATGGTCCTCGTCCATACCGTTCCGAGGGACGACACGGCCCTTACGTACTTGCAGATGTGCATCCATAACCGGATTCCCGAAGAGAGCAGGCCGAAAACGTTCCCGACCATCCTGTCGTTCCAGCCCCTCTCGGAATGATTCTCCCCGCCGACGGGCCCTGCGCGCCGCAGCTTTAGCTGCGGCGCGTTATACTTTTATACAGCTATGCAGGTTTCAGAACGCGAACTCAAGAGCTTCATCCTCGATTCCGGCCTCGTATCCCGGAAGGACGTCGAGGCTGCCGAGGAGGAAGCGAAGAAGCGCGGCCAGTCCATCGGCGACATCATGGTATCGGAAGGCACGCTCTCGAGCGACGCGCTGCGCCGTATCAAGGCGTACGTGCTCGGCATCCCTTTCGTGAACCTGAAGGACATGAAGATCCCGTTCGAGACGCTCTCGCTCATCCCTGAACCTATCGCCCGCGCCCACAGCATCATCGCCTTCCGCCAGACCGAACGCGAGCTGGAGGTCGCCATGCTCGATACGCAGGACCTCGCCGCCATCGATTCGGTGCGCAAGAAGACGCGCCTTTCCATCCTGCCGCGCCTTACCGATGAGGAATCCATCAAGCACGCGCTGCTGCAGTACCAGAAATCGCTCAAGGAGGAATTCGGCGACCTTATAAGCACGGAAGCAGGGAAGCTCAAGGTGGTTGCCGAGCATGATGGCAAGGAAGCGACCGGCGAAGACCTCAAGAAGATGGCCGAAGACCTGCCCATCGTCCGCATCGTCGACACGCTGCTGCGCCATGCCATCATCCAGGGCGCGTCCGACATCCATATAGAGGAGCTCGAGGACGCAGTCCTCGTCCGCTACCGCATCGATGGCATCCTGCACGATGCCATGACCCTTCCGCGCGAAGCGGCAGCGGGCATCGTCGCGCGCATCAAGGTGCTCGCGAAGCTCAAGCTCGACGAGAAGCGCCTTCCCCAGGACGGCCGCTTCAAGATGGAGACGGAGAACGACAAGGTCTCCTTCCGCGTCTCGCTGCTCCCGACCTACTACGGCGAGAAGGTCGTGATGCGCCTCCTGCGCGAGACCGGCGAGGGCTTCACGCTCGAAGCGCTCGGGCTCCACGGCGCTCCCCTGGAACGCATCCATGAAGCTATGCGGCAGACGACCGGCATCATCCTCATCTCCGGCCCGACCGGTTCCGGAAAGACGACGACCTTGTATACCATCCTCGACATCCTCAATACGCCGGACGTCAATATCTCTACCATCGAGGACCCGATCGAGTACCAGATGAAGCGCGTGAACCAGTCGCAGGTCAATCCGACGATCGGTTTCTCCTTCGCCAACGGCCTGCGCGCCTTGCTGCGTCAGGACCCGAACATCATCATGGTGGGCGAGATCCGCGACAGCGAGACAGCGTCGCTAGCCATCAACGCGGCGCTCACGGGCCATCTGGTGCTCTCGACCATCCATACGAACTCGGCGGCAGGCGCCATCCCGCGCCTCATCGATATGGGCGTCGAGCCGTTCCTGCTCGTCTCTACCCTGCGGCTGGTGGTAGGGCAGCGCCTGGTACGCAAGCTCTGCGACGGGAAGGAGCCGTATACGCTCGACCAGGCGGCGCGCGAGAAGGTCGCGAGCGCAGACAGGTTCGAGGCAGCCTTCGCGGCGCTCAAGGACGAGAAGCTCGTCACGGACGGCACGACCCTCGATTCGCTTCCGTTCTATAAGCCGGCGCCTTCTGCCGAATGCGATGACGGCTACCGCAGCCGCGTCGGCATCCACGAGATACTTACGGTCTCGCCGGCGACCCGCGATCTCATCATCCACAACGGCACGCCGGACGCTATAGAGGCCCAGGCGCGCACGGAGGGCATGCTGACCATGCTCGAGGACGGTATCTATAAAGCGGCGCGCGGCATCACGAGCATCGAAGAGGTGCTTCGCGCTATCTCTGAATAAGGCAAAGCCGGCTGCGTGCTACTATTCCGGTAATGAGATTCCGCGTTACTGCCCGTACGAAGGAAGGGGACGAGGAGACATCGCTGCGCGAAGCGGACGACCGGTTCGCGCTCTATCGCGCCATAGAGAGCGAAGGGAAAACCGTCGTCTCCCTAGAGGAAGCGCGCTCCAGGCTCACGCTTCCGGCATGGACGCAGATCCGTTTCGGCACGGGCATAAAGACGGAGCAGCGCATCACGTTCACGAAGAACCTTTCCGCGATGCTCGGTGCGGGGCTCACCCTTTCGCGCGCGCTTTCCGTCATCGAGCGGCAATCCGGCAACAAGTACCTGAAGGAAATCATCGGCACGCTTCAAGAATCCGTGAAGGCGGGTTCAGGCTTCCATGAGGCGCTCGCCCAGTATCCGAAGGTGTTCTCGAAGCTCTTTGTCGCCATGACCAAGGCAGGCGAGGAATCGGGCACGCTCTCGGACGCGCTCACGGTCGTCGCCACGCAGATGGAGACGACCCATACGCTCGCGAAGAAGGTGAAGGGCGCGATGATCTATCCCGCCATCATCCTTTCGGCTATCGTCATCATCGGCATCCTCATGCTCATCTACGTGGTGCCGACGCTTTCCAATACGTTCGCATCGCTCGGCGTCGACCTTCCGCTCGCGACCCGCGTCATCGTCGCGGTCTCGGACTTCATGGCGAACCATGTGCTCGTCGTCTTCGGCCTCCTGGCGGTCATTGTCGCCGGTTCCGTCGCGGTCGCGCGCAGCGCCTGGGGAGCCCGGGCGATCATGGCGGTCGCGCGCCGCCTGCCGGTCATCGGCGAGCTGGTACGCGAGACATACAGCGCGCGCGCGGCCCGCACCCTTTCCTCGCTCCTTTCCTCGGGCGTCGAGATGCTCACCGCTATCAGCATCGCCGCGGAGGTGGTGGGGGAGAACGTCTTCGGGAAGGTGCTCCGCGAGTCGGAAGACCTGGTACGCAAGGGCGAGCCGCTCTCGGCCGCCTTTTCCGCGCATGAGGACCTGTACCCAGTATTCGTTTCCGAGATGATCCTCGTCGGCGAGGAGACCGGCAAGGTAGCCGATATGCTCGCGCAGGTCGCCCAGTACTATGAGAAGGACGTAGAGGACCGCACGAAGGACCTTTCTACCATCATCGAGCCGCTCCTGATGCTCTTCATCGGCGTATTCGTGGGTATCTTCGCGCTCTCCATGATCGCACCGATCTACTCGCTTTCGGACAAGATCTAGCGCGTCTGCGGCCATACCCGGCCCTGCCGTGCGTGCTACGATACGAGCATGCGGCGCGCGCGCGGATTCACGCTGATCGAGGTGCTCCTTACGGTGCTTCTGGTGGGCATGCTCATCGTCCTCTCGGGCCTCTTGGTAGAGACGATCGGCCTGGCGCGTCATGAGCGGTATGCGAGCGCGGCGGCCGGTGCCGCCGAAGGCGAGCTAGAATCGCTGCGCGCTGTCGGCTACGACCAGCTTCCGGCGAGCGGCCCGTTCAGCGACGACGCGCTCGCGCGCTTGCCGGGCGGCACAGGGTCCTTCACGGTATCCGCCTACGACGATACGACCAAGCAGGTTACGGTTACGGTCTCCTGGACGGATAGGACGTCGGATTCTCCGACGTCCGTGACGCTGTCGACCCTCATCGCCAAGACCGGCGGCCTGAAATAAGCCTCAGAACGAGCATGGAACGCGCCTTCACCCTCATCGAGCTCCTCATCGTCCTCGGCCTGATGGCGGTCATGTTCCTGGTGCTGAATATGTTCTTCGTGAGTACGCATTCGGCCATCGTGTACCAGGACGCGCTCATGGACGTGAGCGGCTCGTCCTCTGCGGTGGTGAACGCCGTAGGCGAAGCGGTGCGGCCGGCGACACGCATCGTCGGCACGCATGCGTTCGCGTCAGGAACGCATGCTACGGACGGCGGCGCGCTCGTGGTCGAGGTACCGTCCATCGACGAAGACGGCGCTGCGATCGCCGACGCATACGACTACGTCGCGTTCTACCGCGACGGCAGCGACGTCTACGCGGAAACGGCCGCTGATTCGTCGAGCAGCCGTGACGACCGCACGAAGCTGCTCGCCCGCAACGCATCGAGCCTCACCTTCGCGTACGACACGGACGAGCCCTCGACGGCGACGCTCGTGACGCTGCGCATAGAGACAGAGGGTTCGGCGGTGTCGCGCACGGCCTCCTCGTCAGCGCAGGCGACCTTCTACCTACGGAATACGCCATGACCCATCTTTCTTCCCAGCCGCGTGGCAGCATCTTCCTCGTCGGGCTCGTCTTCTTCGGCATCTTTTTCACGCTCACGACGGCCCTGCTCTCGCAGTCCGTCACTTATACGAAGGTCGTCCGCAGTTCGCTGGCCGAAGCGCAGGCGCTCTCGCTCGCCGAAGCGGGCATAGATGCGGCCGCATCGAGACTCAACGAAGGCGGCGGCTATAGCGGCGAGACGGATACGCCGCTCGGCCCGGGGACCTTCAGCGTCTCTGTACGCGACCTTTCCGGAGACGTGAAGGAGATAACCGCGACAGGGTACGTGCCGGACAGCGAGAACCCCGCCGCTACGAAGACGGTGAAGGTGCGGATGAACAATGCCTCGAACGGCGCGGCGTTCAACTTCGGCGTGCTCGCCGGCGCCGGCGGCTTCTCGCTCTCGGGCGGCTCGCGCGTGAACGGCAGCGTGTACTCCAACGGTTCCATCGAGGCGATCACGGGCGTAAGCATCACGGGGAAGGCGACGGCGGCGAACCCCCCGGCGCTCGCGGTCGATCAGGCGAACGATTCTCCTGACCCTATTCCGTACTGCACAGAGAGCACGTGCATCGATTTCGGCAAGGATTCCGGAAGGGAAGATATCGCGCAGAGCTTCGTCGTAGGTTCGGCGAACCGCGCCAACTCGCTCCAGTTCTATATGAAAAAGACCGGTTCGCCGTCATCCATTACGGTACGTATCGTTCCTGACGACGACGGCGCGCCCGCGGACACGACCCTCATGGTCGCCAGCATCTCTGCATCAGCGGTCGGCACGTCCTTCAGCTGGGTGAGCGTGCCGCTCCCCGCGACGCCGGTGCTCGACCCATCGCAGACCTATTGGGCGGTCCTCGATGCCGGCAGGAATGCGAGCAGATACTACACGCTCGGCGCGAACGCGGGCGGCTACGCGCCGGGGAGCGCGGCGGCCGGTTCCTTCGGGCGCTCGTGGAGCAGCACCTCCCCTTCGGGGCTGGACGGCTACTTCAGACTCTATCTCGGCGGCGGCACTTCCATGATCGGCGGCAATTCCTATACGACCGGCGCATACCTCGGCACGAGCGTCGCCGACGAAGCCTGGGCGCACACTATAAAAGGCGCGACGATGAGCGGGCCGGCATACTGCCAGGAATCCTCTTCGACGAACAAGCCCTGCGATACGAGCCGCGCCGACCCTGCGCCGGCCGCCATGCCGGTGCTCGATGCGACCATACAGGCTTGGAAGGACGAGGCGGCTGCAGGCGGGACCCTTCCGGGAGACTACAGCGTCGGCTGGGAAGGCGGCCTGCTCTCGGCGCGCAAGATAGACGGCGACCTTTCCGTGAGCGGCGGCGGAGTGCTGACGCTTGCCGGACCGCTCTGGGTTACCGGCGATGTCAGGCTTTCCGGCGGCTCGAAAGTAGTGCTCGCCAGCAGCTACGGCTCGCGCAACGGCGTCATCGTCGCGGATGGCACGGTTTCTATAAGCGGCGGCTCAAGCGCGGACGGTTCCGGCCAAGAGGGAAGCTATCTCTTCTTCGTCTCCCAGAGCGCATGCCCCGCTGCCGCGGGCTGCAACGGCAAGCCGGCCATATCGCTTTCCGGCGGCGCGGGGGCCGTGGGCCTGGTCGCGCAGAACGGTACGGCGTCGGTAAACGGCGGCACCTCCGTGAAGACGATCGCGGCCAAAGAGGTGGAGATGACCGGCGGCGCGACCCTCAGCTATGACGACCGGCTCCAGACCTCCTCGTTCAGCGGCTCATCCGGCCCTGCCTGGTCTATCGTCCCGGGGACATACAGCGTCATCGAGTAGAGGGGCTCCGCCGAAGGCGGAGCCCCTGCGCATGCTACGATTAACCCAATGATGATCGTTGCGAACTGGAAGGCATACGTGGCGCAGCCGGACGCAGCCAAAGCGCTTGTCGCGACCGCGCGACGGCTCGCCGGCAAGGGCAGCGGAAAGAATGCGCCGCGTATCGTGCTGGCGCCGCCTGCGCCGTTCCTCGGCATGCTCATGCGCGCGGATAGCGCGAAGGACCCCGTCGCCTTCTGCGCGCAGGATCTCTCTGATTCTACCGGCGGCGCGGCCACGGGCGAGACGACCGCAGCGCTCCTTTCCGCGCTCGGCGTCCGGTACGTCATCCTCGGACACTCCGAGCGGCGCGCCATGGGGGAGACGGACGCGCTCATCGCCTCGAAAGTGCAGCACGCGCTCGCTCAGGGGCTTGCGCCCATCGTCTGCATCGGCGAGCGCGAACGGGATCCTGCTTCCGAATACCTGCATTTCCTGCGCGCGCAGATTGCCGCGGTATTTGAGCCGCTTTCCCAGAAGGAACGCGCGCAAATCGTCCTCGCTTACGAGCCGTTGTGGGCTATCGGCAAGAGCGCGGCAGAGTCCATCGCGCCAGCCGACCTCCATGAGATGGCGCTTTACATACGCAAGGTCCTCGCCGAGTACCTGCCGGGGCAGGGCGCGCAGGCGGTGCCCATCCTCTACGGCGGATCCGTAGAGCCGGGGAACATACGCGACCTCGCCGCAGGGAGCGAGGTGCAGGGATTCCTCATCGGCCATGCGAGCGTCGATGCGGCGAGCTTCGCGGCGCTCGTGAAAGCGGTCAGCTAGTACTGCTGCATCAGGGAATCGAGCGAATCGAGAGAGTCGAGATTCCCGATATTTTCGTACGTGTGCAGGAAGGAGGGGATGGCGAACGCCAGGCCGATGAGCGGAAGGACGAACAGCACGACCGTGATGATGCCGGTCCATAGGAAATAGAGGCGGATCTTCTCGACGGACGCGTACATGGCGTCCACTTTCGTTTCAAGCGCGGCAAGGCGCGCGGCAAGGTCTGGTTCCATGCTCTTCAGTATACGGCATGCGGTATGATGGACGCATGCGACCGCTCACGGACATTCCCCGCCTCGAGAATATCCCGGTCATCGTACGCGCCTCGCTCAACGCGCCGATAGAGGGCGGAGAGGTAGCGAACCTGTTCCGGCTGCGCGCCGTCGTGCCGACGGTAACGTTCCTGCAGAAGCAGGGCGCGCGCGTCATCCTCATCGGCCATATAGGGGAGAAGGGTACGGAAACATTGGAGCCGGTGCATCGGGCCATGGCGCGCCTCGTGCCGAAGCTCTCGTGGTGCCCGGTCACGGTAGGGCCGAAGGCGCGCGAAGCGGTGCGGAACCTCGCGCCGGGCGAGGCGCTCATGCTCGAGAACCTGCGCCGCGATTCGGGAGAGAAGAAGAACAGTCCCGAGTTCGCGCGCCAGCTGGCAGAGCTCGCGGACGTGTTCGTAGAGGATTCTTTCGACGTCTGCCACCGCGAGCACGCGTCTGTCGTGGGACTGCCGGCGCTCCTCCCCGCGTACGCGGGGTTCCAGGTGTTGCGGGAAGTCGAGGAGCTCACGAAGGCGCTCGAGCCGAAGGCGCCCGCGCTCGCCATCATCGGCGGCGCGAAGTTCTCTACGAAAGAGCCGGTGCTGACGACGCTTCTGGAACGGTACGACCGCGTCTTCGTGGGCGGCGCGCTCGCCAACGATTTCATGAAGGCGAGCGGTAAGGCCGTAGGAAAATCGCTCGTCTCGAGCGATGCCGACGAGCTCGCCATGCGCGCGCTCCTGCGGAATCCGAAGCTCATGCTCCCGCTCGACGAAGTGGTGGCGCCGGAAGGCGCGTCGCATGACGCGGGGAGAGTGGTCGGTATCGACGACGTGCCTGCGGGAAGCGCGATATACGATGACGGACCGAAGACGGTAGCGGCGCTCGCCGCGCTCGTGGCGCAAGCGAAGACGGTGCTCTGGAACGGCCCGCTCGGACTCTATGAGAAGGGCTTTACGGACGCGACGGAAGCGCTCGCGCGCGCCGTAGGCGCGTCATCGGCATATTCTATATTGGGCGGCGGCGATACTGTCGCTGCCGTAGACTCGCTCGGACTCTCGCACCGTTTCTCCTTCATCTCTACGGGCGGCGGCGCCATGCTCGATTTTCTTGCGAAGGGGACGCTTCCCGGCCTGCGCGCGCTCGAGTGAGGCTAGAGATGCTTGCGGATGTGCGTAGCTATCTCGGCAGCCTGCCCTTCGGCATACGAGACATGCGGCCAGAACGTGAACTCGCTGCGGGAATGCCGCGGGATGATGTGGAAATGGAGGTGGGGGACTTCCTGGCCTGCAGCTTCGCCATGGTTTGAGTTGATATGAACGCCCTCGGCGCCTACGGCGTCGCGCACGGCAGGCGCTACCTTTCGGACAGCGCGCATGACGGCAGCGAGCGTCTCGTCGTCGATATCGAAGATGTTCACGAACGGCTTCTTCGGGATGACCAGCGTGTGGCCGGCCGCATTCGGCGCTATGTCGAGGAAGGCGAGCGTCTCTTCATCTTCGTAGACGATATCGGCAGGAATCTCGCGGTCGATGATCTTCTGAAATACGGTCTTTTCCATAGCTGCGCTGTTTTCGGTATACTAGCACGTACATGTTCCCCCTCCACGAACCGATAGACCCGAACGTGCGCGAAGCGCTCAAGGAGCACGACGAGTACACCGCCGCGCTCCTGGCGCGTCGCGGCATCACGACTCCCGAAGAGGCGGAAGCGTTCCTCTCTCCTTCATATGACGACCATATCGGCGATCCGCTTACGATGCTCGGCATGGAGAAGGCGGCCCGCAGGGTCGCGCAGGCCATCGATTCCGGCGAGCACATCGCCGTGTGGTGCGACTATGATTGCGATGGTATCCCCGGCGGGGTCGTGCTCCACGATTTCTTGAAGAAGGCCGGAGCTGATTTTGAGGTATATATCCCGCACCGGCATTTAGAGGGATACGGCCTGAACGCTGCAGGCATCGAGAAGCTCGCGAAGCAGGGGGCGAAGCTTCTCATCACCGTGGACTGCGGCATCACCGACGTTGCCGAGGTCGCGCGCGCGAACGAGCTGGGCATGGAGGTCATCGTTACCGACCATCACCTCCCGCAGGAGGTTCTTCCGCCCGCGTACGCTATCGTCGACCCGAAGCAGGAAGGCGAGACGTACCCGTATCGAGATTTTTGTGGAGGCGGCCTCGCCTGGAAGCTTGCCTGCGCCGTGCTCGCCGTGGGCTTCGCGGGCCGCGAGAAGATCGCGCAGGGCTGGGAGAAGTGGCTCCTGGACATGGCCGCGCTCTCGACCATCGCCGATATGGTCCCGCTCACGGGCGAGAACCGCGTCATCGCCAAGTACGGGCTGCTGGTCATGCGCAAGTCGCCGCGGCCGGGCCTGCAGAAGCTGTGCCGCGTCGCGCGCGTGAACCAGCGTACGCTCACCGAAGACGACGTCGGCTTCATGGTCGCGCCGCGCGTGAACGCCGCGAGCCGCATGGGCGAACCGCGCGACGCCTTCGAGCTCTTCACGACGACAGACGAGACGCGTGCCGACGCGCTCGCCAAGGAGCTCGAGCGCATCAACCGCTCGCGCCGCTCGCTCGGCGCGGCCATAACCCGTGCTGCGCACGAGCGGCTCGAAGCCCGCAAGCTCGAGAGCGCGCTGCCGAGCGTCATCGCGATGGGCGACCCTGACTGGCGGCCCGGCCTCTTAGGGCTCGTCGCCAACTCGCTTTCCGAAGAGTACGGCCGGCCGGTCTTCCTCTGGGGACGCGAAGGCGGCATGACGGCGAAGGGATCGTGCCGCGCGGGCGGTCCCGTCTCGGTGGTCGCGCTCATGCAGGCGGCTGCGGAGGTCTTCGAAGATTTCGGCGGACATCGCGCCTCAGGCGGATTCACCGTGAAGGACGATCAGGTGTTCTCCCTCGAGGAACGTCTCTGCCAGGCGCTCGCCACGCTGCCGCAGGAGGATGTCGAGGAAGCAGCCGCATACGCTGACCGCGAGCTGACGCCGACCGACATACTCGCGCAGGAGCTTTCCCGCACGGAAAAGTTCGCGCCGTTCGGCATGGAGAATCCGAAGCCGGCCTTCCTGCTGCGCGATGTGCCGCTATCGCGCGTGGCATGGTTCGGGAAAGGGGAAGAGCACCTGCGGCTCTCGCTCGAACGCGACGACGGGTTCGATGCGCGGCCCGTGGAGGCCATCTCGTTCTATGCGCGGCGGGCGCTCGGGAATACGGTGGACGCGCTTCCGGAGCGCGCGAAGGTAACCCTGCTCGCGCATCTCGAGCGGGACACGTTCACGCGCGGCCAGCCTGTCCG
>CAZYZM010000011.1:0-17960 GCA_964651935.1 uncultured Candidatus Saccharibacteria bacterium
CCCGCGCGGCCGGTACGGCCGATGCGGTGGGTGTAGTCCTCGTAGGTGGCCGGCAGGTCGTAGTTGATGACGTGCGAGACGCCGGAGATGTCGAGGCCGCGGGCGGCCACGTCGGTAGCGACGAGCACGCGCACGTGGTCCTGCTTGAAGAGCCCGAGCGCCTTCTGGCGGCGGCCGTGCGTCTTGTCGCCGTGGATGCTCTCGGCCTTCACGCCTGCGCGCGAGAGGTCTTTCGCGAGGCGCTCCACGCCGTGCTTGGTACGGCCGAAGACGAGCACCTTGTCCATCTCAGGATCCTTGAGGAGCGAGACGAGCGTGTCGAACTTGTTCGCGCCCTGGAAGTACACGACGTCCTGGTCGATGGTCGCCGCGGTGTCGCGGGTCTTCACCGAGATGCGCACCGGATCCTTGAGGAAGTCGCCGATCAGCTTCTCGATGTCCTTGGAAAGGGTCGCCGAGAAGAAGAGCGTGTGGCGCTCCTTGGGCATGTGGCCGAGGATCTCGCGCATGTCGTCGATGAAGCCCATGTCGAGCATGCGGTCAGCCTCGTCGAGCACCGCCGTGCCGAAGCCGGAAAGATCGAGCTCGTTGCGCTCGATGAGGTCCTTCAGGCGGCCCGGCGTGCCGATGACGAAGTTCGGCTGACGGCGCAGCACGCGGATCTGCGGCTCGATGTTCGCGCCGCCGACGCAGGTAACCGCGTTGATGTTGAGGCGCTTGGTGAAGCCGTAGAACTCCTGCTCGATCTGGATCGCGAGCTCGCGGGTCGGCACCATGATGAGCATGCGCTGGCTCCGGTCATAGATGACACGGTTGATGAGCGGGATGAGGAACGCTGCGGTCTTGCCCGTGCCGGTATTGGCGAGACCGACCACGTCGTGCCCCATGAGCACCTGCGGGATGGATTTCTCCTGGATAGGCGTCGGAAGGACGTAGCCCTTCGCGCTGATATTCTCCTTGAGCCTCTCGTCGACCGGAAGCTCGGCGAAGGTGATTTCCGGAACGTACGGCGCCTCTTCCTGGGCGGGCTTGGCCTTGTTGATGAGCTTTCCGAGGTCTACCTCCATCTCCTGGTAGTTTCGGCGCGGGCGGGCGCTACGGCTTCCGCCATGAGACGAGCGGCTGCCAGAGTCGCGGCCTGCGCCATGCCCGGAGGAACGGCGCGCCCCAGAACGGGACGGGCGACGTGATGAATGTTCGGCGGCAGCCCCCCAAGAGGCGCCGCGCGGCGGTTTACGGCCGTCAAGACGGCGTATGAATGTCGTTGCCATGTAAGAACGTGAAATTTAAGCGTGATGCCCGTACTGATTTACGTATGCGCGCGTACGAGGCGATATAAATCTGGCGCAGTGCAGAGATCCAAACGGTCTCAAGAGTTTCGCGGATGCGGCATCTCGTGCGGCATCCAGAGTCACTGCGGGCTACGCAAGGAAAACCTGGAGAACGGTTGTTGGATATAGTATGCCAGAAATAGGAAATAAATGCAATGTTTATGAAAACGGCCTCCGCTGCGCGGAGGCCGTTCCGGTCCATACGTCCGGACTCCCCTGATCACATGAACGGCTTCAAGCCTTCGGAATTCACGAAATAGAGGATGAGTATGACGATGCCGAGCGCGATGACCGGCCATAACAGCCAGTCCTGCCTGTGCGGACCCGTATCGTTATCAGGTTCGGGCACGGTGCTTCCTTTCTGCCGCCCTCATTGGCGACCCCCGTACCATACGCCCTTCCGCAGGGTCGTCAATGCCCGCGCTTAAGGGACCGGATTCTTCCCTTGGATAAGCCGGACGAGTATCAGGATGACCGCGAGGACGAGCAGGAGATGGACGAAGCCCCCGATCGTATAGGACGTAACGAGCGCGAGCGCCCAGAGTATGAGCAGGATGACGGCGATGGTGGTGAGCATGGTGAAGATATTACTGCAGGCATACCATAGGCGACGCCCGATGAAGCGCAGATGAAGCGGCGTCTTCGCCTTGCCGGCGCGGCTAACGCCGCGCCTTCGAGCGCTCGCTTTCCGTAAGATGCTGCTTGCGCAGGCGTACCGATTCCGGCGTGATCTCGAGATACTCGTCTTCCGCCATCACTTCCAAGCCGCGCTCGATGGTGAGCAGGTACGGCGGGAAAAGGTTGATGGCCTCGTCGTTGCCTGAAGAACGCACGTTCGTGAGATTCTTCCCCTTCGTCGGATTCACGATCATCTCCTCGCCCTTGCTGGTGTTGCCGATGACCATACCCTCGTAGACTTCCGTCGCCGGAGCGATGTAGAGCATGCCGCGCTCCTGCAGGCCCCAGAGAGCGTAGCCGAGCGCCTTGCCGGCCGCCATGGAGATCATGGAGCCGACCTGGCGCTTCTTGATCTCGCCCGCGAACGGCTTGAAGCCGATGACGCGCGACGAGAGGATGCCCTCGCCCTTCGTATCGATGACGAACTGGTTGCGGTAGCCGAGGATGCCCCGGGTCGGCCCTTCGAGCGTGAGGCGCACCGACTCGTCGTGCTGGGTCATGTTCATGAGCTGGAAGCCGCGGGTACCGAGACGCTCGATGATCGCGCCCTGGTACGTGCTCGGCGTATCGATGATGACCTCCTCGAACGGCTCGACTTTCACGCCGTCTTCCTCGCGCACGATGACCTGCGGCTGGCCTACCTGCATCTCATAGCCGGAACGGCGCATGTTCTCGAGCAGGATGGCGATATGCAGCTCGCCGCGTCCGGAAACCTTGAAAGCGTCAGGCGAGACGAAGTCTACCTTGAGGCCGACGTTCACCTCGAGCTCGCGCTCCAGGTACTCGCGCAGCTGGCGGCTGGTAACGTACTTGCCTTCGCGGCCGGCGAACGGCGAATTGTTCACGAGGAAATTCACCGTAATGGTCGGCTCGTCTATGGAAATGGCCGGGAACGGCTCTGCGTTCGCATCGGTCGTGATGGTCTCGCCGATGAAGATGTCCGGAAGGCCGGCGACCATGACGATGTCGCCCGCCTGCGCCTCAGGGACGTCGACGCGCTCCAGCCCTTTGAATGAAAACACTTTCGTGAGCTTGCCGGTGCGTGCCGTGCCGTCCGGCTTCTTCACGGTCACGTTGTCGGTGCCCTTGATGACACCCTCGTAGACGCGGCAGATAGCCAGGCGGCCGAGGAAGTTATCGTAGGCGAGGTTGAAGGCCTGGAGCTTCGCGGGCTTCGCCGCCTGCTCAGGCGTGGACGCAGGCGGCACCAGCTCGAGCACCGTATCCAGAAGGGGCGTGAGGTCCGCGCTCTGCTCTCCTTCTCCGCCCATGAGCGCATCGAGCGAGCGCGCCGCGCGGCCTTCGCGGCCGATGGCGTACACGGTCGTGAAATCTGCCTGCGCGTCGGATGCGCCGAGCTCGAGGAAGAGCTCGAGCACCTGCTCTTCCGCGCGCGCCGCGTCGGCAGCCGGCTTGTCTATCTTGTTGAGGACGACGATAGGCTTCAGGCCGAGCTCGAGCGACTTCTTGAGCACGAAACGGGTCTGCGGCATAGGGCCTTCCTGCGCGTCCACGACGAGCAGCACAGAATCGATGGAACGCAGCACGCGCTCCACTTCCGAGCCGAAGTCGGCGTGGCCCGGCGTGTCGACGATGTTGATCTTCGTCCCCTTGTATTCGATAGAAGTATTCTTGGAGTAGATGGTGATACCGCGCTCCTGCTCGAGCGTGTTGCTGTCCATGGATACGCCTTCGGCGACGGCGCCCGTTTGGCGCATGAGGGCGTCGGTGAGCGTGGTCTTGCCGTGGTCCACGTGCGCGATGATGGCGATGTTACGTATTTCCATATGAAGTGTGTAGATAGGCGCGGCTGCGGGCCTGAAAAAGCAAAGCCGCCGTACGGCGGGCCCCAAACGCAATACAAATACTGTACTATCCGGCGGGTGAGCCGTCAATCGTACGAGCGCCGAGACTATTGACTTATATAGTATAATATTATATAGTATCGGATGGTAACTACATAAGAAGGTAGGGAGAATCTCACCAACAACGGGGGATTTCAAATGTTCTTCAAAACTATCGTCGGTGCCTCATTGGCTGCCGCACTCGGCACAGGCATGCTGCCTGTGCCGGCCCCGGGCGCGCCGCGCCCCGAACGCGATACGAGCGTCGTCATGGAGATACCGAAGGCGGTTCCCTTCTCGGATCCGTCGCGTTCCATGAAAGAAGAGCGCGCCGCGCAGCAAAAGACGCTGAAACTGCTCCAGCTGCTTCCCGTACGTTCCCACGCGGGCACGTACGGCACCGGTAAGCTCGCCAACTCGAACGTCGGCGGCCTCTATGCCCTCTACTGGGGGCGCAAGGGCCGCGTTCCTGCCCGCCTCGCGGTGGACTGGAACGACCAGCTTCGCCTCCTCTGGAAACAGAAGGCGGCGATTCCGGGCAGCGCGCGTATCGTGACGGACACGGGCAATATGCTCGTGGCCGAATACGAACGGCTCGAACCGGGCCTGATGTCGCTCAGCGACTATCAGGACATCGCGGACGAGCAGGCGGAACTCGTGTATCGGAATCTCGACTGGAAGAAGGTCTGCGCGACCTACTTCACGGATTCCGAGAAGCGCGTCGACCAGAAGCGCTGCGCGCTCGAGAAGCGCGTCGCGAAGCTGGTGAACGGGCACGTCCTCATGTCGTACATGATGGCCGAGATCTGCCCCACTTCGGGCAGCTACTGCCGCGCGTACCTGGACTTCCTGTTCCAGAATGCGGGGCGGCGGTATGTGGAGAGCATCCCTGCCCTCCACGACTCGTACACCTCGTTCGGCCCGTTCCAGTTCACGCCCAAAGCGGTGTACGACCTGGGATATGTGCCGACGGTGGGCGGGGTCACGCGCGTGAACCGCGCGCTTCCGGGTTCGCTCCGCGTACCGGGAAGCGTCGCGTACTTCCGCGGGAACGACCACCTGCGGGCAGCGTACCTGTTCGCCGTGTCGAACTTCGCGGTCTTCATCCGCCGGCTCGACGATTCGCGCCTCGCGCTCTTCACGCGCGTGGCCGCATCGCACCGGAAGGAACTCGCGCAGTTCATCGCCACCGCGCATAACAAGCCGGAAACGGCCTACGATGCGGGAGCGGCATGGCTGCGCGCGAAGGCGGGTTCGGCCTATCGGGACCATTGCCCGAAGGCCAGCCGCCGATACGCGCAGAAGACGATAGAGAATTACACGGCGCTCGCGCTGTAAAGCGCAGCACCCGAAAACTTATACCGCTCCAGGCATGCCTGGAGCGGTTTTCTTTTGATAGCGCCCTACCGCAGATACTTGTCTACGTTCGCCTTCTGCCCCGCGTACGTGAGCGAGCAGTGTATGCGGTGTCCCGTATCATGAAGGTAGTAGAGGCAATCCGTATCTACCGGATCCAGCACGGCCTCGACGGACTCCACGGTCGGGTTGTCGATAGGGTGCGGCGGCAGCCCCGTGTACATATAGGTATTGAAGGGGGAATCGAGATACTTGTCGTCGCTCGTCGGCGCAGGCCACCAATCATCCTCGTCGCCGGTCACGTACTGCAAGGTTGCGTCCGCCTGCAGCTTCATGCCGATGTCGAGGCGGTTCCAGAGGATGCCCGCGACGAGCGCCTTATCAGTCTTCCCCGCCTCGCGGTCGACGATGCTCGCGAGGGTGAGCACCTTTGTCCAGGGGATGCCCTGCGCCTGCGCCTCGGCCGCGTACGGCGCGAAGATGTCAGTGAAGCGGCCGCGCATGCGCGCCGCGATCTGCGCCGGCGTCTGATCGCTCGGTATGAGATAGGTGTCGGGATAGTAGACGCCTTCAGAGAAGGCGGGATCGGGATTCGTCGCCACCGTATTCCATTCCTCCTTCTGTGCGTCGGTCCAGTTCAAGGCTTCGGCGAGCATGTCGCCCATCTGCTCCTTGCGGATGCTCGGCGGGAAGGTTATGAAGGCGAGCGCCGGAGGGCTCACGAGGGTATTGGCTACCGTCCAGGCATCCATGCCTTTCCCTATCTTGTATCCGCCCGGGCGGATACGCTGACCCCCCGATTCCTCGATAAGGGCGATACGCAGCGCCCACGCGCTCTTCACGAACCCTGCATCCGCGACCTGCTGCGCGGCTTCCTGCAGGCTCGTGTCCGCCGTGATAGTGAACTCCTCTATATCTGCATGCTCGTCGACCGGACCGAAATAATGGGAGTATGCGAGCAACCCTGTTATGAGGAACGCCAGGACAGCCAACGTGCCGTAGAGGAAGAGCCGCTTCCAGGCACGCAGCCTGCCGCGCGGAGAAAAGTGCCGCATCACCCGTATAGTAGCATCCGCGATGGGCCGTCATGCGACGGATTGTGCGAATGCGATACGCCACAGGCGCGGCTGCTACGCAGCCGCGCCTGTGCGCTCTTCAAGCGCCTGTATGAGCGCCGTCAGGATGCGCGTACGCAGGCGGCGGGCGCCCATGCGCATCTTGAACGAGATGCTCTGGCGGTTGCTCGTGCGAAAACTCTGTGCCATACGCCATATACCCTACGGCATGGGCGATGAATCGCTCGTGAACTCCCGCGCCCTACGCGCCGTCCGTGAAGCGGACGCTCTGCACGATGCTCTCCATCACGCTCTGCACCGCGTCCTCGTCGAAGGCCGTGATGCCGCGCTCTGCAGGATAGTTCTCGAGCGCCGTGTAGTGGACCGTGTACTCGACCGCGTAGCATTGGCCGTCGCGGACCGTGCGGTAGCTCGTCGTGTCGTAGCGGTTCCCTGCGCCCGCATCGCTCGAATGGAGCACCGTGTACGCCGTGCCGTTGACGGTCTGCATCGTCGGCGCGACGGCAGGGCCGCCCGACGGATTGTGAGTGAGGCAGGACGCGACGGCAGACGGGTCAGGGCTCGTCCCCACCGTGAAGGTCGCCTCGCTGAAGTTCGTATCCGGCTGGAAGGACTCCCCGAGCACCGCTTTGGCGAGGACGAGACCCGAACTCGTCGCGTTCACCATCCAGCCCTGCGTGAAGCCGACACCGCCGCCCGATACGGTAACCGTATCGGGGTACGTGAACGAGAAGGTGCCGGCGCTGTCGGTGAACTGCTGGCGGCCGTCCGCCGTGGTCGTGGCGGGGCTTGCGGTCGCGACGCAATCCTCATACGTAGTCGTGCCGTCCTCCTGCAGGAACGCGTTGTTCCCCTTCCCGAGGAAGGCGACCCCGTCCTTCTCGTAGCGCACGCCCGAGCCGGAAACCGCCTGCGGCAGGACGAATGCGCGCGTATCGGAAAGCGTGAGCGTCACGTTCGTTTCCGTGAAGACGGCCTCGATGGTCTTTCCGTCGCGGCACAGGTACGAGGCGCGCGCGGTAACGTCCGTAGACGCGTCCTCGCGCGGATGCGTGAATGCGTAAGCGCCGAAGGCGATGAGGACGAGGGCGAGCAGGATCGTTCCGAAGATGGCGTATGATCGGTTCATGGTGCGGTGATGAAGTTACGGATAGTGGATACATAGTACCAGACGGACCTGAGCGTTCGCTGAAGACGGCCCGCATCCGGTCTATACTGAGGCGTACAGGGAACGGCCGGCGCAGCCCTCACCGATTCTCCATCTTCCGCCTCTTATGCTGAAGACCCTACCCGCATGAACTCCCGAAAGACTCTCTGGATCGCCTTCGCCGTCGTGCTGACGGACATGATCGGCGTCGGCATCCTCATTCCCATCATCCCGCTCCTCTTCACCGACCCCAGCTACGCCTACCATCTCGACCTGTCTGAAAGCACCGGCTACCTCCTCCTGGGCGCGCTCACGGCGCTGTACCCGTTCGCGATGTTCCTCGCCATGCCCATCCTGGGGCAGCTTTCCGATACGTTCGGCAGGCGTCCGGTCCTCACGGCCTCGCTCCTGGGCACCGCGCTCTCGTACGTGCTCTTCGGCGCCGGCATCGTCTGGGTGAGCATCCCGCTCCTGTTCGCCGCGCGCGCCTTCGACGGCCTCACGGGCGGGAACATCGCCGTCGTGCAGGCGGCGGTCGCGGACATCTCTTCTGAGGAGGACCGCGTCCGGAAGTTCAGCGTCATCAGCGCCGCCAACGGCATCGGCTTCATCCTGGGGCCGCTCGTCGGCGGCTTCCTTTCCGACCCGAAGGTGCTCGACTGGTTCGGCGCGCCCACGCCGTTCTGGTTCGCCGCGATACTGAGCGGCGCGAACATGCTCGCGGTCATCCTCTTCTTCCCCGAGACGCTCCGGACGCGCACGAGAAGGAAGATACGGTTCTGGCAGGCCTTCGCGAACATCAAGGACGCGGCGGCTGGCGCTGACCGGAGGCCGCTGTACGTTACCTCGTTCCTGTACCAGTCCGGCTTCGCCTTCATCGTCACGTTCTTCGGCGTGTACCTCATCTCCCGCTTCGGCTTCGACCAGCGGCATATCGGCTACCTTTTCGCCTTCGTCGGCCTATTGCTCGCAGGATCGCAGATACTCATCACCGGCCGCCTGTCGCGCTATGTCGCGCCGCAGGATGTCATCCCTGCCGCTCTGCTCGCCATGGGCGCTTCGCTCATCGGCGTGTACTTCTCGCGCGACCCGCTCCTTCTGTATCTATTCACCATACCTGCCGCTGTCGCGGCGAGCCTGGTGCTCACCAACCTCACCGCGCTCATCAGCACGTCCTCGAAGGACCGGCAGCAAGGGAGCGTGCTCGGCGTAAACTCGAGCGTGCAGGCGCTCGCGCAGGCCATTCCCCCGCTGTTCGCAGGCGCCATCGCCGCCGTATTCGCGCCGACGACGCCGGTGCTCTTTTCGGCGGCGACCATCATCGCTGCTGCGGCGTTCTTCCTCCGCTACTACCGCTTAGCGCACCATTCCTAAATACGGGATAGAAAGCGTCTTCTTGCGACGGTCGATGCCGAGCGCAGGGCGGGGCCGTTCTCTCCCGCGGCGCTCGGCGGCCCGTTCATATTCGCGCGCTATGGATGCCGCGCTCGCTCCCAGATACACCGTATGCTTCCCGTACTTCTTATTGAGGCCGTCCATGGCGCGCAGCACGGGCGCGCCTTCCGCTATCCGCGCGCTCTCGCCGAAGAGGTCCGGCGTGCCGTGCGATTCGGGAAGGAGGCCGTATAGGCCGAAGCCGCTGGCACGATACAGGGTTCCAGGGACGAACACCTCGCCGAAGTGCCGCTCGATGACGCGCAGGAACTCGCGCGGGTCAGCGGTCGCGGCCGGCAGCTTCAGGTTCTTGCCCGCGTAGGTGAACTCCTGGGTCTTGAGATAGAAGCGGGCCAGGCGCGCCGTAACCGCATGGCGGCGCGCCTTCGCGCACGCGCCCTCGACATTCTTGGCAAGCGCCGAGAGTATGGCGCGGCGGTCCGTCGTCGGCTTGAAGGTGCGCGATTGGAGCATCGAGCCCATAAGGCCGTCGGAAGCATCCTCTTCTCCCACGGAATCGTACGCCCCTACGGAGAGCCGGCGTACCAGATGCCCGCGCAGCTCGAGCCACATGTCGCGGTACGGCTTGCTCACGCCGTGCTCCTTGAGCCACGCATCGTCCTTCTGCGCGAAGTCGAGGGCGGTCTTCACGCCGAGCGTCTCGAACCGGAGCGCCATCCTGAAGCCGATACCCCACAGGCTGCCTATCGGCAGATCCTTCAGGAAGTCCGGAATCGCGCTCGCCGGTATGGCGGCGAAGCCGTCCGGCTTATGCACCTTGCTCGCGATCTTCGCCAAGGTCTTGTTCGGCGCGAGCCCCACGCCGAACGTGATGCCGAGCTGCGTCTGAAGGCGCTCTTTCATCGCGAGCGCTACCTGTTCGTACGGCATGCCGTGCGTGGCATCGAGGCCGGTGATGTCCGCGAAGCATTCGTCGATGCTGTATTCCTCGACCTGCGGCGTGAACGTGCGCGCGATGCGGTACATGCGGTGCGCGTAGATGGAGTAGGCGGTGTAGTTGCCAGGGACGATGACCACGTCCGGGCAGAGCTTCCTCATCTCCCGCAGGCTCATGCCGCGATAGAGGCCCCGGCGCTTCCCTTCGACCGAGACGGAGGTGGCCGCGCCGCGCTCGCCGCCGGTTACCACGGCCTTGCCGCGCAGCGTGTAGTCGAGCGACTGCTCTACGGAAGCGAAGAAGGAATCCGCGTCGAAATGCAGCATGGCGCGCGGGAACGGGTCCGGCGTATGCATATGCGGGAAGCTAGTACGTGCGGAAGGTCGAGACCACCTTGCCGATGATCTCGCCTTCGCGCGGGTGGATGTCAGGATACGCGTCGTTGGCAGCCTCGAGGCAGAGACGGCCGTTCTTGCGGCGCAGATATTTGAGCGTATACCCGTCTTCCGTGAGCGCTACGACGATATCGTTCACCTGCACGTCCTTAGTACGCTCGAAGACCACCATATCCCCCTGCTGTATGCCTGCGTCTATCATGGAATCGCCCTCGACGGTCAGCAGGTAGCTCGCGTCCGGATGCGGCAGGAGATGCTCCCCGACGGTGATCGTGTCGGCCAGTTCCTCTTCGGCCGGCGCGGCGAAGCCGGCGCGGACATGCCCGAGAAGCGGCACGGCATAGAGCCCGGCTGCCGGTATGAGCTTTCCCGCCCTGTCCTTCTCCACGACGCCCGCCTCTATGAGCTGGTTGGCGACATAGAAGGCCGAGCTGCGGCTGGCGAGCCCGAGCAGCTTCATGAGCTCCGTGATCGACGGCATCCTCTTATGCGTCCGATAGAACGCGCGCACCTTGTCGACGACTCCCGCTTTCATACCGTCCATTGTACTAGAACAATTGTTCGAACGGAAGCATGCTGTGGACAGCGGCCGCATTACCCATGCAGATGAGGGGAGATTCGGACATATATGAAATATAGTTAAACTACTCTGCCGATATTCCCCCGCCCGTATCATCTTCACGCGTGCATGCCGTTGCTAGGATGAATGTATATGAGAGCACTTGTAATCGATGACGAAGAGACCATCCGCGCGATGCTTGCCGACAACCTGCGTGCGCAGTGCTTCGCGGTAGATACTGCCGCCGACGGTATGGAAGGCTCCTATCTCGCCCGCACCAACTCGTACGACATCATCATCCTCGACAATATGCTTCCCCAGAAGTCCGGCATCACCGTATGCCAGGAGATACGCCGGACCGGGCACACTACGCCGATCATCGTCCTCTCCGTGCTGTCGGATACGTGGCGGAAGATAGACTTTCTCAACAGCGGCGCGGACGACTACCTCCTGAAACCGTTCTCGTTCGAAGAGCTGCTCGCGCGCATCCGCGCCCTCATGCGCCGCCCGGCAGAGATGGAAGGAGACGTCCTTTCCATCGACGACCTCACGATCAACACCAAGCAGCAGCGCGTGATGCGCGACGGGAAAGGCATCTATCTCACCCGCAAGGAATTCATGCTGCTGGCCTACCTCATGCGCAACCAAGGGAGCGTCCTTTCACGCGCGATGATCATGGAACACGTGTGGGACATGACGAACGACCCCTTCTCGAACACCATAGAGTCGCATATCCTCTCCCTGCGCAAGAAGCTCGACACCGTTCCGGAACGAAAGCTCATCCATACCGTCCCCGGCCGCGGGTACAAGATCGACACCAGCCCGTTCTAGGAATCCGCCGAATCTTGAGGATTTCTTTAACATCCGTTTCCCATACTTAACAGGCGCTCTCCGGATGTTCCATCCGTACGCGATTACGAACCGTTAACGAACCGGCTTATCAGCATACCCACTTTCTTACGAGCGCGACGGACTCTCCGCATGCCGGCGGCCGCATACCCCGCATGCCACCATCGCGAGCTCTTTTCCGAGATATCCCATGCCTTCCAGACCCCGCTTACCGTCCTGCGCAGCGGCCTCGAGCTGCTGCGGCAGTCGGCGCACGATTCTGCGGCCGCCACCTATGCCAGCATGGAGCTGAGCATCGACGAGCTGGCGCGGCTGACCCGCGCCATACTCGAGCTCGCGCGCGTCGACGCGCAGCTTCCTGCGGACGCGCCGGTCCTCTATTCCCTCAGCGCATCGCTTACGCGCCTCATCGAGTACGTAGGGATAATCGCGCAGGCATCCGGTATCCGCATGACCGCCGATATCGCGCCGGACCTTGAGACATGCGGCGCGCATCGCCAACTCGAAGAGGCGTTCACGAACATCCTCAGCAACGCCGTGAAGTATACGGCCTCCTGCCCGGTACGGCGCATCCACGTCTCTGCGCGACGGGCCGGCGATTCTATCCAGGTACGCGTGCGCGATACCGGCATCGGCATGCGCGCGCAGCATCTCCCGAAGCTCGGCAGCCGCTTCTATCGCGTCAGCTCAGAGAATCCAGGGAGTACCGGGCGTCCGAGCGCATCCGCGAAGGACGGCACCGGCCTGGGGCTGGCCATCGCGCAGCGCATCATCGCGCATCACGGCGGCACCCTTTCCGTGAAAAGCAGGTATGGGAAGGGTACCGCCGTCCGCGTTACGCTTCCCTGCGTATCACCGGAAGCTGGTCGCCGAAAAAGACCTCTTTCACCTCAATGAGCGCCTCGAGCATGAACCGCAGCTCCTTGGCGCGGAGCGAGCGGTACGGCGCTTCCGGCTTCGTGAAGTCGGCAAGCGACCGCATGAGGGCGTCGGTGCCCTCGCGGATATAGGAAGCGATAGCTTCCTCGGTGAACTCCTCCCACGCGTCAGCATCCTTGATAAGGCTGCTGACGACGCGCGTCGTGCCGCAATAGACGAGCGCAGGAAAAGAAGAGCGCATATAGCGCCGTGAAGATGTACTCATACGTGATGACAGGTTAGCTGACGGGAATGCTCACGAAGCCGTCTTCGGCTACCACGACATGGTCGATGAGGTCGATGCCGAGCACGCGTCCCGCTTCCGCGATCTGGAGCGTTACGACGCGGTCCGCCTCGCTGGGCGTTACGATGCCGGACGGATGGTTGTGCACGAGCACGACGGCTGCGGCCGCATGCGCGAGCGCGGGCCGGAAGACTTCGCGAGGATGGATAAGGTTCGCGTCGATGGTGCCGATGGAGAGCACTTCGTCATGGATGACCTGGTAGTGCGTATCGAGATAGAGGCCGCGCAGGTGCTCCTTGGAGAGTCCTCGCATGTCTAGCGCATAGTCGAAGACATCCTTGGCCGTGCGGATGACCGCCGCGCCGTTCTTGCGCTTCTGGAAGTAGCGGCGCCCGAGCTCTCCGGCCGCGATGATCTGCTGCGCCTTGCCGAGCGGCAGGTCGAGATCTTCCGCGAGCTGCGCAGGGTCGGTAGCTGAGAACAGGCTCCGCTCGCCATACTCGCGCACGATGCGCGTGCTCATATTCATGACATCCTCCTTCCGCGTACCGGAAGAAAGGAGCACGGCCATGAGCTCCTGCACGGAAAGGGCGCTCGGCCCGTGGGCCATGAGACGTTCGCGCGGCTTGTCTTCCGAAGGAAGATCGCGCACCGTAAGCACATATCTCTTGTTCGCGGTCCCGAGCAGAAGGTCGTGATTCCGCATAGCGTAGGTGGATTCCATAGTAGATAAAGTATACATCCCTCGGCTGCGCATCGGCGCAACCGTTTGAGGATAGAGCATCGGCGCTCAAGGAAGCGTCAAGGGCAGATAAAGTATTCCTGACTTTATTCTAAGGAGCGACCGATCTCCCTGCCTGCGCGATAAGTCCGAGCTTCTGCGCCCGTGTCAGCGCCTTTATCCGCAGCTCCTCCTTCAGTGCCGCGCTCCGATTCTCGCACGGCGTCGCGTACCGCAGCGTTACCGGCCGCCGCGCACGCGTATACTTCGCGCCCTGCGGCGACGCGTTGTGCTCCTCCACCCGCCGCGCAAGGTCGTTCGTCGAGCCGGCATACAGCGTGCCGTCCGCGCACTCGAGGATGTATGCGTGCCACCCCATCGCTATAGGTCCGGGTGCTGCCGCTTGCGGAGCGCCGTGTACGAGTGCCAGGGTCTCGCCGATGCGCCACCCATGAAATCGATAGCAGCCATATAGGTATCGAGCACGCACGGATCTTGCCGGAATCCCGATATGCGGCACATCTTCCTATACAGCGCGTAGGCGTCCTTGCCCTTCAGGTCGGCGGGGCGCTTGAGTCCGAGCCGCGCGAAATCTTCTGCCATGCGTTTCCCGATATTCGGGATATCCGCGAAATCCTTCACGTCTGCCGCCCGCGTCGCTTTCATACGGACAGTGTACCAGGCAGTACGCTATACTGGAGCGCATGACCGCCTTACATGCTCTTATCCTCGGTATCGTCGAAGGCGCTACCGAGTTCCTTCCTGTTTCCTCTACCGGCCACCTCATACTTGCCGGAAAGCTCCTCGGCATCCCTGATTCTTCCTTCCTGACCACGTTCGAGATCGCGGTGCAGCTCGGCGCTATCCTGGCGGTCGTCGTGCTCTACTGGCGGTCGTTCCTCAATATCGGACTCTTGAAGAAGCTCGTCGTCTCCTTCGTCCCGACCGGCATCGTGGGGCTCGCGCTCTATCCGTACATAAAGAGCATGCTCGACGACCCCTATATCGTGGTCGTCTTCCTCTTCTTCGGCGGCATCGCGCTCGTCGCCTTCGAGATCTTCCACCGCGAACGGCCGGACGGCGCCGCGACGCCGGAAGCGCTCACCTATAGGCAGGCGCTCGCCATCGGCGTCTTCCAGTCGCTCGCCGTCGTGCCGGGCGTCTCGCGCTCGGCCGCGACCATCGTCGGCGGCCTTGCCATCGGCGTACGGCGGGTAGCCATCGTCGAATTCTCGTTCCTGCTGGCCGTGCCGACCATGGCGGCGGCCACCGGGCTCGACCTCCTCAAGAGCTACGATACGCTCAATGCTGCGGACTTCGAGGTACTGCTTCTCGGCGGCCTGGCGGCCTTCGTCGTCGCCCTGTTCGCGCTACGCTGGCTGCGCGCCTACGTCGCGCGCTACACCTTCATGCCGTTCGGCATCTATCGCATCTTCGTGGCGCTCCTGTTCTTCCTGCTGGTGCTGCGGTAAGCGGAAATGATTCTATATAAGACGAGAGCCGCTTCGCAGCGGCTCTCGTCTTATACGTTACTCTCGCTTGAACAACCCGCACTCGTCATATTCAATACTATTCCCGACGATAGCTCGTGTCAACGTTCTCTCCTAAAATAGAGCCGGCGAAGGGAATCGAACCCTTGAGAGTAACGTGACGAGTGCACCCACGCTGCCAAGCCGCCGGCGTAGCAGGCAGTATGGCAAGCGGCCGATATACGGCCGCTGTGCAAGATATAAAGCAATCCTGAGAACCTTACTGATACTGGATGAACATCGGCTGCGGCGTGAGGTCGAGCAGCTCGTCAGGCGTCAGCAGGCGCGTGCTCGGCGGCTTGAGGTCGTTCTTGTAGAAGAGCTTGAATCCGGTGAACTGCACCGGCTGGCTCGCGATGAAGCTCCGGTACGTATTGAGCTTCTTTGCCGGGCTTCCCCAGCCGTCCATATCCATCACGAACTGCACTTCCGGAAGCGGTTGTATGCTCTGGTAGTTCGTGACCATGCGCTCCGTGAAGCGGTGCACGATGAGCACCTTCGGCGGCAGGTCGTTCTCCTTCACGAGCTGCGCGAGGTACTGCGCGGCGTAATTTATGTCTGCCGCGTCGAAGGTGCCGATGACCGTGCCGGGCGGATCGCCGTACTTCATGGAGAACTCCGGGTCGATAGCCAGGTGCACGTTCGGCATCGAAAGGTACTTCTCGAGCATGGGGAGCTCGCGCTCTAGGTTCGAGAGCCCCACCTGCACGTCCAGGATCACGATGCCGTCCACCTGTCTGGCTAGCTCGAGCGCGTGGTCGATCTGGTCGTCCGGCATGCGCAACATGTAATATCCCTGCTTGCCCGGGCTTCCCTGGGCCGTGAGCGCGATATAGTCGATAGCCGGCACGACGGGCGTCTCGGGGTCGGCCGCCTCCCACCGCGCCTTCTCGCTGCGGAGCTTGGCGAGCATGGTCGGCGCGTCATATTCGCCGAGCACGCCCATCTTCGTGGAATAGAAATTGCCGTAGTAGGCGATGATGCGCTTCTCCGGAAGGAGCGCGCCCGGGAGCGGATACGGCGCGTCCGTAACGGGCCAGATGCGCGGCGTAGTAGACGACGTCGTCGACGCATAGTTGGCGACCGAGAGCATCTTCGCGTCGTAGGCCGCCTTGTCGAGCACCGGCTTCGGCGGATCCTTGTGGAAGACGGCAGGCGTCGTGCTCGCAGCCTCGTCGCCGCGCACGTAGCGCATGCCGAGCAGGTCCGTCCAGCCCACTACGTATATCGCGAGCAGCCACGCGGCCGCGAGCCCTACGATGACGCGCGCGCGCACGTCCTTCTCGCGCGCCTGGGCAGCCTTCTTCCCTCCTGCTGCGCGCTCGTTCCGCGCCTTCTTGCTCTTCGTTCCTGAAACGGGCATATGTGCCCTATACGATAGCATGCGGCAGCGCAAAGGCCGCTATGCGAGATACGTATCGAAATACACCAGATGGCAGGTATACCCGCCCGGATTCTTCTGCAGGTAGTCCTGGTGCTCTTTTTCGGCCGGCCAGAACGCCGTGAACGGCTCGAGGGCGGTAACGACGGGGTCCTTCCAGCGGCCGGAGGCGTTCACGATCTTCATGAAGTCCTCGGCCTGCCTCTTTTCATCCTCGTCCTGGTAGAAGATGGCGGAGCGGTACGATGTGCCGACATCGTTCCCCTGCCGGTTGAGAGTCGTCGGGTCATGGATGCTGAAGAAACGGTCGAGCAGCTTCCGGAACGAGGTTTTCTCGTCGTCATAGGTTATCTCGAGCGCCTCGGCGTGCCCCGGATGGTCGCGGTACGTCGGATGCTCGTTCTCGCCTCCCGCATACCCCGCCTCCGTATCGACAACGCCCGGCACCTTCCGGAAGAGCTCTTCCAGGCCCCAGAAGCATCCGCCGGCAAGGTACGCTTTCTTCAGCATAGGCGTCGACGCGGCTTACGGTACCGTTATCGGAATCAATACTGAGGCGTCCATGGCCGGATTGCCGGACGGATTGTCCTTGGCGAGAACAAGGGTCGCCGGACCGTGGTACGTGCCCGGCACGGACACCTGCACGCTGAACGGCACGAAGTCGGTGGTCATCCAGCTTCCTTGCGCCTCGGCAGGCACAGTAACGAGCGCCGTCCCGTTCGCGTCAAGAACCTGGACCGGGAACGATGCTTCGAAGTACCATGAGCCGCGCGCCTCGCCCGAGACGGTGAACGAGGATGCGACGGCCGCGCCCGGTGCCGGTGCATCTATGCGGATATCGTCGCTGGTCGCATTCGTATATGTCGCCTCTGTGCCTATGGCGGGCGCGGTGTCCGTCCCGCCCTCCTGAGCTGCCGTGTCGCTCGTAGTGGTCGCCGTCCGGGCAGTATCCACCGCCGCCGGCGAATACGTCAGGGCTATGTATGCGATAGCGAGCACGAGAAGGATGCCGAGCACTATGATGATGGTTCGTGAATTCATAGTATTCATCATAGCGCGACTTTCCTTGAAGGATTCATGAAGCGCTAGGAGCGGTATCGGTTCGTACCCGTATCCTCCCGCTCGCGTATCGTCTCCTCGTCGTATCCGAAATAGTGGCCGATCTCGTGCCAGAGCGTCTCGCGCACGGCTATGCGAACCGCCTCGGGACTGCCGTCGCCCTCATGCTGCGCCTCTTGCAGGATGGGGAGCCGGTAGAGCGTTATGGTATCCGGCAGGATGCCGCCGTCGCCGTACCCTTCGCCGCGCGCGGTCGCGGGAATGCCGCGATAGAGGCCGAGCAGCGTATGCCCTTCTTCGAGGCCTTCCTCCCGCCGCGTCTCTCTATCCGGCTCGTCCTCGATAAGGAGCGCGACGTTCTCTACCCGCGCCGCGAAGCGGCGCGGGACGGCATCCCATTCTTCCTCCACGACCTTCCGGAAGGCTTCCTCGCTCATTCCCGCGCCCGCTCCTTCGATCGTTCCGTTCTCCATACCCGTTCAGCCCAGCTCGAGCGTCTCGTCGATGCGCACCTGCGCGACGAATTCCGGCACGTGCGAGA
>CAZYZM010000012.1:0-17140 GCA_964651935.1 uncultured Candidatus Saccharibacteria bacterium
GTGCGCGGCCTCGTGAAGCAGCGCACGCGCTGGACGACCGGCTTCCTGCGCAACGTCTTCTACGACTACCGCCACATGATCGGCAATTCCAAGTACGGCACGCTGGGCATGCTCATCCTCCCGCTCGGCCTGCTCGCCAACATTTCCGGCATCATCATGTTCTGCGTGCTCATCTTCAAGGGCCTCTCGTGGGCCTGGAACAAGTACGTGCTCGTCTCCGGCGTCCCGCTCAGCTACTCCCTCGCCCCGCACCATAGCTTCAGCTGGTTCTTCATCCCCGTCTCTGTCGTCATGCTCCTCTCCCTCGTCATGCTCGTGGGTGCCGTGACCACGATGCTCGTCGGGAAGCACATCTCGAGGACGCCGGGCGGCATGGTCGTCGGCATCGTCATGTACGTCGTCTTCTACGGCTTCATCGCGCCCCTGTGGCTCATCCGTTCCATGTACGACCTGCTCACGGGGACGCGGCGCGCGTGGCGCTAGAAAATGCGCTATATTCTTTCTATGAAATCCATCCTGGCCCGCAACGTCATCATCTCCCTCATCATCACCGCGCTCCTCATCGGGACCGTGGTATATGCCATAAACTACCTGAACCAGCAGCGCGTAGAGCAGCTTTCCGACCTTCAGGCCCAGCTCGCCACCGACACGCTCTCGGTAGAGACGCAGTTCGCGCTCCTCGAGGAAGCGCCGTGCGAGGATATCACCGAAGGGAATACGCTCTCGCGCGAGGTATCCGACCTCGGCGAGCGCCTCGCCGCGACGGAAGCGCAGCTCGGCAGCACCAACGAGCAGGTGATCCGCCTCAAGAAGCAGTACACCCTGCTGCAGATCCGCGACTACCTCCTTACGAAGCGCCTCACGCAGACCTGCGACATCGATCCGACCGTCGTCCTCTATTTCTATTCGAACAAGCCCGACGCCTGCCCTGATTGCGACCGCGCCTCCTATGCGCTCTCGTACCTGCATAGCGAGAACCCGAACCTCCGCGTCTATTCCTTCGATTACGACCTGGACCTCGGCGCGCTCGACACGCTCAAGAGCGTGGAAAAGATACAGCCGGAGTTCCCCGCCTTCGTGATAGACGGAGACCGTTCATACGGCTTCACGACGCTCGACGACTTCAAGGCGCTCTTCCCGGAGGACTTCTTCGCGAGCACGACGGCGACCAGCACCGCGAGCACGACGGAGGAGGAATAGTTAGATGGGAAATAAATTATCCGAATTTCGCTCTCCTTCCGCTAGACTCCCATGCAGGAATGGCGTCCGCATAGATCGTTTCTAATGCACGGTATTCGTCTTTCAAGATGACTTTCAGCACTATTCCAGGATATGTTGCCCTGAACCTCTGATCACGCTTTGCTGAGTACGGACTCCAGAAATTCTTAACCTCTATATACTCGCTGTATTTAGGAAGATAAAAGTCAGGAGTATACGCATGTTCGCCGATATTGAACGTTCGTGGTTCGTATTGCCACTCGATTCCTAAGTGGTTATACATGCGTGCGATATTCGCTTCCCAGGTGCTATGAAAGTTTATCGATTCACTTATGTCGTGCCGCACGCCAGACTTTCCTCGCGAGGCTTTCGGTGAAGTGGGGCGCTTTCCTGCGCATGCAGAGCTACAGAACCTGCGCTTCTTGTACTTTTCAGAAGAGAATTCTCTTCCGCACTGTTCACAGGGCTTATTTATACGAAGGACACGTATCATCCCCTTGAAAGGACTAGGTTTTCCCTTGAGAGCAGCTCCAATCTTCTGGCGGGTAGCGGGCGATTGCGTTCGTCTTGAATTTGTTACTTTTGCAGAACAATTACGACTGCAGAATCTCTTTGGATCTTTCGGCCTTGCCGTGAACCGAGTTTCACATCCTTCTCTTATGCAGATACGCTGCTCCTGCTTCTTAAGATGTCTGTAAATTCCCTTTTCTAGATTCGCCCTAGTTATCTCGCTTTGCTTCTTCCGATATTCTTCCGAATCGTAAAAGGCAGCGCGCATTAACGTCAGTATATCAAATGCTCGATTGAGCCGAGGGAGGGACTTGAACCCACAAACCTTCGCTTTACAAAAGCGCTGCTCTACCAATTGAGCTACCCCGGCACGTATTGTTTATATCACACCTCTACTCCTCTCCTTCGCGCCGCTTCGCCGCCGGCAGCTGCCGCCGCGAGCGGCGCACCGCCTGCCGCATATGCGCCGTGAGCGCGGCGAGGCGCGACGGCTTCTGCTCGTCATCCTGCGGCGCGGCGATTCCCGGGCGGGCACGGCGGGTGCGCAGGGTGCGCACGAGGTGCGTGAGCTCGCGTTCCAGGAAGCGGACGCCGATGAGAACGTTATGCGCGACGTCGTGCAGCAGCCGCTCGATGCCCGAGCGGACGAGGTCGTTCATGAACGCGCCCCAGTCTACGTGCCTGGCGACGAAGGCGAGACGTTCCGCCTTGCGGTCGAGCGCGTAGCGGCGGCCTGCCAGAAGCAGGCGGCGGCCGGTGCGCGCCTCGTATGCCACGAATGCCGTGAAGAGCGCCAGGAGCGCGAGCGGCACCAGCATGATGAGCAGGTAGAAGGTCATCAGGTAAGTATAACGAAAAGAGCTGGCGCTGCCAGCTCTTCTGCTATCCGCGCGCCGAGAAGCGCACGAAGCGGGTTACTTCCACGCGCTCGCCGAACTTCTGGGACGCCTCGTCCACGAGCTGCTGGACGGTCTTCGAGTCGTCCTTGATGAACGGCTGGTTCATGAGCACCTGGTCCTTGAAATAGCTCTGCATCTTTCCGTCCAGGATCTTCTCCTGCATCTCGGCCGGCTTGTCCTTCACCTCTTCCGTGAAGACGTTCATCGCGGCGGTACGCGCCGTCTCGTCGATATCGGAGTCGCGCAGGTATGCAGGGTTCGTCGCAGCGACCTGCATGGCGATCTCGCGGGCAAGCGCCGGGAACTCCTCGTTGCGCGCGACGAAATCCGTCTCGCAGGAAAGGAGCACCATCGCGCCTATCTCCCCGCCGTGGATGTAGCTCGCTACCGCGCCCGCGCCGAGCTCGCGGTCGCCCTTCTTCTCGGCTGCCGAACCGGAGCGCTTGCGCAGGATGACCTCTGCCTGGGCGACATCGCCGTCCGCCTCCTCGAGCGCCTTCTTGCACTGCATGACCGAAAGGCCGGTCTTCTCGCGCAGCGACTTGAGGGTGTCCATTGAAATGTCCATGATCGTAAGATTATCGATGTAAATTACTAAAACAGTGCTGCTGCACAGATAGCTTCCCTCCGCGTACTCGCCTCGAGGCCTGCACGGCTCCGTGCGCTCCAGGAACTATCTGTTTCCGCAGCATCAGCTTTCAGCTGCCGTATCTACGCCTTCCGTCCCTCTTCGTA
This sequence comes from uncultured Candidatus Saccharibacteria bacterium, assembly GCA_964651935.1. Classification (GTDB taxonomy): domain Bacteria; phylum Patescibacteriota; class Minisyncoccia; order Phycocordibacterales; family Phycocordibacteraceae; genus C7867-001. The sequence continues at coordinate 3,363 of CAZYZM010000012.1, forward strand.
CGCAGCGGTGAGCTCGCCGAGGACGAGCTCCACAGCGCCGCGGGACGCGTCGTTCATCACGATCGGGAACTTCGCGTCCGCGAGGTCGCAGTCAGAGCTCATGAGGCCGATGACCGGGATGCCCGAAGCCTTCGCCTCTTTCGTCGCATGCGCCTCGTGCTTGGTGTCGACGATGACGAGCGCGGCAGGAAGCTTGCTCACGCCCACGAGTCCCGAAAGGCGCGTCTGAAGACGCTCGATCTCGCGGTCGATGAAGACGCGCTCGAGCTTCGTGCGGGTCTTCGCCAGCTCGCCCGACTCGCGCTTCTCGACGAGGTCGGCGAGGCGGTCGATACGCTTTTTTATCTCCGGGAAGTTGGAGATGGTACCGCCGAGCCAGCGGCCGGCGACGTACGGCTGGCCGATGCGCTGCGCGGCCTCGCGCACCTGGTCGGATACCTCGCGCTTGCCTCCTACGAACAGCACGGCCTTGCCCTCGCGCGCGAGCGCCGCCATGGCGGCCTTTGCCGTCGCGAGCTGCTCGTCGGTCTTGGCAAGGTCGAATATCTCGACCTTGGTGGACGTGCCGAGTACGTACTTCTTCATCGACGGGTGACGGCGGCTCTTTACCTGGGCAAAATGAGCGCCCGTCTCAAAAAGACGGTCGACGCCAACACCCTGCATATCTGCAGTATTCATGCCTATGAAGATACCACACCCCTTTCCCGCGCACAACCATGCATTTTGAGCTAGAAACCAGTTTTTCCTATCTTTTCTCAGAATCTCTCCCATTGCCAGGCCGGTATCGTGCCTGGATATGAAGCGATTCTCAGAATGGATACGGCTAAAGCAGAGGCTCGATGCTAAAGGACACGCGCCTCCCTTCATCCGCCAAGGCGACGTATGGTGGGCAAATGTAGGGGAAAATGTGGGTCGAGAAATATCTGGAAAGAGCGGGCAATTCTCACGCCCAGTACTTATCCTTAAGAAATTCTCTAAGGAATCCTATTTCGTGGTGCCATTGACTTCGAAAGAAAAGAACGGGAGCTGGTATGTTTGCTTCCACATGCATTATCGGACTCAGTTTGCCTGTTTGCACCAGGCAAGAACTCTTGATTATCGGCGTTTGTCTACAAGGATGGGCCAAGTGACTGATGCAGATATGGCTCGGATTAGGAACAGATTCAAGAATCTTTACGGTCTATAAAAATATCCCCCGCTATTTCTAGCGGGGTCGCGGGAAAATCCCGAAAGGCCTTATCGCTAAGGCGTATGCATACGTTATCCGGAACCCGTCCCTGCGTCAATACGCAAAGAATTAATACCACAATTAATTGTGGTATTAATTCTAGAATTCTTTTTTAGAACTCCTGGAACTTCGGTATCACGTTGATGGTTACCGAATCAGAAGCTCCCCCGTCGCAGGCGATGGTGTAGGTGCTCTGGGTGGTGAGGCCCGGGGTCGTCGCGGTGCTGGAACCGACCGTGCAGGCGTTCGCCGTAGCGCTCTTTGAGACGCCCGGGCCCGAGACCGTGCAGGAACCGTCGATGCCCGACGCGCTGTAGGTGAGGGTTACCGATTCGCCGGGCTGGACGCGGTCCTTGCTGGCGCTGATGGTGGCAGAAGCGTTGGTGCACGCCTGACCGACGACGACGGCCGGGCAGGTCGTGGTCTTAGTGCCGGCAGACGAGACGCGCTGTACGTAGGTGGCGGACGTGTCGTACGTGACCGTGTAATCTTCCGTATACGAGAACACTGGGTTGTACGCGTTGCCCGACCCGTCAGACATGTGCCAGACATAGGCGGTATGGCCGGGCGTCGTCGTATAGGTCACGCTCTCTCCGGGCGCTATCGTCGTGGCGCTCACGCGGCAGGTGAGTGTTTCCTGCCCTCCATCATCCTCTTCTTCCGCCGAAACCGTCACGTCCGGGCACGTCGCGGTCTCGCTGCCGCTCTGGACCTTGAAGCGGTATGTTCCGGATATGCTTGCCGTTACCGATATGGACGAGGTGTGCGCGAAGCTCCCTCCGATCGGCGTCGGCGGCATCACGGTCGACCAGGTATAGGAACCTGAGCCATTGTTCGCGGTGTACGTAATCTTGTCTTCCCGAGTGACGGATGTGGATGACGGCGTGCAGGAGAGGCCCGCCGGAAGGGGCGCGGCCGTTATCGCCGTCCACCCGCCGCAGTTGTTGTTCTCGTTGCTCTCGCTGATGACGCCTGCGTTCCCTGCCGAACTCTTGTCGGCGCATGCGCGCACGTAATAGGTACCGGCCGAAGAGAACGTATAGCTCTTGGAAGCCTGGGCGCTGCTGCCTGCGCCGAGCGTGCTGACGGAAGCCGTGCCGATGTCGGTAGCGCCTGAGCCGCTTGAATTAGTCGCCTTCTGGAAGAGCGCGGTAAAGCCCGCACCCGTGGAAGCATTCCCGGTGTTCGAGATCGTAGCCTTGAGGGTTACCGCGGTTCCAGGCACCGCAGAAGTCGGGCTGACAGAGCCGGCGGTGAGGTCGGGGGCGCCGCTCGCGGCTATTGTTATGGCCGTCCATGCCCCGCAGTTATTGCTGTAGTTAGATTCAGAGACGACGGCCTGCATGCTCGTATTCATGTTCGCGCAGGCACGCACATAATAGGTTTTCGCGCTCGTGAAGGTGCGGCTCAGGCCCGTAACGCTCGACTCGCCCGCTGCGAGCGTAAGGGTGCCGCCTGCATTGATAGTAGTATCCACCTGGGTGTGGCTAGTATCGCCATCTATCTGGAACACTGAAGGAAAGCTGTTTGCCGACGCGCTCCCCGCGTTCTGCACCGAGGCCTGCAGCGAGACCGCCGTGTTTACGGTCGCAGAAGTCGGGCTGACAGAGCCGGCGGTGAGGTCGGGGGCGCCGGCGACGCCTACCGATACGCTGTTCGAGCAGTTCACGGTCTTGCTCTGGGCACCTGAGGTAACGGTAACCTTCCCAGTCTTGGGACCCGTGCTCGAGTACGTCTTAGTTATGCTCTTGCTTGAGCCTGAGAGACTGTCGGTACCGCTCCAGCTGTACGCGTACGTGCCGGTGCCGCCCGAAGGATACGCGGTCCAGGTAACGCTGCCGCCCGTGGTGATGCTGGTCGGCGAGACCGAGCAGGAAGCGTTGAGCGCATCCGGAGCGGCCGTAACGGTTATCGTCGCGGTGTCGGACGCCTCGCCGCCGTCGCCCTCGCAGGTGATGTGATAGGTCTTGTTCGCCGTCGGATGCACGGATACCGAGCCGGACGTGGCGTCGCCTGTGTTGAAGTCCGGGCTCGTGCACACGCCTGCGTTCGTCGATGACCAGTTGAGCGTTACCGAATCGCCCGCCGTTATGGAGGTGTCCGGTCCGAGCGAAGCAGTCGTGCGGAGAACGTTCACCGAACAGGTGTCGGTCGCATACCCCGACTGAGCCGTGGCTCTTACCGTACCGGACTTAGTACCCGTAGAGCTGTACGTCGTCGAGGGATTCTGCTGAGAACTTGAAAACGAACCGGTCCACGAATAGGTGTACGTAGGGTCGGATGAAGAAACCGTCGCCTGACACTGGTAACGCTGATAGTGGGTGTAACTGACATGGTAGGTCGGTTCCTCAGCGCAGTTGCCCTCGCCGTCGCACATCCAGTCCGGCTGCTCCGTACAGCTCAGTCCGCTATAGTTACACGTGCTGCCTGCCTGAGAAGCGCTACAGGCACCCCCTATAGGAGCTGAAGATGGACAGCTGTCTTGTATATTCGTCGTAACGTCCGCACCACCTCCGGTACACACCTTGCTGTAGCCGTCGCCGATATATTTCCAGTTGTAGCTCGTGCTCTGGCTCGTGCCGCCTTCCGCGAAGCTGCTCCACTGCACCGACGTGCTTACCGGCGCAGTGCTCGGAACCGAGCAGGTTACGTTCACTTCTTCCTGCGGCGCAGCGTTCACCGTCACCTTCGCCGTATCGGTCGACGTACCGCCCGAACCGGTACAGGTGAGGGTATAGGTCGTAGTCGAGCTCGGAGAGACGTTCTTGTTTCCGCTCATCGCCCCGCCTGAGCCGAGGACGCTGTGGTCTATCGAGCACGAGCTCGCGTTCGTCGAGCTCCAGGTCAGCTTGGTCGAGGAGCCTGCGTCGATAGTCGTAGGGGTCGCGCTGAGGTTCGCCGTTGGCGCGGGCGTGGCATCGCAGGTAGGCGGGGTGGGATCTTCCCATACCCCCAAGAGGATATAACCTGGCCCAGAAGCGGGCTTCGCATATGCGCACTGGTTCAGGTTCGTAGGCGGGCCGTCGGGCGGAGTGCTGGCCTGCATCCAGGCTTCATAACCGCCATCGCCTGTACTTTGGTTCCTATAGTCATTGGTCACATTCAGGGTATACCCGTTCGAGGTACAGTCATTTGGAACTGTCGCATCGTTTCCAGGCTCATAGTAGGTATTCGCAGGCAGGCCGCAGTAATCGCCACCCCCGCTCGTGCCGCCGCCAGTATCTCCTCCGCCCGTACCGCCGCCTCCGGTTCCGCCTCCTCCACCGCCCCCGCCGGTGTCTCCGCCATCATCAACAGGCATCATGGCTGATGCGGTATGCACCTGTGCGAACATGCCGAAGGCGAGCGCGACGATGAAGAATGGGATGAAGAGTGAGTGCTTAGACATACGCATAGTTATTGCATGAACCGGTAGGATGCGTCTGCGGGGAACGCATAGAGCGCTTTCGCATTGCCGTCAGGAAGCGAGAGGCGCATGACCGTCTCGGTACCGTCCGCTTCCAGGTTCTCGTCGCTCAAGCCGAGCGCGGCGCTCGGGGTAAGGAGGATGTCAGAGAAACCGGAAACGTCTGCCTCGAGCGGAAGGAGCTTGAGCGGCGTATTGTAGGCAAGGCTCGTTATCTCGAATACGTTCCAGGCGCTTCGCGCCGCGTCGCGCAGCGCGAGGTACTTCCCGTCCGGCGATACTTTTGCCATGAAGCTCACTGAGTCGCGCAGTTCGAAGGACGTCGTGGTGAATCCTCTCAGGCTCGCTGTCTCTACGACGCTGAGGCCGTCCGTGCCGGTATAAAGAAGCCATGTCTTCCCGTCCCGCTCGAAGAACTGTCCGCCGAAGCCCTGGCCGAGAACCGTGTCCGTATCTGCGCCGAGATCATACAGGTGCACTTCCCAGGAGGAGAGCTTCCCGAAGGCGTCCGAGCTGGTAGCTACCGAGAACGTTACGAGCGTGCCGTCCGGCGACACGTCGAGGATTGCCTTGCGGCCCGGATAGTCGGTGAGCGCACGGCCGTCATCGCCGAGCAGGTATACCTGGCCGCTCGCTCCCTCTTCCCGCGCCTCTACCGCAGCGGCCGTGCCGCCTGCGGCGGCATAGTCGCCGGTCGGCGCATCGCTGCCGAGCGCATAGGGCTTCAGGCCCGACATGCCGAAGGAATAGGTCTGCGAGGTCTCGGCGAACCCTTCCGCTACCTGCACGCCGCGCAGCTGCGTGACCGCATACGCGCGATGCCAGAGGCTGTCGCCGCCTACAGGGATGAAGGCGAGCGCGATAAGGACGATGATGACTGCCGCGACAATGCCGACGAGAATAAGGCCTTTCTTTGCAACGGGCTTTTTGGGGGGATTCTGGTCAGGAAGAACGGGATTCACCGGGGATGGGGACGCTTCATTCATTAGATTCAGTATATAAAAGCCCCAGAGAATCCCTATCTTTGCGTGGGGAAAACCTCAATCCTCTTCTGCCTCTCCTATTCCCCCGCCCGCAGCAGCCGCCTGGAGCGCTTCGATGATAGGGTCTATGCCGCCCAGCATGATCTTGGGCAGGTTGTGCCAGGATTCCTTGAGCCGGTGGTCCGTCACGCGGTCCTGCGGGAAGTTATACGTGCGTATCTTTTCTGAACGGTCGCCGGTGCCGATCTGCCCGCTGCGCAGCTCGGCATGCTTCTTCGCTTCCTCCTCGACGGCGAGGGTCTCGAGCTTCGCCGCGAGGATGCCCATGGCCTTCTCGCGGTTGGCGAGCTGGCTGCGCTCGCTCGACGAGCGCACGTCGATGCCGGTCGGCGTATGGATGAGGCGCACGGCTGTCTCCACCTTGTTCACGTTCTGGCCGCCTGCCCCGCCGCTGCGCGAGAATTCCATCTCGATATCGCCCGGGTGTATCTCCACCGTCGGCTTCTGCCGTATCGGCAGCACGGCGACCGACGCGGTAGAGGTATGGATGCGGCCGTTTTTCTCGGTTAGCGGGACGCGCTGCACGCGATGCACGCCCGTCTCGTACTGCAGCGCCTCGTATGCCGCCTGCCCGTCTATCTGCAGCGTGAGGTCGTCGATGATGGTAACGCGCCACCGCTTCCCTTCCGCGTACTTGAGGTACATGTCGCGCAGCTCGCCCGCGAACAAGGCGGCCTCGTCGCCGCCCGCGCCCGCGCGGAACTCGAGCACCACCGCCTTCGGCAGCGACGCCTCTTCCTTGTCCTTCGCGAGGATCTGCTCTATTTCCGCGAGTATCTGCTGCTGGCGCTCCGCGATGCGCGCCTCGTCTTCCTTCGCCATGGCGAGCAGCTCTTCGTCTGTGCCGGCGGCGGCGACAGCGTCTTCCCGCTCGGCATCGAGCCGCTCGTACTCTTCCGCGAGGTACGCAGTCTTATGGTTCGTCTTGAATTCCGGAGAGTATTCCATCCAAGAATCCTAGCAAATAATCAGCTTTTTCCCATCTCGCCTCGAGATTCCGGTGATTGCCTATTTCGTATCCTCATGAGGTGCCGGTGGGCTCGGAGCCACATTGGTCCTCATCAAACCTTTGGTGAGGGTTCGACTCCCTCCACCGGCACCATAGAGCGCGCAATCCGAAGATTGCGCGCTCTATGGTATACTTGCTCTCGATGAGGGCCAATGTGGTTCCAGCCCCAGTTTGATATACTCATTCTGATGAGGCCTGAGGCGGCTCGTGCGTTACGAGCCAATAAAAGAAAAGCCGCGCAATGCGCGGCTTTTCTTTTATTTCTTCGCCTTCGCGGCGCGCTGCTTGAACTTCTCGACGCGGCCGGTCTTGTCGAGCGTACGGTCCTCGCCCGTGTAGAACGGGTGCGACTTGCTGGAGATCTCGATGGTAACCTTCGGGTACTCCTTCCCCTCGTGGGTGCCGGTCTCCGAGGTCCTGATGGTCGAGCCGGTCACGAAGACCGCGCCCGAGGCGATATCCTCGAACATGACCTGGCGGTAGTCGGCCGGATGGATGTCTTTCTTCATGCGGATGACTATACCAGAAGCCCCGCATCGAAGCAACGAGGCGGCGGAATGTCGCCGCTACGCATATAAAAAGGCGGGTGCCGTATGGCAGCCCGCCTGAATCAATCCTCTGGAACTCCGTCGTCCGAAACCGTCTTCACGGTCAACTTGGGACGTCTAGAACTCCTCGAATTTCGGCACCACGTTCACCGTAACCGTGGCATCCGTCTCGCCCGTGCAATGCAGCTTGAACGTCGTCTGCGCATTGATCGGGCCGGTTTCCACGGTCCCCGGGCCTGCGTTGCAGGAGTTCACCGGCACCGGCGCGAGTATGTTGCCCGCAGGGTCCTGGACCATGCACCACGAGCTGCCTACTCCCGTCGCGCGGTACGTGAGGGTCGTGGTATCGCCCGGCTTCACGCGCGTGGGGTTAGCGGTGAGCGTGAGTTCCGGATCGGTACACGTTGTTCCACCGCCGCTGCCGATGGTTACCACCGGGCAGTTAGCGCTCGTGAATCCTGACTTCGATACCGTCATGCCGTACTGCTGGCCTGTCGTAGCGCCGGTGAATTTGCGCGTGGCCTGTTCCCCGCTGCCGTATCCGGTCGTACCGTCTGAACCCTTCCAGGTGAGCGGGGTTATGTTCGCAGTATCCACGGAAGACGCCGTGTAGACGACGGTGCCGCCCGGCGCCGGCGAAGTCTGGCTGGCGCTGCAGCGCAGTGCGGGCTGCGAAGGCTCTGACGCCTCTCCGACCGTAACCTTCGTCCAGTCGCCGCAGTTGTTGTCCTCGTTCGATTCCGAAATATCGCCTGAATCTCCTGCCGAGCTCTTGTCGGCGCAGGCGCGGACGTAGAAGGTTCCGGAGGAAGAGAAGGTATAGCTCTTGGAGGCGGTCGCGGAACCGCTCGCTGCGAGCGTGCTTACAGAAGCCGTGCCGATATCGGTAGCGCCAGAGCCGCTCGAGCTGTTGGCCTTCTGGAAAAGATTCGTAAATGATGCGCCGGTAGATGCGCCGCCATTGTTCGAGATCGCGGCCTTGAGGGTTACCGCGGTGTCTTCAGTGGCGGATGTGGGCGTGATCTTCCCCGCCGTGAGGTCAGGCTTCGCAGCTTCAGAAACGCTGAGGCTGTTCGAGCAGTTCACGGTCTTGCTCTCGCTGCCGGAGGTAACCTTCACCGTTCCGGTCTTGGTGCCGGTGCTCGAATAGGTCTTGGTAACCGTGCTGCCAGAGCCCGAAAGCGAATCGTCACCGCTCCATACATAGCTGTACGAGCCGGTGCCGCCGGAAGGAGAGGCCGTCCAGGTCGCGCTGCCGCCCGTGGTGATGGAAGTCGGCGAGACCGAGCAGGTGGCGGAGAGCGCCGCGTTCACCGAAAGCTGCGTCCAGTCGCCGCAGTTGTTGTCCTCGTTCGATTCCGAAATGTCGCCCGAATCTCCTGCCGAGCTCTTGTCGGCGCAGGCGCGGACGTAGAAGGTGCCGGCAGTGAAAGAGAACGATTTGGATACGGAACGGGAGCTGCCATCGGCGAGCGCCGAGGTGTCGGCATAGCCGAGGTCGCTGGCGCCTGAGCCGCTCGAGTTAGTCGCCTTCTGGAAGAGCACCGAGAAGCCCGAACCTGTAGAGGCGTTGCCTGTATTGGATATAGACGAAGCAAGCGAGACGCTGCCCGGAGTATGGGTGGACGCGGGAATATTTCCCGCCGTAAGGTCAGGCTTCGCAGCTTCAGAAACGCTGAGGCTGTTCGAGCAGTTCACGGTCTTGCTCTCGCTGCCCGAGGTAACCTTCACCGTTCCGGTCTTGGTGCCGGTAGTACTGTACGTCTTGGATACCGTCTTGCTCGTTCCGCTCAGCGAGTCGGTCCCGCTCCAGCTATAGCTGTACGAGCCAGTGCCGCCTGACGGATTCGCAGTCCACGTGGCGCTGCTGCCGGTGGTGAGCGAGGTCGGATTGACGGAACAGGTGGCAGAAAGCGGCGGATTCGAGACGGTCACGGAATTGCCGCAATTGACCGTCTTGCTCTGCGTACCAGAGGTAACTTTGACGCTCGCGGTCTTGGTGCCGGTGCTCGAGTACGTCTTCGATACGCTCTTACCAGTGCCCGAGAGGCTGTCGGTCCCGCTCCAGCTGTAGCTGTACGAGCCGGTGCCGCCGGAAGGGTTCGCGGTCCAGGTAACAGAGCCGCCTGTGGCGATGTTCGTGTCATTCACGGAGCATGAAGCGGAGAGGGTCGGGACGACGGTAACGCTCGCAGTATCCGTATCGGATCCCGCGCTGTTGGTACAGGTAAGCGTGTATGTCGTGGTGGTGCTCGGCGAGACCGACTTGCTGCCGGAGGCCGGGCTGCTCAGGGTCCCGACGCCGTTATTGATAGACGCGGAGGTCGCTCCGTTGCTGCAGGAGTAAGTGAGATTCGCGCTGCTTCCAGAAACGAGGGATGCGGGCGAGGCGGACAGGCTCGCTATCGGCTTCGTTACCGTCACGCCGTCATGATGGTATATGTCGCAGACGACGGGCGTGGTGCCCAATATGTCGGGACCGTCTACATCGTCAAAGTGAGCCAGCGGGCATACGTCGCGGTATCCCGGGTCAGTCGCGGGAAATCCCAACGCTTTGTTCCAGTAGTAACTCTGCAGCGCATCTATCATCTGGCTTACATTCCTCGACTGGAACGAAGTCTGGTATACGTAAACTGCGGTAATCCGCACGTCAAACGTTCCCTCTGACGGTGTGCCTCCTGAACCGCTGCCCATATCGCCGCTGCCATATGTCGCTTCATGGAGATAACTGTCGTATACGCAGTACGTGTCTTCGGTATCAGACAACCCCGATCGCTCTACGGCGCCGTTACATGCGGCAGAGACGCTGCTCGCGAGCCCTATCCCGTCATAGAGCCAGTTTCCGGACGCATCCGTATGCGTCCCTCCCCAGAAATATTCCGAATAGGCAGGGTGCGTGCTCGGGCTTACCGAATAGCCGCCCCCGCTGTCATTGTGAGAGATCCGCGTAAAGCTGAACGCAGCGTGCGAGGAGAACGGGACAAAGAAAAGAAGCGCTGCGGAGGCAAGGAATATCGTCTTGTTCATAGGATTATTCATATGCATAGATACGCTGCGGAGCGCCGGTCGCCATGCCGGTTACGCGCACAGGATCTGCTCCGTCCGAACCAGGACGGGAGAATATGAACATTACAGAACCGTCCCGCTTCGCCATATTTGCAGCAACCAGTTCTCCATCGACATACGCGAGCGCAGCGGGCGCGAGGTCTGTCTCTACCGATTGCTGATACGAAAGCGACGCGCCATCGGTGAGATTGTATACGTCTATCTTGCGCGTAGTGTCATTATATACCGCGAGCGTACCTCCGACAGCATCCACGGTATAGAGGCCGCTCGGCACCGAAACGACGATCGCGTCCGCATCCGACCCGATCGCACGCAAGATGAGGTCCTCGCCATTCTTATAGAGCAGCGTATCGCCGCCTGGCAGAAGCACAGGATTCGTACCGGTTGCGACGGTCGTTTCTTCGCCGGTTGCCAGGTCGAATATGGTAAGGTCCCAATCAGGGCTCAAGAGAAAATCGAGGTTTTCTGTATCTGCGGATGCCTGATACGCGAGCCTTCCTGATCCCGCATCGTATGAAAGATTGTATTTGGCCGTGGAAGAGGTCGTAAGGCGCGTCATGCTTCCGTCCTCGTTTCGCCGGTAGAGGTTCGTGATCGGTCGCTCGCCGATCTCATTCAGTATGTAGTACCAAGAACCGTCAGATCCGGCCACGGCGTCGAGCGCATGAAGTTCCTGTCCTTCTACGTTCAGAATGATGGGCGAGAGCGTGCCATTCGCCTCATCTACCGCATAGAGCGCGCTCCCCGGCATCGAACCTACGGCGACGGCAAGCGGAATACTGCCCGAAAGCCCGCCTCCGAGACGCGGGAAACCGTATGCGATGACCGTGATGACCGCAGAGACGATGATAGCGGCTGCCGCGATGCGCTCGAGCTTCCGAGTCTTCGCCTGAGAATCCATTTCTTCATTTTATACACGCTTTCAACTGAGCGCAGAAGGCGCGTGGGGATAAGGGACGAGGCGGATTTTAATTTCCGAGCGTATCGATATCGCTCTGGAACTGCGCGGCGAACTGCATCACGCTGTCGCCGTAGAAGGCGTAGGCAGGGTTCGAAGCGTTGCCCCAGCCCGCGAAGTAGCGCAGCGCGGCCATGCGCTCGGCATCGTAGGTCTTGGCCGTCGCGCCGTTATCGGCCATGAGCATAGAGGTAGCGGTGAAGGCGTCCAGGTTATTCCACGGGTTCGCCGGCGTGCTCGGATGCCCGGCCAGGCGCGCCACGCGGTCCTTGTAGAGCACCCAGGTCGACGGGATGAACTGCCCCGGACCCATCGCGCCGCCGTAGCCGTAGGACGGCGGGCACGAGACCGGCTGGCTCTGCCAGTCGATGCCGAGCGACGCGGTAATCTCCATGAACGGGTCGACGTCGCGCGTCGGCTTCATCACGCCCGAGAACGGCGTGCCGGTGTTCTTCCCCTTCCCGTCGCCCTTCGCCGGCGAGTTCGTGAGGAGGCACTGCCCCACGTTCTGCCCCAGGTTCGTCTCCTGCTTCAGGATGCCGAGGATGAGCGCCGGTCGCACGCCGGTCGCGGCGCCGGCCTGCTTGGCGAGCGTGATGGCGGTCGGAAGCGGGATCTGCCCGCCGCCGCCGGCAAGGGCGAAGAGCTCGGCGCGGATCTGCGCCGCAGATTTGCTCTGCGTGTCGAAGATGCTCTGGTAGTGGGCGGTCTCGGTCTTGTTCTGCGCGAGCAGCACCTCTTTCTGCGCCTGCTGCTTCTCGATGTTCGCCTTCTCCTGCGCCTGGATGCCGCGCAGGCGTTCCTGCTCCGCCTTCTGGTCGACGAGCGCGTCCTTCTCGGTCTCCGTCGCGCTGCGGGTCTTTATCATCTGGCGGCTCGATTCCCCGATCGCCTGCTTGAGCGAGACGAAGGAATCAAGGTCGCCGAAGAAGCTCGAGACGTCTTCGGCCGACATGACGACCTCGATGAGCGAGTAGTCGTCTATCTCGTTGGTCGAGCGGAGTATCTGCGCCAGCGACTCCCGCTCGCTCTCGAGGTTCCCCGAGAGCTCGCCGATGGTGTTGGTATGCACGACGATGTTCTGCGCGAGCGCGTCGATCTGCACCTGCGTCGCCTGAATCTGGAGCTGGGACTTCTTGATGTCCGCATCGAGTATGTTGATGTCGCGCTGGATAGACTGCCCTTCGCCCTTGAGGCTGGTGAGGGTGCCCTGCGTCTGCGCTATCTGCGCCTCGAGCTGGTCGAGCTGCTTCTGGAGCTCGGCGCGCCGCTGTGCGATCGCGTCCGCGGACTGCGCGCTGGTGAGGTACGGATGCGCGAGGAGCGCGCCGCCGAAAAGCGCGAGGGCGGCGACGAATGCGGCGATACCGCGTTTCCTAGAGAGAGCATGCATACAGGAGCGAGTATAGCATCTGAGACGCATGACGCTACGCGGACTTACACAGCGCACATAAGAAAAAGCCGCCTTTCGGCGGCTTTTTCTCCTTTCTCTCGTTCAATAACGAACGTGAAGAATTGTCTTACGCAGTATATTCTCTCATTCGCACAAGGTCAACTGAAGGGTCCCCTTGACTAAGCCGGCGGAGGGAATCGAACCCTCGAGAGAAAGGTGACAATTCTTCGCTCGTTACCAGACCGCCGGCGCAGATGAAGCCTAGCAAGACAACGGTCAGATACACGTAAGCAGAAAATAGGAAAGATATGAAAAAGCGTTCACCGATAGGTGAACGCTTTTCTGCGGAGAAGAATAAGATTACTCCCCTCCTTCGCCCTCTTCCTCTTCCTTGCCCTTCTGCTCTACCTCGATAGAGTCCATGTCCGGAGCGGCGGTCTCTTCTTCCGCCTCTTCCTTCACTTCCTGGGTGAGCGCGATCACCTCGTCCTCCTCGTGGGTCGTGGTAACGCCTGCCGGAAGCGCGAGGTCCTTCACGTGGATCTGGTCGCCGATCTCGGCGAGCACGGTAACATCCACCTCGATCTCGTGCGGGAGCTTGGCCGGGTCGGACTCGACCTCGAGCTCGTGGAGCACCTTCACGACGTTCGCGCCCTGCTTCACGGCCGGAGCCTCTCCGACGTAGGAGAGCGGGACCGAGACGGTAACCTTCGCGCCCTTCTTGATGGCATAGAAATCCGCGTGGTGCGGCTGGTTCGTTACCGGGTCGCGGTATACGTCATGGATGAGCACCTGGAACGGCGAACCGATGCCGGAAAGCTCGATGACGGATGCCTCGCCCTCGTCGCGGAGTATCTTCGCGAAATCGGCGAGCGAGACCGTGATGGCCTGCGCATCGTGCGTCGGGCCATATACGACGCCAGGCATGTTGCCTTCGTCGAGGAGCTTCTTCGCGCGGCGGCCGACCTCCGCGCGGGGCGTAGCGTGTAACGTAATCATAATAGGTGGAAGTATGCCCTAAAACGCCTGCAGGAGCAAGCCGCAGGCGGCGGCGATTCCTACGGGTTGCTGTAGCAGCCGGCGCCGGAATAATTGGACGTATTGTCGCTCGTGCCGCCGCTCGAGCC
>CAZYZM010000013.1:0-16934 GCA_964651935.1 uncultured Candidatus Saccharibacteria bacterium
GTCCGGTATGCGGCACGGCGCTCTCTTCGCACGAGCTCGCGCAAGGGTACGAGGATGTGAAGGACCTGACCGTTACGGCGAAGTTCGCGCTCGCGGACGATTCAGGCACGCACTTCCTCGCCTGGACGACGACGCCGTGGACGCTGCCGGGAAATGTCGCGCTCGCCGTGGGGCCGGATATCGAATATGCGAAGGTGAAGGCAGAAGGCGGTACGTACATACTTGCGAAAGAGCGTGCGGATGCCGCGTTCAAGGACGCGTCGTACGAGGTCGTAGAGACCGTGAAGGGCGCGGACCTTGTCGGTCTGTCGTACCTGCCGCTCTATCCGTTCGCGCAGGAGCTCGCGCCCGAGAGCGAGAAGCCGAAGTTCGAGAACGCGTACAAGGTGCACGCGGCGGATTTCGTGACGACGGAGGACGGCACCGGCATCGTGCATACGGCCGTCATGTACGGTCAGGACGATTTCGACCTCGGGCAGAAGGTCGGGCTTCCGAAAGTGCATCTGGTCGCGCCGGACGGCCGTTTCCTTCCTGGCACCGGCTTCCTGGAAGGGAAGTCCGTCATCGATACGGATACGAACGTGGAGGTGCTGAAGGACCTGCAGGGCAAGGACGCGGTCTTCTCGAAGGAGAGCTACACGCATAGTTACCCGCACTGCTGGCGCAGCAAGAACCGCCTCATCTACTATGCGCGCGACTCGTGGTTCGTCCGCATGCACGACCTGCGCGGGGAGCTCGTCGCGGCCAACCAGACGGTGCACTGGGAGCCGTCGTACATACAGGAAGGCCGCATGGGCGAGTGGCTCGCGAACGCGAAGGAGTGGGCGGTCTCGCGCGAGCGGTACTGGGGTACGCCGCTGCCGGTGTGGGAAAGCGCCGACGGGAGCGAGCGGCTGGTCGTCGGCTCCGTCGACGACCTGAAAGCGCGCGTGAAGAAGAGCGGGAACCGTTACTTCGCGATGCGGCACGGCGAGGCGCAGAACAACGCCGAGAACGTGTTGGATGCGACGAACGCGCATGCGTGGCCGCTTACTGACGCAGGACGCGAACAGGCGAAGAAGGCTGCCGAAGGGTTGAAACAGGAGCGCATAACGAAGATATTCGCGTCGCCGTTCGAGCGCACGGGCGAGACGGCGCGCATCGTCGCGCAGGAGCTCGGCATCGATCCGTCCGCCGTCGTATACGACGACCGGCTCCGCGAGTTCGGGTTCGGATCGCTCGACGGCGCTTCCTATACGGAGTTCCAGGAGCTGAAGAGGACGCTCTCGTGCGCGGACGTGATCGGAGGCGGGGAGAGCTATCAGGATGTGCGCCGGCGTTTCGCTGAATTTCTGTACGAGATAGAGCGGGAGCATGCCGACGAAGGCATCCTCATCGTCACGCACGGCATAGGCCTCCAGTCATGCCTGGCTGCCAGCGACGGCGCGTCCTTTACCGGCGCGGTGTGCGACATGCCCTATGAGCTCCCCGGATACGCCGAAACGGTACCGCTGCCGTTCGTACCGCTGCCGCATAACGATGAGTACGAACTCGACCTGCATCGTCCCTATATCGACGACGTGGTGCTCATGGGCGATTCAGGGGAGGAGCTGCGGCGCGTGCCGGAAGTGATGGACGTATGGTTCGATTCCGGCTCCATGCCGTTCGCGCAGGACCACTACCCGTTCGAGAACAAGGAGCGGGTCGATACGGTCGGATATCCGGCGGATTTCATATCGGAAGCGATCGACCAGACGCGCGGCTGGTTCTATACCTTGCTCGCCATCGGCGTGCTCACCGGCCGCGGCGCGCCGTACCGCAACGTCATCTGCCTCGGGCACCTGCTCGACGCCGAAGGAAAGAAGATGAGCAAGAGCAAGGGGAACGTCATCAACCCGTGGGAGGCGATGGACGAATGGGGCGCCGATACGCTGCGCTTCTGGATGTACAGCGTGAACCAGCCGGGAGATTCGAAGAACTTCGACGTTAAGACCGTGAAGGAAGCGGCGCGCGCGCTGTCGTGGCTGGAGAACAGCGCGAAGTTCTACGAACTGTTCGCGGATGGCGCGAGCGATACCGGCAGCGAGCAGGCGATCGACCGGTGGATGCGCGCGCGCGTCGCCGAGACCGTTGCCCTGGTTACCGGGCATATGGACGCCTACCTGCCGTACGAAGCGGCGCGCGCGGTCGCCGCGCTCTTCGAGGACCTCTCGCAGTGGTACGTGCGCCGCATACGCGACCGCGCGCGCGACGGCGACGCCGCCGCGCTCGCGACGCTCCGCGATGCGCTGCGCGCAGGCGCGCTCCTGCTCGCGCCGTTCTCGCCTTTCATCGCGGAAGATATCTTCAGGATAGTAAGGACGGACGAAGATCCGGAAAGCGTGCATCTCGCGGATTGGCCGGATACGCCCGCAGCCGCATCTGACGCAGCGCTCATTTCTGATATGGCCCGCGTGCGCGCCCTCGCATCTGAAGCGCTCATGCTGCGCCAGAAGGCGGGCGTGAAGGTCCGCCAGCCGCTCGCGTCGGTTTCTATACCAGGGTCGCTTGCGCCCGAGCTCGCGACCATCCTTGCGGAAGAGGTGAACGTGAAGGACGTGAAGGGCGGCGCGGGCGAGGTCGCGCTCGATACGGAACTCACGCCGGCGCTCGTCGCCGAAGGCGACGAGCGCGCCTTTCAGCGCGCGGTCGCGGAAGCGCGCAAGGAGGAAGGGTTCTCGCCGAAGGATGCCGTTACGGTCGAGCGGCGCGACGACGGCGCCCATGCCGCAGAGCTCTCTACCGGCACGGTGCGCTTCTCGCTCGCGAAGGCATAGCGGCCATGTACCACAAGTACGCGACCCGCGCCCTGGTGCTCGGAAGAGCGCCGGCAGGGGAGGAAAGCGTCCTCGCGACTCTCCTTACGGAGGAATTCGGCCTGGTCCATGCGCGCTCCCAAGGCGCGCGCAAGCGCGGCTCGAAGATGAGCGCGGGCCTGCAGACGCTCTCGTGCTCGGACGTGACACTTCTGCGCGGCGCGCACGGATGGCGCATGGCAGGCGCCGTGCTCGAGACGAACTGGGCACGGGAATTGGAAGAGGACGCGCGCCGCAGGGCGGCGCGCGTCCTTGAGCTCGCGGACCGCCTCATCCGCGGCGAGCACGAGGATCCCGAGCTCTTCCAGCTCCTCTCTGCCTTCCTTGCCGCGATGAAGGGGCGTTCCGAAGAGGAGCAGGACGCGCTCGAGACGCTCGCCGTCGTGCGCCTGCTGCATGCGCTCGGACTCGATGCCGGCGATACGTTCGGCGCGGCGGACGATTTCGGCGATGTCGCGGTACAGGGCGCGATGCGCGAACGTACGGCGCTCATCGCGCGCATCAACCGCGGCATCACGCACTCGGGCTTGTAGCGCGCGAACGCGCCGCAGTCCTGTTATCCACTAGCGCCGGCCTTCATGCGCGCGGAACGGCCATAATGAAGTACATGGACCTTCCTACGCTCAATGCCGTGCTCAGGGTGAACGGCCACAGCGGAGAGAGCGCGCCGGAAACCATCCGGAGCGTGCTGCTCGCGTGCGGATACGCGGAAGACGAAGTCGCTTCGGCGCTCGCTATCCTGCACGGGGAGCCCGACCCGGTCTCGCGCCCTGCGAAGACGCCCGGCGCGTACGTGAAGCCCATCCTCGAGCATACGCGTTCCATTCCGCACGCCGTGGGCATCGCGCCGCTCTATGGCGCGCGCATCGGCGTCATGCAGTTCTGGCTCGCGACCGCATGCCTCGCGGTCGTTTCCGGCGCGCTCTTCCTCGCGGCCGAGGTAACGTTCCTCCCGCTCTCGATGATCGGGACGGGTCTCAGCATCATGCGTCCGCCGTATCTTGCGGCCGCGTCAGCGGCCGATTTCGCCATACTCGGCGCCCAGGCGCTCATCCTCCTGGCCCCCGTGCTTTTCTTCCTGCCGTCGCTTATCGGGCTCCAGGTGCGCCGGCTCCATGACTTCGGCATATCGGGCCGGGACTGGCTCGCCATCGCGGGAACGCTCGCCGTCCTTTCCTATATCGCCGCGCAGACGCCGTTCGCGGTCTTCCTTCCGTTCCTGCTCGCCGCCGTCGCGGCGGGCCTCTTCTCCTGGCCGGGCGCAAGCGACGAGAACGGGTACGGGAACCTGGTACGATACCCCTCTCTCGCCGCTGCCATCCGAGGGAGCGAAGCGCCGGAAGGGAATCTCGCGTATCTCTGCTTTCATCTTCTCGTGCCGCTCGTATGCGCGGAAGTCATCTGCGTAGCCCTGAGTTTCCTCATAGAGCGCCTGCCGTCCCTGCTCGGAAGTTTCTGACGCTGGTATACTGTTCCTAATGTCTCTTGAGAACGAGCGGGAAGAGGGCCGCGCTGGCGCGCCTGAAGGCGGATCGCCGCTCGAATCGCTGCGCGCGCGCGTATACCGGCAGGGAGGCGACGAAGGATTCAATGTCTCGGCCTACTCGGACAAAGAGACGGCCGAGCCGTACGGATGGGAGGCGCCGCCGAAGGCGGCGCCCAAGAAGCGCCTTCCCTGGACCATAAAGTTCCTCATCGCGACCGCGGCATTCCTCGTCCTGGCCGGACTCGTCGCGGCATTCCTCATCTTCCGCGGCACGCGCGGCATCTCGAGCGACCGCGTCTCCATACGGGAAGAGGCGCCGGTGAGCATTGCGAGCGGCGATACCGTCTCTATCGTCGTTACCATCCATAACGGGAATCCGGCGACGCTCTCGGACGCGACCCTCCTTGCCTCGCTCCCTTCAGGCACCCGCACGGCAGACGGGACAGGCGCGCCCTTCACGCAGTACAGCGACGTGCTCGGCACCGTGCCGGCCGGCGCGGACGTAACGCGCACCATCCAGGCGAAGCTCTTCGGAACAGAAGGGCAGGCGCTCGAGATACCGATGCGCGTGGAGTACCACACGGAGGGTTCGAATGCGCTCTTCGTTTCCGAAGGGAGCGCGACCATAACCGTCGCGACATCGCCCCTCAGCATCGACGTCCAGTCGCTCTCGCAGGTCCCGTCGGGACAGCTCTTCACCGTTACGGCCACCGTCCGCTCCAATGCGGCAACGACGCTTCAGGACGTGGCGCTCTCTGCCGCCTATCCTTCCGGCTTCTCCGTACGCAGCACCGTCCCTACGCCTTCGAGCACGAACTTCTTCATGCTCGGCACGATGGCTCCCGGCGAGCAGAAGACCGTGAAGATAACCGGCACGCTGATCGGCCAGGAGGCAGACCAGCGGGTCTTCCGTTTCAGGGTAGGGAATGCGAATCCGGACGGCACCGGCACGCTCGGCAACAGCTTCGCGGAAGGGTCGTCGGCCGTCGCCATCACGCGGCCGTTCCTGAACGTCGACCTCTCGCTCGATCGCGAGAGCGGCGATACCGTCATCGTCAAGCCGGGCGAGAACGTAAGCGCGCTCCTTTCGTGGAAGAACACGCTCGCCGGCTCGCTCACCGGCGCCCGCATCCGCATCGGCATCTCGGGAAGCGCGCTCGCGGCAGGCAGCATCTCCGGCGGCACCGGCTTCTATCAGTCAGGGGATTCGAGCGTCATCTTCGACCGCACCACGAACAGCGCGCTCGCGTCGCTCGCGTCAGGCGACTCGGGGAACGAATCGTTCTCCTTCGCGGTGAAGCCGGCCAGCGCGCTCTCGGGCGTGAAGAACCCCACGGTCACGCTTTCCGTCTCCGTGAGCGGGCAGCAGTCCTCGCAGGGCTCGACGCCGCAGGCGCTCTCTTCGACGCTGACGCGCACCGTGAAGGTCGGCACCGAAGTCTCCGTGGATTCCTCGCTCGCGCATGCGGGAACCGGGCCGATCCCGCCGTCCGCAGGAACGCCGACTATCTATGCGGTAACGCTTTCCGCGAAGAACACCGTGAACTCGGTGGGCGCCGCGAAGATGACGATGACGCTGCCGTCATACGTGACGTTCGCGGACGCGGCGAGCGCCGGCGTCAGCTACGACGACGATGCGCATGCCGTTACCTGGAGCATCGGCGACCTCGCGCCGGGCGCGACCGGGGCGGCGCAGTTCCGCATCTCCTTCACGCCGAGCGCGTCGCAGCAGGGAACGAGCCCCGTCCTCGTCGGCGAGCAGGCGTTCACCGGCGTCGACCGGTTCACCGGCGCGCAGGTAACGGCGCGTTCCGATGAGCTTACCAGTGAGTTGCCAGGCTCCCGCAGCTCCGGTACGGTACAGTAATCATCATGGAAACGACCCCGGCGAGCCTTGAGAAGATCGTGTCGCTCTCTAAGCGGCGCGGTTTCATATTTCCTGGTTCCGAGATATACGGCGGCCTTGCCGGCACGTTCGACTATGGTCCGCACGGTGTGGCTCTCAAGAAGAATATAGAGGCGCTCTGGTGGCGCATGTTCGTCGATACGCGCGACGACATGTACGGCATCGACGCCGCCATCCTCATGAATCCGAAGGCTTGGGAGGCGTCCGGCCACGTGGGCGGCTTCAACGACCCGCTCGTCATCGACCTGAAGACGAACAAGCGATACCGCGCCGATCACGTACTCGAGGATGCGGGCGTCGACACGCACGGCATGACGCCGGCGCAGATGGGCGCAGCGATGCGGCAAAAGGATATCGTAAGCCCTGAAGGGAATCCGCTTTCGGACGTCCAGCAGTTCAATATGATGTTCGCGACCAAGACGGGGGCGGTGAATGACGACTCCGCGACCGTATACCTGCGGCCCGAGACGGCAGGCGGCATCTTCGTGAACGTCAAGAACGTCATCGACAGCTTCCATCCGAAGCTGCCGTTCGGCATCGCGCAGATAGGGAAGGCGTTCCGCAACGAGATCGCGCCGCGCGAGTTCGTCTTTCGCGTGCGCGAGCTCGAGCAGATGGAGATAGAGTACTTCGTGCATCCGAAGGACTGGGAGCGCGCGTTCGAGGAATGGCGCGCGAACATGCACGCGTATGCCGATGCGCTGGGGCTTCCGAAGGATGCGGTGCATGAGCTCGAGGTGGAGGAAGGGGACCGGGCGCACTACTCGGAACGCACCATCGACTTCGAGTTCTCCTATCCCTTCGGCCGCAAGGAGCTCTGGGGGCTCGCGTACCGCACGGACTTCGACCTCTCCGCGCATCAGGAGGGTTCGGGGCAGAAGCTCGACTATCTCGACGAAGCGACCGGCGACCGCCTCATCCCGCACGTCATCGAGCCCTCGTTCGGCGTCGGCCGCACCATGCTCGCCGTGCTGGCTTCCGCATACCGCGAGGACGAGCTCGGCGGAGAGCCGCGCGCGTACCTCGCGCTCGATCCGAAGATCGCGCCCGTGAAGGCGATGGTATCGCCGCTCTTGAAGAACAAGCCCGAGCTCGTCGAGAAGGCGAAGGAAGTGCGCAAGGAGCTTCAGAAGGCGCATCCGGCCATCGCCTGGGACGACAATGGCAACATCGGCAAGCGGTACCGCCGCCAGGACGAGATCGGCACGCCGTTCTGCGTCACGATAGATTTCGATACGCTCGGCGAGACGCCGGAACTCAAGGATACTGTCACGCTGCGCCATCGAGATAGCGGGGAACAGGAACGCCTCTCTATCGCCGACGCCGCGGAGCGCATCCGTGCAGCGATCACCTAAACGTATTACTATGCTGGTATGAGGCCTGATTCGACCATCTCTATCTCGACGGGCACCTTCATACGGGCTATCGTCGTCGCGGCGGTCGCGTACGCCGTGTGGATGCTGCGCGGCCTGGTGCTCCTGGTGCTTACCGCCATCGTCATCGCTTCCGCCATCGAGCCGGGCGTCAGCTACCTCGTGCGGCACCGCATCCCGCGCGTGCTCTCCGTGCTCCTGATGTACGTCGCGGCCTTCGGCTCGCTCTTCGCGATCCTGTATTTCTTCATCCCGCCCATCCTTTCCGACGCGCAGGGGCTCCTCTCGCAGATTCCTGACTACCTCGACTCGCTCAACCTCTCTCTGGACGCGCTGCCGGCCCTCGGTTCGCACTCGGCAATCACGAACGAGGCGCAGTCGGCCATCACGACGCTCCTCAATTTCCGTACCATCTTCACCGGCTCTTCCGAGGGCGCGTTCCGCCTCCTGTCCGCCATCTTCGGCGGCATCTTCTCCTTCGGGCTCGTGGTCGTGCTCTCGTTCTACTTCGCCATGCAGGAGACGGGCGTCGAGGATTTCCTCCGCCTCATCGCGCCTGAATCGCAGGAAGAGTATGCCGTGAGCCTGTGGCTGCGCGCGAAGTCGAAGATAGGCCTCTGGATGCAGGGCCAGGTGCTTTCCTCGCTCATCGGCGGCGTGCTGTCCTACCTGGGACTCCTCATCCTCGGCGTGCCGTACGCGCTCCTGCTGGCCATCTTCACCGCCATCATGATGCTCATCCCGATATTCGGCTCGTTCCTCTCGGCCATTCCGCCCATCGTGCTGGCGTACTCGACCGGCGGCCTGCCGCTCGCGCTCATCACGGCCGGCTTCTATGTCATCATCAACCAGTTCGAGGCGCACATCATCCATCCGCTGGTGGTGAACAAGGTCGTGGGTATCCCGCCCCTGCTGGTCATCCTGGCGCTCATCGTGGGCGGCGAGCTCGCCGGCTTCCTGGGCGTCCTGCTCGCCATCCCGCTCGCGGCCGCGCTGCGCGAATTCCTGAACGATTTCGACAAGGGCAAGCGCTCGGCGCAGCAGATCGTCTCGTAGCAGGCATCTGCTGCCGGCGCCTTTCCATCGTATGAACCGCTATATCACCACGACCCTCCCGTACGTGAATGCCGACCCGCATATCGGCTTCGCGCTCGAGATACTGCAGGCCGACGCGCTCGCGCGCGCCTGGCGCGCGCAGGGCGACGGCGTGTTCTTCACGTCCGGTACCGACGAGCACGGGCAGAAGATCTTCCAGAAAGCGCAGGAAGAAGGGAAGGAGGTGCAGGCATACGCAGACCGCTACGCCGCGCAGTTCGAGAAGCTGCGCGACGCGCTCGGCCTTTCGAACGACGCGTTCATTCGCACGACGGATCCTTCCCACGTGAAGGCGGCGCAGGAGCTCTGGAAGCGCTGCGCAGCGGCAGGGGACATATACAAGAAGAAGTACGCGGGGCTGTACTGCGTCGGCGACGAGGCCTTCGTAAAAGAGAGCGACCTCGTAGACGGCCGCTGCCCGAACCATCCGGGGCAGGACCTCGTTACCATCGAGGAAGAGAATTATTTCTTCCGCTTCTCCGCATACCAGCAGAAGCTCCTCGAATACCTGAAGGGCGAGGGGGTCATCATGCCCGAATGGCGCCGCCAGGAAGCCGTGAAATTCGTCGAGAACGGCCTGGAGGACTTCAGCATCTCGCGGGAGGCTGCGCGCATGAGCTGGGGCGTGCCGGTGCCGGGCGACGATGCGCAGGTCATGTATGTGTGGTTCGACGCGCTCACGAACTATATCTCTACGCTCGGATGGCCGGAGGATCCTGAAGGGAATTTCAAGAAATTCTGGGAAGAAGGGAAGACGCTCCAGGTCGCGGGCAAGGACCAGGTGCGCTTCCAGTCGCTCATATGGCAGGCCATGCTCATGTCCGCAGGCATCGCGAATACTGATCAGGTCTTCTATCACGGCTTCATCACCTCCGGAGGGCAGAAGATGAGCAAATCCATCGGGAACGTCATCAGCCCCTACGAGCTCACAGAGAAGTACGGCACGGACGCGACCCGCTACGCGCTCCTGCGCCACGTGCATCCCACGGAAGATTCGGATATTACCTGGGAACGGCTCGACGAATGGTATACGGCGAACCTCGTGAACGGACTCGGCAACCTGGTCGCCCGCGTGATGCAGATGGCGTCCACGCACCTTGAAGAGGTGGAGCAGCCTGCAGAGGCTGATACTTCGATTATCGGGTATCTTGAGAGTTTTGAATTCAACAAAGCGCTCGACGCCATATGGGAACGTATTGGCCACGCGGATGCTCTGATTACCCTAAAGAAGCCATTCGTGGAAATTAAATCAGAAGATGAAGCTGAGAGAGCCGCTGCGTATGAGGTTATAAAGAGACTTGTGCGAGAGGTTGGCGGTATTGCGAAGGATTTAGAGCATTTTATGCCGGAAACCAGCGAAAAGATCCTTGCGACCATTCGAGAAAACAAGAAGCCGGAAAACCTCTTTCCGCGGCTATAGAGAAAACAGCGAAGGCGCGGCTTTCGCCGCGCCTCTGACACCTTCCTCCCGAAGGAGTGGTCGCTACGGATAAGAATACATCCATATGCTCTTCCGCGTCAAATTTAATGTGCTGGCGAAGGGGCTCGATCCCTTGAGAAGAGGTGTCAGCCAACTCTCGTCTCCGCCGACCGCCAGCTCACAGGAGTGTACGAAGCGATGAATCGAAGAAATATAAGGGAAGGATACTATTTGCATGAGCTGCTTATAAGAGCGATGTGGCCTGTGGTATGGTGCCTTTATGAAGTATTTCGACGCGCACTGCCACATCCAGTTCCCGCCGTTCGACGCTGACCGCGAGGAACTCATCGCGGCGATGAAGGCGCAGGGTGTCGGCGGCAACGTCGTCGGCGTCGACCTCGCATCCTCGCGGGCCGCAATCGCGCTCGCAGGACAGCATGACGGACTCTTCGCCTCTGTCGGCCTCCATCCGAACGATACGCCGGAGGAGCCGTTCGACACGGAAGCGTTCGCAGAGCTCGCTGCGCATCCGAAGGTCATCGCGATAGGGGAGTGCGGGCTCGACAATTTCCGGCCGCAGGATCCCGAGAGCGAGAAGGCGCGCCAGCGGGACGTGTTCGAGAAGCACGTGCAGCTCGCCATAACGGCAGGGAAGCCGCTCATGATACATGCGCGCCCGGCAAAAGGGACGCAGGACGCGTACCGCGACCTCGTCGGCATCCTCTCATCGTATAAGAAGGAATACGGAGAGAAGCTCTGGGGCGACGTGCATTTCTTCGTCGGCGGCATCGACGAGGCGCGGGCGCTCATCGAACTCGATTTCACCCTTTCCTATACGGCGGTGCTCACGTTCGCCCGCGACTACGACGAGACCGTGCGGTTCGCGCCGCTTTCCCATCTCATCACGGAGACCGATTCTCCCTATGTCGCGCCGCCGCCTAATCGCGGCACGCGCAACGATCCGCGTGCCGTGCCTGCCGTCGTCGAGGCGATGGCAGGCATCCGTGGAGAGGATTCCGATGCTGTGCGTGTGCATATCCTCCAGAATGCCCAGCGGGTCTTTAAGCTCCCTTCAGATATTCTTGAACCCGAGGCGGCCTAAGTTGCAATTCAGGGCCTCCCGGGGCATACTCCTCAAGTATTACCCGCCGGAGCATAGCTCCTACTAATCACTAGTATCCATGGCAGAAAACAATGAAATAATCCAGGAAGAAGCTGCAAGCGACGAGACGCGCGTCTACGAGCTGGGCTTCCATCTTGACCCTGAGCTTCCGCAGGAAGAGGTGAAGAAGACGTACCAGGCTGTCCGCGACGCGGTTGCTGCCGCAGGCGCTATCATCGCCGAAGGCGAGCCGGTCAAGATACCGCTCTCCTACACCATTTCCCGCATGGAGACCACAGGCCGCCGCGACTTCACGTCGGCGTTCTTCTGCTGGATCTCGTACGAGACCGACATCGCCGGCCACGAGAAGGTCGAGGAGATGGCGCGCGGCGAGTCCCGCATCATCCGTTTCCTCGATATCCGCTCCTCGGCAGAGGAAGCGAAACACGCGGCCGACCTTCAGGAGCTCTTCGCCCAGACGGCTGCAGCCGAGATTTCTGACGAGGAATCCGTCGAGGTAGAGGGCGAAGGAGCTTCCTCCGCTCCCGCCGCCGAGCCGAGCGAGGAGGGCGAGAAGCGCTCTGAAGAGGCTTCCTAGCCCGCCTGAACCTATTAGAAGTGATACACTAGAGTCATGTACCTAAACAAAGCACTTCTCTACGGAAACCTTACCCGCGACCCTGAGCTGCGCGCGCTCCCTTCGGGGCAGCAGGTGGCGACGTTCGGCCTGGCCACGAACCGCACCTACCGAAACAAAGAAGGGCAGCAGCAGGAGCAGACGGAGTTCCACAACATCGTCGCCTTCGGCCGCCAGGCGGAAATCATGGGTCAGTATCTTAAGAAAGGTCGTCCGGTCTTCATCGAGGGCCGCATCCAGACCCGTTCCTGGGAGTCTGAGGGCCGCAAGAACTACCGCACCGAGATCGTCGTCGATAACTTCCAGTTCGGCCCGCAGGCCGGAGGCGCTGCAGGCGCAGGAGGGAACTATGGCGCGGATCGCAGCAGCAGCGCTCCTGCGGCAGCAGGGCAGGGCGATGATTTCGGGGGCGAGGCCGGCGGCGGAGACGCCATCCAGTACCCGGACGACGAGATAAACCCTGAGGACATCCCGTTCTAGGCGCATCGTTGCAATCCGTCCGACCCTGAGGCATACTGCCTCGTATTATCAGCCGGAGCACCGCTCCTACTATCACTAGTATCCATGGCATATAAATCAGAACGCGAAGAGCTCGAGCACAAGAAGTACGTCGATTACAAAGATGTAACGTACCTGCGCTCGTTCATGAGCCCGCACGCGAAGATCATGGGCAAGAAGCGCACGGGGATGTCCGCGAGCAAGCAGCGCGAGATAACGCTCGCCATCAAGCGCGCCCGCTACATGGGGCTCCTGCCGTACCTCGCGTCGTAGTTGAGGAAAAGTGAATCAGAAAAGGGCCGCAGCGAAGCTGCGGCCCTTTGGTCTTTTTGCCTATCTTAGCGGGAGTCGTGCAATTGCCTTACGCCTTCTCAACCCGCTCCACGTACTCGCCCGTGTCGGTGTTTATGCGCAGGATATCGCCCTCGTTGATGAAGAGAGGGGTGTTCACGGTAGCGCCGCTCTCGAGCTTCACCTGCTTGTTGCCGCCGGTAGCGGTGTCGCCCTTGATGGCAGGCGGCGCCTCGACGACCTTCAGCTCCATCTTGATGGGAATCTGCACGGTCGCCGGCTCGTCCTTGTAGAGCATGACCTCGACAGGGGAGTTGGCGATGAGCCACTTCACCTTATCTGCCACGGCGTCTTCAGGGAAGGAGAAACGGTTCTTCGGATTGCCGTCTTCGGCGAACCACGATTCGCCGCGATTGGTGTAAAGATACTGCGCCTGCATCTTGCCGATATCGGCTTCAGGGACGCTCTCGTTCTGGTGGAAGGAGATCTCGAGCACCTTTCCGGAGACCAGGTGGCGGAGCTTGGTCTGGTTGACCGGCTTGCGCTGCTGCATGCGGAATACGTGCGAGGAGAGGACCTCGTACGGGTCGCCGTTGTACTCGATGACCTTCTTCTGGGTGATTTCGTTATAGGAAAGTATAGCCATCTGCGCATGATACAAGACGCGACGCGAAAAGAAAAATGCCCGCCATAGCGGGCATTTTTCTTTTCGCGCACCATTCTCCAGGCTCCTGTCTCTTACGCCTCTGCCAGCTTCTCGCGGATCTTCTTCAGTATCTCGTTGGCGATAGGCTTGTTCTCGCGCAGGAAGGTACGCGTCGCGTCGTAGCCGCGGGCGAGCTTCGTGTCGCCGTAGCTGTAGCTGCTGCCGGACTTCGTGACGATATCGTACTTCTCGCCGAGCGCGATAATCTCGCCCTCGCGGCTGATGCCCTCGTTGTACATGAGGTCGAATTCCGTCGTCTTGAACGGGGCAGCGACCTTGTTCTTCACGACCTTCACGCGTACGCGGCCGCCCACGACCTCGTCGCCCTTCTTTATCTGCGCGATGCGGCGGATATCCAGGCGCACGGAGGTGTAGAACTTCAGGGCCTTGCCGCCCGGCGTCGTCTCAGGATTCCCGAACATGACGCCGATCTGCATGCGGATCTGGTTGATGAAGAT
The DNA here is from genome assembly GCA_964651935.1 of uncultured Candidatus Saccharibacteria bacterium. GTDB lineage: Bacteria > Patescibacteriota > Minisyncoccia > Phycocordibacterales > Phycocordibacteraceae > C7867-001. The sequence goes on from CAZYZM010000013.1 coordinate 13,807, forward strand.
GACGATGGTCTTCGACTTCGCGGTGATGGCGGTGAGCTTGCGCAGCGCCTGGCTCATGAGGCGCGCCTGCTTGCCCACGTGGTGCGCGCCCATCTCGCCCTCGATCTCGTCCTTCGGGGTGAGGGCAGCGACCGAGTCGACCACGACGATGTCGACCGAGTTCGCGCGCACGAGCGACTCGACGATCTCGAGCGCCTGCTCGCCGGTATCCGGCTGCGAGATGAGGAGCTCGTTCAGCTTCACGCCGATCTTGCGCGCGTACTCAGGGTCGAGCGCGTGCTCGGCGTCGACGAAGGCGCATACGCCGCCCTTCTTCTGCGCTTCGGCGATGGCATGGAGCGCGAGCGTCGTCTTGCCGGACGATTCCGGGCCGAATATCTCGATGATGCGTCCGCGGGGAAGGCCGCCTATGCCGAGCGCGGCATCAAGGCCGATGGATCCTGTCGGAACAGAAGGAATAGCAGCCGGCTTTCCTGTGCCGAAGGTCATGATGGCCTCGTCGCCGAACTTCGTCTTTATCTCCTTGATGGCGAGCTCGATGGACTTCTTGCGGGAATCGCCGTCCTGTTGCCCCTCCGCACCGTTCTCAAGAACGGTATCGGTGTCATTGTCATTTTTCGGAGCGCTTTTCTTTGCCTTCGCGGCTTTCTTTGCTGGCATACTGGGTATTCTTTAGGTTTGAAAATTAAGGCGTGATGACCGTCTCTCGGAGCGTTCGGCTGCGCCCGAAGCGGTCGGTCGCCGTCATAGTAAGTATAGCGCCTCCGCGGGGGAGCATGAGCTTTGTCTGGAACCGCCCTTCGCGGTCGATGAGCAGGGTGCCGCCGTCCAGGGTCAGTGTCTCAGTGTGGACGGCCGTCCCTGAAATGCTGGTTAAGCCCTCAGGGTCCGTAGAAAGCTCAGAAACGCTTATGCGAGGCCCCTGGAGCAGGGGAGCCGCCTTTATCGCGCCATAGCCGAGGACGAGGAGCAGGAGGATGAGGCTGATACTGCGGGAGAGAGACATAGAAAGAACCTGAAGCCTGCTTAGAATTCTTCTTCAGATTCCTCGCCGTCTCCGCCGGAGGCCGCACCGCGCGTGAGCACGTCGCGCGGGCGCGAGCCGTCAGCCGGGCCGATGACGCCCTTTTCTTCGAGGATGTCCATGAGGCGCGCCGCACGGGAATAGCCGATGCGCAGCTTGCGCTGGAGGTAGGAGGTCGAAGCGCGGCCGGCTTCCTCTACGGCGTTCTTCGCATCCATATAAAGGTCATCGTCAGAATCGTCGTCCATCATGTCCTGCATGCCGGCGCCCAGCATGACCGCGTCGTTGTTCTCGTGCACGGCGACGGCGTTGCCCGAGAGGTCGACCGCGGCGAGGTTCCCCGCATTGTTCTGCTTTATGTATTTCGCCACCTTCTTCACCTCATCCTCTGAGATGAAGGCGGTCTGCACGCGCACCGGCTTCTGCATGTCCGCGCTCATATAGAGCATATCGCCCGCGCCCAGGAGCTGCTCAGCGCCGCCCGTATCGAGAATCGTGCGCGAATCTATCTGCGAAGCGACTTGAAGGGCCAGACGGGTAGGGACGTTCGCCTTGATGAGGCCGGTAATGACATTCACCGACGGGCGCTGGGTCGAGAGGATGAGGTGGATGCCCACGGCACGGCTCATCTGCGCCAGGCGTACGATAGAGGCTTCCAGCTCGCGCGGATAACTCTGCATGATATCGGCGAGCTCGTCGATGACGATGACGATATAGGGCATGGCTTCCGGCATGTCGGCCTTCTGCTTCTTCTTCGCCGGCTCAAGCACCGTCTTATGGTACGACTCGATGTCGCGCACCTGTTCCTGTTCGAGGATGTTATAGCGGCGTTCCATCTCTTTCGCTGCCCACTTGAGCGACATGATGGCCTTCTTCGGGTCGGTGATGACCGGCGTCAGGAGGTGAGGGATGCCGTTATATAGCGTGAGCTCCACACGCTTCGGGTCGACCATGATGAAGCGCAGGGTGTTCGGGCCGTTGCGGTAGAGCAGGGAAGCGATGACGGCATGGATGGCCACGGACTTTCCTGAGCCGGTCGCGCCGGCGATGAGCCCGTGCGGCATCTTGGCGACGTTGACATAGTGCGGCGTGCCGGCGATGTCGCGTCCGATGGCGGCCAGGAGCGGCTTCGTGCTGTTGTTCCACTCAGGGGCAGAGAGGACGCCGCCGAGGCCGACCATCGCCTTCGCCGCGTTCGGCACCTCGATGCCCACCAGCGACTTGCCGGGGATAGGAGCCTCGATACGCACCGGATGGGCTGCCAGCGCGAGCTCAAGGTTCTGCTGGAGCGCGACGATCTTCGAGAGACGGACGCCTTCGGCCGGCTTGATGGCGTAACGGGTAACGGTCGGGCCGACGGAGACCTCATCCATCTCGACGGAGATGCCGAAGTTCACGAAGGTGCGCTTGATGATGTTCGCGTTCGCCTTTATGTCGCCCACGCCCGGCTTGCCTTTGTCGCTGCCCAGGAGCGAGAGAGGAGGGGGGGTATATTCCGCATCGAAATTCGGGATGGCGCCGTCTGCCATGCCGCCCGCAGAAGTATTCTCATTGAAATGCGTGACGGTGGGTTCGCGCTCGGGAACGGCCGCTGCCGGTTCCTCTTCCTCATCTTCCTCTATCTCCTCCTCTTCGTACGCTTCCTCCTCGTCTCCCTCATCCTCCGATTTCTCGCGCGAGAGCCTGATCGAGCCGAAGGCTTCCTGCGCGCGGCTGCCGAAGGCGCCGGCTCGGGCGAGAAGCGCCTGGATGTCCGTTACGATGCCGAGGCCGACGAGGATGAGTGCGCCGAGAAGCACGAGCGCGCCCAGCATGCCGAAGAGGTGGACCGCTTCGCCGCCGGCCCAGGTGCCGAGCATGCCTCCGGTGCCGCGCGCTTCTTCCGTAGTAGGGTTGATGGCGCCCAGGAAGGTTATGGCAGAGAGAAGCATGAGCGTCAGGCCGAAGCCGCTCAGGGTCGGCGTGAAGCTGCTGCGGGTGAGGACGCCCACGCCCACGCCAGCCACGCCGATAGGGAGGAGGTAGGCGGCGAGCCCGAGACCGGTATATGCGTACGAGAAGATGAGGTGGCCGAGGTCGCCGCCGAAGGAACTGCCGAAGGCGT
>CAZYZM010000014.1:0-15391 GCA_964651935.1 uncultured Candidatus Saccharibacteria bacterium
GGAACCACCCCCAGTGTGGCAACTGTATGGTGCCACGTGGGTGCTCGCATCGCGCGACGTCAGAACGAGTGAACGCTCTTCGGAAACGCGGGATCTAAAGCTCCCTAAGAATGAGCAAGTTGCGTTTTCAGGGATGGCCCCAGGAGAGTATAGCCCTACTCGAGGATACCGTCGATATTGACGTCGTAGAGGATGGCCTCGTTGAGGAGGCGGTACTGCAGTACCTCGTCTCCGGAGAGCCAGAGCGCGATCTCCTTCTCGGCATTCTCCGGCGTATCGGAGCAATGGATGAGGTTGCGCACGGCACGATCGTCGATGGATGCGATCTCGTAGGAGTCGACGGTAAGGTCGCCGCGGATGGTGCCGATATCGGCTGAATTCGGCGCCGTCTGGCCGACGAGCTTCGTCACGACGGAAACCGCGCTGTTCCCTTCCCACACCATGACGACGACGGGGCCGCAGGTCATGTATTTCTCGAGCGCGCGGATGATGTCCTTGCCGTACTCGATAGGCTCCTTCTCGGCAGAAAGGCCGGCCGCCTGGCGGTCAGCAGCTATCTTCGTGCCTTTGGAAATGAACCATTCGTCGTCCTTGTCGTAGTGCTTCCAGATGCGGTCGGCATCGAGGACCGTCATCTTGAGAGAGACGAGCTTGAGGCCGGTACGCTCGAAGCGGGAAAGAATCTCGCCGACGAGCCCGCGCTGGACGCCGTCAGGCTTCACGATGACGAAGGAACGCTCGGTCTTAGGGTGCGGAATTGGCATAGAGAAAAGCTAGATAAAAGATAAAAAGCGCCTGAGGCGGTTATGTGGAGTATAGCAAAGCGCCTATCAAGGCGAAAGGGCGGCCGCGAAGCGGCCGCCCTGCCCTGTTCTCCGCTATCCGGTCCGCTAGAGATTCGTCTCTATCGTGCCCGAGGCCATACCGCCCATGCCGTCCTCCGTATCGTCGTCCGTATCCGTGGTCGTCGTGGTGGTCGAGGTTACGGTTACTCCCGTCATTATGCCGTCCGCGCCCGTATCGCCGTTCTGCGACGTCGTATCGGTGCCGTTCATATCCGTATCGTTGCCGGTGTCGGCAAAGACGAAGTAGCCGCCGATAAGGATGATGAGGATGATTATGATGGCGATAACCCATCCCATGCCAGAGCCTGAAGAGTCATTCATAACGTCAGTATGTTATCGATAGGTAAAATCTATCTTGTACGGAAGTATCTGCCCGCACGCGTGAAGCTTATATGAACGCCTACTCGTTCGGCCGCCGCGTCAGCACGAGCGTCCCGCCCTCCTCGACGAGTATGGTGTGCTCGAAATGCGCGCTGCGTGACCCGTCGCGCGTGGCGAAGGTGTAGTCGTCATCCAGGATGTCCACCTGCGGCTTCCCCGCGTTGGCGATAGGCTCGAGAGCGAGCACCATGCCCGGGACGATTTCCGGCCCCGTGCCCGGGTGTCCGGCGTTCGCGATGAACGGTTCCTCGTGCACATGCCGGCCGACGCCATGACCGCCGAGTATCTTCACGACCGAGAAGCCGGTTCCCTGGAAAGCTGCCTCTGTCGCGTGCGATATGTCGCCGACGCGCGCGCCCGGCCGTGCTGCCGCTATCGCCGCTTCGAGCGCCGCCTGTGTCGCATCCATGAGCGCATACGAGAGGGCATCCGTCTTCCCGACAGGCACCGTGAGCGCAGAATCCATGACGAATCCTCCGTGCGTGAGGCCCAGATCGAGCGAGACGATATCGCCTTCCTTGAGCGCGCGCTGGCCGGGGATACCATGCACCACCTCGTCGTTCACGGAAATGCAGAGGGCGGCGGGATACGGATATCGCGCGCCCTCGGGCGAATATCCTTTGAACGGCGGCTCATCGCCGCCTTCTCGGATGAGGCGTTCGGAAAGCGCGTCGAGTTCCGCGGTCGTGATGCCCGGCCGCACCGCCTGCGCGACGGCAGCGAGCACGGCGCCGAGCCGCTTCCCTGCCTCGATGACGCCGCTGCGTTCCTCCGGAGTGCGTACGATCATACGGACAGGAGCTTCTCTATATCCTCGGCGATCTTCGCCGGCGTCTGTCCGCCGTCCACGTCCTTCACCAGGCCTTTCTCGCGGAGGTACTCGAGCGCGGGCAGCGTATCCTGCGCGAATTGCGCGAGACGCCCCCGTATCTTCTCTTCGGTATCGCTGTCGGGCCGGTCCTGCGTCTCATTGCGCGTAGTCATGCGGCTGACCGCCTCTTCTTCGGATACCTCGAGGTTGATAACCATGAGCTCCCGGCCGAGCCATTCGATGATGTCGGTATAATGGCGCGCTTGCTGCAGCGTACGGGCGAAGCCTTCCGTAACGACGCCGACATACGGCTCCAGGTCAAGGAGGCCGCTCTCGAGCAGGTAGTCGGCGAACCAGTCAGGCAGAAGGGTACCCTTGTCGTATACGGCGCGTACGCGTGCCGAGAACGGCTCGTTGCCGTCGCGTATCTCCTTGATGCGGTCGCCGGACGAAAGGCGTATCCAAGCGAGACGCTCAGAGAGAAGCTTCGCCTGCGTCCCCTTTCCCGAGCCGGGACGGCCCATCAGGAGGATGGTATTAGCGCGTTCCATGCACCTATCGTAGCAGCAAAGCCGGCCTTACGCACTCTGCAGGAGCCCGCGCACGATCGTCTCGAACGCGACATCCGCTTCCTTGAATTTCCCGTCCGGATTGTTCACGATGAAGTCCGCCTCGGCCATGAACGACTGCTCGTCCTCATAGCGATGGCGGCGCGCGGCGAGCTCGGCATCCTGTATCGGCGCGCGCCCGCGTATGCGCCGTTCCAGGTGTTCCCACGGGCCCGCATGTATGTAAATGATGGCGATCGCCTCTGACGGAAGGAGCGTGCGCACGTGACGGACGCCCTGCACCTCCATCTCGCGCATGACCAGCTTGCCGGCCTCAAGCGCGGGGAGTATCTCGGATTTCAGGGTACCGTACCGGTATCCGCCGTACGGCGCCCATTCGAGAAAGTCATCGGCCGTTATGCGGCGGTCGAACTCATCCTCATCGATAAAATAGTATGACTCGCCCTCGGCCTCGCCCGGGCGCATGGAACGGGTCGTGCAGGAGACAGGGAATATGATTTCAGGGTGGAGCTGCCGCGCGCGCTTCATGAGCGCCCCCTTCCCGCTTCCCGACGTTCCTACGACGAGCGCGAGCGTTCCTGAGTAGGTCATGTATCGGCACTCTAGCATGCCTGCGCGGTTTGTATAGCAAGATGAGACCCCCGCTGCATAGGCGCAGACGGGGGTCAGGGATTCGCTTCTTCGAGCCACAGCATCCTGCTCGGCACCCAGGCGACGAGCACAAGGTTGCTGAGCGGAACGGCGAGGAACAAGAATATGGCAAGATATTCCGAGACGTTCTCAGGCAGTTCCCCGTGCAGCAGCAGGTGCATGGCCATGAGCGCGAGAAATATCGCGGCTCCTGTATATATAGCCCTGCGCTTCAGAATGATTCCCATAAGAATCGCAGCGAAAGGAGACAGCAGGATAGCGAGCGCCATCGCGAAGATGACGAAGAACGCCAATACGGGAGAGCCGTCCAGGTGTCCGTCCGTCAACGGATTGAAGCCGAGCGGGCTGAAGAACGCGATCGTCAGTATGGAAAGAGCGGCTATTACAAGCCGAAGAATGAGCATCGTACCCTCCTATCAGGACCTGTAAACGGTCTCTAAGGAAAGTAGACCACGGATGGCCTGCTCTTCCAAATATCGGCAGTGCGTAGCGCGCTGCGGCGATTCCCTAATATTCGCGCAACGAGATCTGCGCGTCGGCCTTGCGGATGAGGTCGAGAAGCACCTGGACGGCGATAAGGAGGGCCGTGCCGCCGACCAGGATGGCCGTGATGCCGGTGAGCGCGCGGATGGCGAACGGGATGACCGCGACGATGCCGAGGAATACGGCGCCCGGAAGCGTGATACGGTTCACCACCTTCGCGATGTAGTTCTGCGTCTCGCGGCCAGGGCGCACGCCGGGGACGAAGGCACCCGACTTCTGCAGGTTATCCGCGACGCGATGCGGCTCGAAGGTGATGGCGGTGTAGAAGTACGTGAAGACGACGACCAGGCCGAAGTAGGCGAGGCTGTAGAGCCAGAGATTGTTCGTGAATCCCTGGTACGCAAGCTGCCAGCTCGCCGCGAAGCCGACGCCGGTCGCCGAGAGGCCGGCGATGACCAGCTGCGGGAGGAGCAGGAGCGAGAGCGCGAAGATGATCGGGATCACGCCCGCCTGCAGGAGGCGTATCGGAAGGTACGTGGGCGCGCCCGTAGCGCCGCCGCGCACCTGGCGCGCGTACGCTATCGGGATGGAACGCTCCGCATCCGCCACGACGACGACCGCGTATACGACGGCGAGCGCCAGTACGAGGAAGCCGAGATATGCGGGGATATTCGCGCTCGTCGCGGTGTAGAGGGTCTGGGCGATGCCTGCCGGAATGCGCGCGATGATGCCTGCGAAGATGATGAGCGAGACGCCGTTGCCGATACCGAATTCCGTGATGAGCTCGCCGATCCACATAAGAAGGATGGAACCGGCCGCGACCAGGAACACGTTAGAGACGAACTGCAGGTGCGTAAGCGGTATGAGAATGCCCTCGCGGCCGAGCAGCGAGAGGAAGGCGACCGCCTGCAGGAAGGCGATAGGGATGGTGATGTAGCGCGATATCGCGATGAACTTCGCCCGTCCGGCCTCCCCTTCCTCCTGATACATCTCTTTCACGCGCGGGAAAAGCACCGTCGCCAGCTGCATGATGATGGAGCCGGTAATGTATGGCGTAACGCCCAGGAGCACGAGGGATATGGTGTTCAGGCCGCCTCCGGAAAAGACGGAGAGCAGGCCGAGGTATTCGTTCGCGCCGAAGAACTGCGCGAGCGCTCCGCGGTTCACGCCCGGCACAGGGATAGCGGCAAGGAAACGGAACACGGCGAAGGCGCCGATAATGAAAAGGATACGGCTCCGCAGCGCGCGGTCGCTTACGATGATACCGAGCTTGTGGAAGAAGGTCTCGAACATACGCTTACGCTGTGGTGAAGGATCCCCCTGCCGCTTCGATCGCCGACTTGGCAGAAGCGGAGGCCTCGCAGCCCTCGACGGTGAGCGCCTTGGAAAGGCTGCCGGTTCCGAGCAGCTTCACCGGAAGGATGTATCCGCCCTTCGAACGGACGAGCCCCTTCTGCATGAGGGTTACCGGAGAGACGGTATCGCCTGCGGAGAAGCGCGCATCGAGCGCCGAAAGGTTCACGGCCACGTAGGACGTGCGCGGACGCACCGTGCGTGCGCGGTTCTTGCCGTGGCCGCGGCGCTTCGGGAGCTTCTTGAGCAGGTCGCGCATCTCGGGACGGTTCTTGTGGCCGGCGCGGGCGTTCTGACCCTTGGTGCCGCGTCCGGATGTCTTGCCGCGCGTGCCTCCGCGTCCGACGCGGGCGCTGGTTATGCGAGGATGTGCTGGCTTGAGGGTGTTCGTCTGCATACGGAAAAGATTAACGGGCCTGAAGGGACTTCAGAGCCTCGACGGTCGCGCGGGCGATCGTGAGCTTGTTCTTGGAACGGGTCTGGATCTTGGCGATAACGTCGGTAACGCCGGCGTACTCGAGCACGGTACGCATCGCGGAACCTGCCACGACGCCGCGGCCCGGGCTCGGGATGATCTCGACCGTCGAGGACGCGTACTTCGCGGAAACGTTATGCTCGATGGAGCGGCTCGCGGTAAGCGGAACGGTTATGAGCGCCTTCTTGGCCGCGCGTACCGCCTTGTCTATGGCGAGCGCAGTATCAGCGCCCTTGCCGAGACCTACCCCGACACGGCCCTTCTTGTCGCCGATGACGACCGTCACGCTGAAAGAGAAGCGGCGTCCGCCGGCCATCACGCGGGCCACGCGGCGCACGTCGAGCGTCGCCTGGTCGAACTCGCTGCGCTCGCGAGGAGCGCGCGGGGAGCGGCCCCCCGGGCGGCGCATGCCGCCGCGTCCGCGCGTATTCTCCCGCGGCTGGGCGTTCTCCCTCGTCGCGCTCGGCTTTGCCTGCGTGTCGGCCTGGGTCGTTGGTGCGGTGTCAGTCATACTAGAGCTACGTAAATAATTTAGAAGGTCAGGCCCCCTTCGCGGGCTGCATCGGCGAGCGCACGGACCTGGGCGGCATATGCATAGCCGCCGCGGTCGAAGACGACGGACGAGATGCTGGCGCCCTTGGCGCGCTCGGCGATAGCCTTCCCGACCGCAGCCGCCTGCGCGGACTGCGCGCCTGGGAATTCGCGGCCATGCGCCTGGGCGAGCGTGCGGCCTGCGTCATCATCGATGAGCTGTGCGGAAACGAAGCGGTTCGAGCGGTATATCGCGAGACGCGGGCGTGCTGCCGTGCCGGACACCTTCGCGCGGACGCGCGCATGGCGCCGCTTGCGCGTATCGTTCTTGGAGGTTGCGAGCTTGGTCATACGGAAAATAAGATAGATGCGCTACACGGCCTTCTTGCCCTGCTTGCGGCGGATAACTTCGTCCTCGTACTTGATGCCCTTGCCGAGATACGGTTCCGGACGCTTCACATCACGGACCTCGGCGGCGAACTGGCCGACCTTCTGCTTGTCCGCGCCTTCGACGGTGATGACGTTCTTCGCGATCGTGACCGTCAGACCCTCCGGGACAGGCAGCGCTACCGGATGCGAGAAGCCGACATTGAGCACGAGCTCGTTGCCGCGCAGCTCGACGCGGTAGCCGACGCCGTTCACGACGAGGACCTTCTTCCACGGGGTCTCGACGCCGGCGAGCATCGCGCGGACATGAGCGGCATAGGTGCCGACGAGCGCGCGAGCCAGGCGGGTGTCGTTTGCCGGCGTAACGAGAACGCCCTCAGGGGTTACCTCGACCTGCACGGCCGAATGGACCGAACGGGTGAGCGTCTCCTTAGGGCCCTTCACCGTAAGGACGCCGCCAGCATTCTCGATGCTGACCTTCGCGGGTACCTGGATGGGCTTCTTTGCAAGACGGGACATACGGAAAAGGATTAGGCGGTGATTACCAGATCTCGAAAAGCGCTTCGCCGCCGACGCGGACCTTGCGCGCCTCCTTATCGGCGAGGATGCCCTTCGGCGTCGAGATGATAGCGGCGCCGAGGCCGTTCTTCACCGAGTGCGCGTCGCGGCTGGCGACATACAGGCGGCGTCCCGGCTTGGAAACGCGCTTCACGTCATGAATCTTGTGCGAGCCGTCGGCTGCGTACGCGAGCGTAACTTCCAGCACGCGCGGGGCGTCCGAAGACACCTCGACACGCTCGACGAAACCGAGCTCCTTCAGCTTGTTCGCGATATCCTCGAGGTGCTTGGAATGCGGCACCTTCACCGTGGAGTTGCCGATGGCACCCGCGTTCTTGAGGCGAATGATGAAATCTCCTACGCGGTCGGTTACCATGATGCTTTCTTTACGCCGGGAATCTTGCCTTCGCGGGCGAGTTCACGGAATACGATACGGGAAACGCCGAAGTCGCGCATGTAGCCGCGGCCGCGGCCGCTCATCGCGCAGCGGTTCTTCACGCGTACCGGCGAGGAGTTCTTCGGAAGCTTCTGAAGGCCCTCGTAATCGCCGGCAGCCTTAAGCTCGGCACGCTTTGCGGCGTACTTATCGGCGAGCTTGGCCTTGCGGGCGTTGCGGGCGAGTTGTGAGGTCTTTGCCATACGAAAAATAGCTCCGGGGAGCCGTGCAAGTAATGTATCAGTAAGGAAGTACGGTGTCAAACGGCTGCGCAGACACGTCTCTTCGACGTACTCGCTCGGGGCCTGCACGCTCCGTGCGTCTCCGAGACGTGTCTTCTTCGCATAAGAAAATGCCCGCGGAATCGCTTCCGCGGGCTTTTGTAAGGTATTTGCACGGCCTGCTTACAGTATGCGCAGCGCTGCGCGGCGGTTCTGCCGCAGAAGCGCCTTCTGGGACAGGTTGAGAGACTCGCCGATCTCGAGCGGGCTTTCGACCACGCTTGCCGAACGATCCGGATTGTACCGTATGACAGAAGTTCCCTCGACACGGTACTCAAAGCCGGCGATGCGGCTCATGTTGGCCCCCGTATAGGCGAACCTGAGAAGCCGTGCCTGGAGCATGAGGTTAGAGACCAGGTCTTCCATATCGTTCTCCTTCCTTACTCCGTATACCAAAAATCCTTGACATCGGTCAAGGATTTTCGCGGGTACGCCCGTACGATGGCTTATGCCTTGAGCGGGAGCTCGAGGTGGCGCAGGAACGCCTCTGCCTCTTCCTTGGTCTTGGCCGTGGTCACGAGGGTGATAGAGAGGCCGAAGACATCCTTGAGGTCTTCTTCCGATGTTTCAGGGAAGATGGTGTTCTCGCGGATGCCGATGGTGTAATTGCCCATGTCGTCGACGGCGGTCGAGTTCAGGCCGCGGAAGTCGCGGGTACGCGGAAGCGCGATATGCACCAGCTTGTCGAGAAACTCGTACATGCGCTGGCCGCGGAGCGTTACCTGGTAGCCGACGACCTCGCCCTCGCGGAGCTTGAAGGACGCGATGGACTTGCGCGCGACGCGCGGAGCGGGCTTCTGGCCGGTAATGAGCGCGAGCTTCTTCTCGACGAGCGCATTGCGCGCCTTATCCTTGGCCTTGCCGACGCCGCTCGAGACCACTATCTTCACGAGCTTCGGAGAAGCCATGACGTTCGGATACTCGAACCGGCCCTTAAGGGTCTCATAGGCGCTCTTCTGCTTCTGTTCTGAAATCATCATACGCAAATAGGTTAACGGCAGGTTACGAGAGCGTCGAACCGCTCTTCTTGGCGAACCGGACGATCTTCCCGTCCTCGACGCGGCGACCGATACGCGTCGGCTTCTTCTCCTTCGGATCGACGAACATGACATTCGACGCGTCGATAGCGCGCGGGCGCTCGACGATGGAGCCGCTCTGGCCCTGGCGTGCGCGCAGCGACCGCTTGTAGATAGCGACGCCGTCGACGACTACCTTGTTCGTAGCCGGGTAGGCATGCAGGATGGTCCCCTGCTTGCCCTTGTCCTTTCCTGAGATCACCATCACGGTGTCGCCTTTCTTGAGTTTCATCTTCATATGCTTCGGGGTTACACGACTTCCGGCGCGAGGCTCGCGATGCTCTGCCACCCCTTCTCGATGAGGTCGCGCGGCACCGGACCGAATACGCGGTTGCCTTTCGGACCCATGGTCTTGCCCTGCTTCTCGATCAAGACGACCGCATTGTCATCGAAGCGGACATAGGAGCCGTTGGCGCGGCGGAACGGCTTGCTCTGGCGGACGATGACCGCCTTGTAGATGTCCTTCTTCTTCACCGGCTTGCGCGGCTCGGCCGTCTGCACCGATACGACGACCACGTCGCCAAGCTCGGCATAGCGGCGCTTGCTCCCGCCGAGCACCTTGAAGACGCGGGCGACCTTTGCGCCTGAATTATCTGCGACGGTTACGATGGATTGTGGCTGAAGCATACGCGGATGGTTAGTAAATTATAGGATTATGCCTCTTCAGGCGCGACGTACGCGACGTCGATAGACTTGAGGGCGAAGCGCTTGAGCTTCGAGATAGGCGCCGTCGCGACGATCGTAACCTGATCGCCGACCTTCGCCGTGTTCTCCGGGTCATGGACCTGGAACTTCTTCGTGCGGACCTGGTACTTCTTGTACTTCGGGTGCTTCACGTAGCGCGATACGGCGACCGTTGCCGTGTCCTTCATGGCCGTCTTGACGACGGTTCCGCGGAAGGTCTGGGGCTTAGAGGTGGTGTGTTCCATAGGATAAAGGTTAGGCGTTCGTGCGTGAGCCGAGCTCGGTCATGATACGGGCGATGTCGGCGCGGACTTTCTTCGGTGCAGAAGAGTCCTTCATGCGGCCCATGCCGGAAAAGCGGAATTCACGGAGCTCCTCGCGCTTCTCGGCGAGCATCTTCGTCATCTCCTCTACGGACTTCTCTTTCAGTTCAAGCTTCTTCATACGTAAATCTTAGTGCTGGTCGCGGGTTACGACACTCGTCTTGAGCGGGAGCTTGGCGCCGGCGCGGCGGAGCGCGTCGCGGGCCTTCGCGTCGTCGACGCCGTCGAGCTCGAACATGATACGGCCCGGACGCACCTCGAAGACGAAGTGCTTCGGATCGCCCTTACCCTTACCCATGCCTACCTCGGCCGGCTTCTGGGTTACCGGACGGTCCGGGAAGATGCGGATCCACATCTTGCCGCCCTTGCCCGTTACGCGGGTAAGGACCTTGCGGGCCGCCTCGATCTGGTTGGAGGTGATGCGGTGCGGCGTCGTGGCCTTGAGGCCGTGCGAGCCGAAGGCGAGCGTAACGCCGCGGGTATCAGGACGCGCGAGCTTCTCCGGAGACTTGCGTCCGGTCTGCCACTTGCGGTGCTTTACTTTCTTGGGAAACAGCATAGGCCAAAAGATTATTGAAAGAGATTACGAGTTACGCGGGCCGCGGGAAGGCGTGCGCGGGGCTGCCGCCTCGGATACCGGTGCATCCATGGAGAACTGGTCGCCCAGATACACCCATACCTTGATGCCGATAACGCCGTACGGAAGGTGCGCTTCCTGGTGCGCGTAGTCGATATTCGCGCGGAAGGTCTGAAGCGGGATGCGGCCCCTCTTGATAGCTTCTGTACGCGACATGTCGGCGCCGTTCAGGCGGCCGGAAATGACCACGCGAACGCCGATAACGTCGCGGGACGCCATCACCTTCTCGACCGTGCTCTTGAGCACGCGGCGGAACGGCATGCGCTTCTCGAGGCCCTCGACGACCATCATGCCGACGACGGCAGCGGACGTCTCCGGCTGGCGGATCTCCATTATGTCGAGCTTCACCTGACGACCGTGGTTCGGTGCGGCCTTCTGGATGATCTGCCCGAGTTCCTTGCGGAGCTTGGTCGCGTTCTCGCCGGAACGGCCGATGACGAGGCCCGGACGCGCCGTGTGGAGGATAACGCGTATCTCAGCCTGAGAGCGCTCGATCTCGATCTCTGCGATGTGCATGCCGCGCAGCTTCTTGGAAAGATAGGTGCGGATAGCGTGGTCGACCGCGAGGTTCTCGCGGAAGGTCTTCTTGTCGCCAGCGAACCAGCGGCTGCGCCAGTCGCGGATGACGCCGAGGCGGTGTGCGTAAGGATGTACGGTGTGAGTCATGGTAGTGGAAAATTCAATGCTTACGCGGCGTCATCGGCGAGGACGACGGAAATCTTGCTCTTGCGGCGGCGTACGGGCGCTGCGCGGCCCATGGCGCGCGGACGGTACTTCACCAGCATGCCGGCGCTGTCGACCGTGATGTTCTGTACGCGAAGATCTTCGATCTTCGCGCCCTGCGATGCGGCATTGGCCGCAGCGGAAGCGATGAGCTTGTATACCGGCAGCGCCGCGCGCTTCGGCAGGAACGTGAGCTCGTTCAGGGCCTGCTGCACCTTCTTCCCCTTGACCATGTCGGTCACGAGGCGGACTTTGCGCGGCGGCTGGTTGTGGCTAGCGAGATGAGCTTTCATAGGTCTACGGAAAATCTAGCTATTTCTTGCCTGCTGCCGGCGCTGCCTTCGCGGCCTTAGCTGCAGCTATCTCGGCGTCCTTGCGCTTCTGCTCGAGCTCCTTCTGCATCTTTCCGCCGTGACGGACGAACTTCTTCGTCGGGGAGAACTCTCCCAGGCGGTGGCCGACCATATCCTCGGTAACGAGGACCTCGACATGCTGCTTGCCGTTATGCACGCCGAACGTGAATCCGACGAATTCCGGAGCTATCTGGCTTGCGCGCGCCCACGTCTTGATGACCCCCGTCGAAGACGGCTTCTTGTCAGCTACCTTCTTGAGGAGCTTGACGTCCACGTAGGGACCTTTCTTGAGTGATCGAGACATGTCGTAGGTTTGTATCAGCCGCCAAGTGATTTTGGCGCGCTAATTAAAAGCCCGCGCTAGGCGCGAGATAGGACTAATGTATAGGAAATACGTAGCGGTGTCAAACAGCTTCGCAGACCTTCCCTCCGGCGTGCTCGGAACGAGGCCTGCAACCCTCCGCGCGCCTTCGGGAAGGTCTGCTCCGGGGGTCCAAAAGGGTGTATTATGTACAGAATATGGATTTGAGACACAAGCACTGGGCGGTCATTTTCGTGGGAATACTCATCGCGGCCTTCGTGGCAGTAGCGGCCTGGTATGCGTTCGGCACCCGCACGGCCGTGGCTCCGAGCACTGAAACGGGCACCTCGACGCCCGGAACGGCCACGACGACCCCCGCAGCCACGGCAGAGCCGGCCCATATAACGGAGCACGCCCAGTACTACGATATCGACCTCGCGTATCCCGCCGCCACGCCGCTGGCGAGCGTGAGCGCGGCTGCAGACGCCCGCGCAGTGGCAGCTATGAAAGGCGAGATGCAGACCATCGCCACACAGTTCAAGCAGAACGGCGACTTCGCGAATCTCACTCCTGAGGACGTGAAGCTCATGCGGCTGGATGAGCGCAAGGAGGCTCTTTCTGCCGAATACAAGATGCATGCGAGCGCGAACACCGTCTCATACGTGTTCCAGGTATACGAGGACACGCTCGGCGCCCATCCGAACACCTATTTCCGCACCTTCACCTTCGACACGGCGACCGGCGCAGAGCTTTCCCTGGCCGATATCTTCGCCGCCGGGGCCCCGTACCTGCAGGCTCTCTCCGAAATCGCCCGTGCCAAGCTGCCGCCCATCGTCGCGCAGCATGCGCAGGTATCCGTGTCCGAGGTAGACACCGACTATATCGCCGACGGCACCACGCCTGCAACCGAGAGCTTCCAGACCTGGTATATCGATACCGACACGCTCACCATAGTCTTCCCGCCGTATCAGGTCGGGCCGTACGCGCTCGGCACCATCGAGCTTCCCCTTCCGCTCTCGAGCCTTCCCTCCGTGAAAAGCGGCTATTCCCGCTAGCATCCTAATCAAAATCATCTATCACCTATGAAATTCCTCGCAAAGCTCATCGCCCTCATACTCTTCATCATCCTGCTCAACATGGTCCTCCGGAATGTCTTCCATGCGAAGGACTACGTCGTTACCGCCATCTCGGTCGCGGTCGTGATACTCGCCGCGACATACGAGTACCGGAAGCGCTAAGATCTTGCATATGGATTTTACGGAATACCACAATTAATTGTGGTATTCCGTGCTGGCTGTCCGGGACAGGGTTCAAAAGGAAAAAGCCCCGCGATGCGGGGCTTTTTCTGGCTCCTTAGCGCTTCTTGCCGACCTTGCGACGCGAGACGATGAAGACGTTGGAGTACTTCTTCGGCGTACGGGTCTTCTGTCCCTTGCCGGTCGGGCGTCCCCAGAGGGACTTCGCGCGACGGAGGCCGCGGCCCTGGCGTCCTTCGCCGCCGCCATGCGGATGGTCGACCGGATTCATGGCCGTACCGCGGACCGTCGGGCGGATACCCTTCCAGCGGGAGCGCCCGGCCTTTCCGTAGTTGACGAGGCGGGACTCCTCGTTGCCGACCGCGCCGACAGAGGCGTAGCAGAGGTCGGAAACGCGGCGCACTTCCGTAGACGGGAGCTTGAGCTGCGTGTAGCCGGCGTCATGCGCGAGGACCTCGGCATAGTTTCCGGCGGAGCGCACGAGGCGGGCGCCGGCGCCGAGCTTGAGCTCGATATTGTAGACGAAGGTACCGGACGGGATCTTGCCGAGCGGGAGGCGGTTGCCGCGCTTCACGGGAGCGCTCTCGCCTACGACGAACGTATCGCCTACCTTCGTGTCCTTAGGCGCGAGCACGTAGCGGCGCTCGCCGTCGGCGTACACGACGCGGGAGATGAAGCCGGTGCGGTACGGGTCGTACTCGACGGTCTCGATGCGCGCAGGGATGTCCTTCTTGTTGTAGGTGAAATCGACATCGCGCAGGCGGCGCTTGTGGCCTCCGCCCTGGTGGCGTACCGAGATGCGGCCGGCGTTGTTGCGGCCCGCCTGGCGCTTCTTGCTCGACAGGAGGCTCTTCATCGGCTTGTCGCCAGAAAGGAGCTTCTTGTAGTCGAGGGTCGTCATCTGACGGCGGCTCTTGGATGTTGGCTTGTAGGTTTTCATGATCTTCTCGTTAGGCGCGCTATGCGAACGCGATGCTATCGCCCTTCTTGAGGTACACGTACGCCTTGTGGCGGCGGGCGCGGGTGCCCACGCCGCGGCGCGTGCGCAGCGAGACGGTCTTTGCCGGAAGGTTCGCGATACGGACCTTCACCGGCGTAACCTTGTAGAGCTTCTCGATAGCGGCGGCTATCTCGGGCTTCGTAGCGTCGGCAGGAATCTGGAAGACGTACACGCCGTTCTCGGTGCCGATGAGCGCTTTCTCGGAGAACCACGGGGCCTTCAGCACCTGGGAGAGGCGTCCGTCCTCGCGCGCGAGCGCCTTCTGCTTCGCAGAAGCTACGGGAGCCTTCGCCTTCTTCTGCGACGGCTTCGCGGTCTTCGGGGTGGTGTTGGAAAAGAGTGCCATACGGTTGAGGGTTATGCGCCGAGGCGGCTAGCGAGCACCTGGAGCGCTTCCTTCGGAGACGCGATCACGAGGTACTTCTTGTTCATAAGGTCGACCGGGTTGAGGTTGCGCAGTTCTTCGGTGATGACCGAGCCGATGTTGCGCAGGGACTTCTCTGCCGTCGCGTCCTTCTGCGCGAAGGCGACGACCGCGGCGTTCTTGCGCTTGGTAGCGAGCTGGTCCTGGCCGGAAGCCTTGGCGATGGCGACGAGCGCACCCTTCGCCTCCTTGGTAGCCGGCTTCTCGAAGGCGAGCGCTTCGACGAAGATGACCTCGCCGTCTGCGAGCTTGCGCGAGAGCACCGACTTGAGCGCAGCTACGCGCATCTTGCGATTGATCTTCACGGAGTAATCCTTCTCTGCGCGCGGACCGTGCGTGACGCCGCCGCCGACCCAGATCGGGGAGCGGTTAGAACCGTGGCGCGCGCGGCCGGTACCCTTCTGTTTCCACGGCTTCTTGCCGCCGCCGGAAACCTCGCCGCGGAACTTGGTGTGCGCGATGCTCTGGCGCGCGTTCGCCTGCATGCCGACGACGACCTGGTGCACGAGGTCGGCGTTCCACTTCGCGCCGAAGATCTCGGCCGGAAGCGAGATGGAGCCGTTCTCCTTGCCTGCCATAGTGAAGATCTTCGCCTCGAGCGCGCCTGCAGGAGCCTTCACGGCAACCGGTGCGGCAGCTTTCGTCGGAGCCTTCTTTGCAGCAGGAGCTTTCGCAGCGGCCTTAGCTGCAGCCTTGGCCGGAGCCTTCTTTGCGGTCGTGGTGGTCTTTGAAGTAGCCATAGTAGTAAAAATTATGCAGCGATTATTTCCACCAGGGAGCCGCGCGCGCCCGGAACGGCGCCGGAAATGATGATCTCGCCCTTCTGCGCGTCGATATGCAGGACCTTGAGGCC